>JBBQXY010000007.1:0-73616 GCA_038209195.1 Ktedonobacterales bacterium | reverse complement strand
CCAGGAAACCTGAAATTGAGGTCAAGGCTAGCGAGAATGTGAGGGTGTGATTTGTGCCGTGGGTTCCATGAGCAATGAAAAGATCGTTCATCGGTCATACGCCATCTCTTGCTATGATATACTGTATACAACGGGTAATTTACTCTAATGAAATGGAGCACACATACGTATGACATCTGAAGAGATGGACACACTGCTTTCAAAGCCAAACAACGCCATTGTGGGCATCAACCGGGTTGTTGGCGGGCCTCAACTCACAACTGTCTGGTATGCCTGGGATGGCACATGCTTTTATTTTTCGACGACGAAAGATCGCGCTAAGTATCCAAACATCAAGCGAGACCCCTCTATCTCACTGATTGTCGATGATTTTGCTACACATAAGTATGTGACGGCTTATGGGAAAGCGGAAATTATTGAGCACGATTTTGCTGAACTTGTGCGCATGGTGATGAAGAAATATATGCCAGCAGAGAAAGTTGAACAGGGCGTTCAAGGAGTGGTGAATGATCCCAGCCGTGTGCTTGTTGTGCTACGTCCAGAGAAAATCGTTACAAACTAATCAATTTTTGTGGTCCTTTCGCCTCTCATTTCTTAACTGGCCGCCTTCGGCGGCAGAGGAGGAAGGGAGGACTAGGGCGCAGCCCTGGAACCCAGTCAAGGGGTTGCACCCAATGCATCCTTGCTCGTCATAATGAGGAGAACCAGGGCGCAGCCCTGGAACCCAGTCAAGGGGTTGCACCCCTTGCATCCCTGCTCGTCAAATGAAGGGCATTAGTGGACTGTCAAGGTTCAATTGCTGGGTGGGGCCGGACGCCCACAAGGGGCGTCCCTACATGTTAGGATTCCCCCCACCCCTTCACATGAAGATTAACAAAACACTAGCCACGGCGTACTGTGCGGTCATTGTCACCATTTTGCGTGGGCCATGTTGGTGGCGGCTGTTGACCCCAGCCTTGTTGTGGCGACTGGGACTGTGGTGAAGGTGTTGGTGATGGCTGATTCCAACCCGACTGTGATACTGGTGATTTAAACTGTTGTGGGGGCTGCTGGTTCCAACCTTGTGGGGGCTGAGCGGGCTGCTGGTTCCAACCTTGTGGAGGCTGAGGTTGCGCGGGCTGCTGGTATTGTGGTGGTTGCTCTCCCCAAGCTTGTTGTGGCGGAGGCGATTGTGTAGGTGCTGCCTGGCTCGTGGCAAGAGCTACACGCGCTTTGCGGTCATTGCGTATATGTCGCCAGATGTAGAGGGCAACTAGCACTACCAATACGACGAGAATCACAACATCAAGGCTATGGAAAATGGGGCTCAACGTTGCCAGATTGCCACCTATGATGGTGCCAATATACGCGAGCAGAAGACTCCACAGGAAAGAGCCAACGAATGTATAGATGCAAAATTTGACAAAGGGCATCCTTGAGATACCAGCAGGGAGCGAGATGTATGTACGAATCACCGGTAAAAGGCGGGAGAAGAAAGCGGTTGCACTACCCCATTTTTGGAAGAACTGATCGGCTTTATCGGCATCGTGCTGTGAGATCAGCAGATAGCGACCATACTTCAACATCAAGGGGCGTCCACCAGCATAGCCAATACCGTAAGCAGCGATCGAACCAATTAAACAACCCACGGCACCGGCCAGCGCAATTAAGGCCAGACCTACAAGGAAATTTGTTCCGTGAAGTAGTTTTCCACTTACCAGCATAATACCTGCAAGCGGCATGACAATTTCACTGGGGAGCGGAATACAACAACTTTCGATAGCCATAGCAAGTATGATGCCTATCAAGCCAGTTGTTACATAAAGGTTTGTAATAAGTAAAGTTAGTGTATCAGTTAAATGCGTTAACAATAAATTTGCCTCCTTCGCAATCCAACACGTTTACCGTATCTTAGCATAATTTACGCGAAGGGGCTAGCACTTCGAGGTTTTTAGTACTATAACTTGCACATACTATTCTTCGTTCTCATAATCCAAAGGTCGGGAGGAGCGGCGGCGCATGCCTGTGGTGTCTATTTGCTGTGCCAATTCCTGACGCAGCGGATCATCTTCATACATATAGGGGGCGCGTCGCACAAGTGGTGCTTTCAGGTTACCCGTCGTGAAATCAGGGGTGCGGCGTTGCGGTTCCACCTGTGGGTTACGGGTGGTCTGGCCTGTTTGGGGTGAGCGGCGTATTTGATCTGTTTGTGGATTTTGCGGATACCCTGTATCAATTTTATCTGTTTGAGGCTCTTGTCGGCGGGGATAGAGATTCCCTGTTGTCTGGTTGTTGCGGCTTTCACCTGGGCGTGGTAAGGCGCGATTACCATTCGACGGTAAGGATGAACCTTCCACTGTGCGTTTTGGGCTATAATGGCTGGGAGTTTGCTGCGACGGCTGCAACTGACGTGAAGTTCGTGGCACTTTGGCAACATTTTGATTAGAGCGCACCGCTGGTACTCGCTTAAATTGCTGGGGCATGCCATAGGTATCGCCATCTTGTTGTTGCGCCGCCTCCATACGAGCAGCACGTAAAGCGGCAGTCTGATGATAGCTGCGCTGTGCATTTGTTTGGTAGCCAGGGAAACCCGGATAACGTACTGGCTTAGGAGGCAGAGGGCGGCGCATTTGCTCCGAATTGCCTCTCCCTCGCTCTCCACTTGCTGGTCTCTGTTGCCGCTCCGGTTCAGATGCGTAGTCATTGGCACGCTGGCGATACTGTTGTCTTTCCATGGCCAGTTGCGACTGGTTCTGTCGGGCGGCTGGCAAACGTGGCACAGAAGGTGCGGGAAGATTGCGATTGGCGGTGCGCTGCTCTCTTGCTAATCTTTCAACAGGAGGAGTGAGTAAGTAAGCATCAGACTCATAGACTTCAGGGGGAGCTTGCATGGAGTCGTAGGCTTCTTCTTCCTGAACGGTGACGATGTCCTCTTGTGCTTCAGCCTGAAGTTGCTCTTCATGGCGACGTGAGAGATAGGAGAAAAGGGTCAGGGAGATAGGAATACTGAGAAGCAATGCCGCCAACCCACCAATCAACCCACCAAGTACCCATGAATTCAATGTGTTACCGTACCAGAGGACAACTGCTGCACCAACAATCAACACCAACGCCACAGCGGCAGCTCTCATATGAGTGCTTTCCTTTCTGTGCCACAACATCAAGGCATCAAAATCACTTCAGTTTTGAGCAAACGAATTTCTTCTTAAACTGACTATACCATAATTGTGCAAAGAGTACAAGAGGATACGAGCGGTATTACCAGAGTTACCACGAAAGAGCACGAGGAGGTGTAGTGATGTGGTTAGGTAAGTGCCTGCGAAAAGGTGCTTACCTAACCACATCAGTTCTATAGATGAGTATTGTTGAGGGATGCCTACGCGGCGTTACATTGGCGGAAGATGGCGACAACTTTTCCCTGCACATGCCATTCCTCGTCCCACTCACTTTTAGGAATGAGGATGGGCTCAAGCTCCGAGTTCGCGGGTTGCAAGCGAATGCGGTTATGCTCCTTCTCCTGGAAGAAACGTTTGAGTGTTGCGCTCCCACTACTTCCCTGCTGAAAATGGACAGCAACGACAATATCGCCGTTATTGCAGGTAGATTGCGGCTTGATGACGACATAATCACCATCGCAGATATGATCTTCGATCATAGAGCGGCCTTTCACGATCAAGGCGTAAGTGTTGTCGTGTTCCATCTCACGTCCCACATCAATCATCTGATCAGGGTCAGAGGCAATTTCCAGGGGTTGACCAGCGGCAATAGAGCCCATCACAAGAATGCCTGAGGACGGCTTCATGAGCTTGATTCCGCGGCTCTTTTTCGGTTGACGCGAAATCATCCCTTTTTTCTCCAACATGGTGAGATGATAATCTACATGTCCTGTGCTGGCAATCTGCAACTCACGCCCAATCTCACGATTGGTAGGAGGCATGCCCTCCTTCTTCATATAACTGGCTATGAATGCATACATTCTGCGTTGTATGTCGCTTGCTTGTTCTGATGACATAGAGCTTGTATCCGCCTTTCTGAAATAGGCTGTAAAATTTTCCACACTACCCAAAAGTAGAACGATTATTCAAATTAATAATAGCACATCAAGTCTTACATTTCAAGTATTTTGTCGAACGAATTTTCCGAATATTATTTCGGATTTGAATTTCCCTCCTTTTGGGACTTGGAATAATGGGCGCGTTTTGCTATACTCGAATGGGAGCGAAACATGAAGGCACTTTCTGCTAGCTATGCGCTGATGGACTTGCTGAAAAGCCGGTTGCTTATTTGCGTCAGACCCGTGGATAAGTGTACAATGGAGACGTTAAACGTGTGAGTAACTTGACACTGGCCGTGCGTAAGCACCTGTTTTTGTTGAGGAGAGGGTGCTAGAGCGTTCAGGGGTAACACCATTCTGAACCCATGGATAATTACGTTCACGAAATAGGCGTCAGAAACACGACGGACCCCAGATATACAAGAGGGAGTTCATTTATGGTTGAGATGACAGTTGAAAGCGTGCGAATAAATCTGGCCACGCAGCAGCGAGTGGTCATCTTGAAAGCGACAAAGCAAGAACGCTATCTATTTATCTGGATAGCGCATGCGGAGGCTTATGCAATTGCTGTTGAACTTCAAGGTACGACCTCACCTCGCCCATTAACACATGACTTGCTGAAAAATGTGATAGGGGATTTGGGTGCAAAAATGGTTAGTATTGTCATTTCTGACTTGATTGATGACATCTTCTATGCACGACTCGTGTTAGATGTCGCAGGTCGGCACGTTGAAGTTGACTCCAGGCCCAGCGATGCGATCGCGCTAGCCGTTCGTGCAAAGACACCGATTTTCGTCGAAGACAGTGTGCTTGAGCGAGCAGGTGTAGCTCTGGAATCCAATGATGAGCAATCGCTTTCAAAGGCCGAACAGCGCAGAGATAGAAAAGAGTCAGATCAAGACAATCTCGACGCATACCGCGACTTTATCAATAGTTTGGATGTATTGGATGAATTTGGAAAAGAGTAAATCGGAAAGAGTTAAGTAGATGGATGGGCAGGAGCGTATTATACGAAGACTGTTTATGGAGCAGCACTGTCTGCAATGTGGTCGCCCCTACGAGCCAGATAATATGCTGGTACTGGCTCGTCGCAGCGAAGTATGGATGGTGATGATTAGTTGCATAGACTGCACACAGAAAGACACCTACGTTGTTAAGTTTCCACCACAATTACAGGGACGTCAACGCGTAACCAGTTACCGTCTTTCTAAACCACCAACCACACCTATGCCAGAGGAACCCAGACCAGCTTTCCCCGCCTTGCCGGAGACACCGTTACCTGGCGCACTCGTTACCCCTGATGACGTCTTGGACATGCATCTTTTTCTCCAAGCTTTTGATGGTGACTTCCAACGCCTTTTCACGGAAACTGAGTAGACGGTCGTTAGCGAAGTATAACCTTCAACAAGCGCACGATGAGACGTGACAGCAAGCCATAGACGAGGATTGCTATCAAGGTATATATTTCCAGTGTATTTGGAATGGGGAAGTTTATATTTTCTAAAAGCAGACGAAACGGCAGCACGAATATACCACTGATGGCATAAATGGTACCCGTCCATTGCACGTTCCCTGAAAAATTCAATAGCCTCAACACAAAGCGCACGAGCAACAACAGTTGTACCATGACAAAGAACAAGCCCACCAGCGCTGGCAAAGCACTCTGTCTGTGTTGTGTTGGCGAAACAGGTTTATTTGCACCTGGAGTACCTGCAATACCTTCAATTCCTGCTGGCTGGACAGGATACTCGGGAATGGCACCACCGGCTGGTCGCTTACTCTTTTTGGCGTTTTTAGGGACTGGCGGTAACACTGGGTAGACCGGTACTACGGCTTCGAAAGGGGCTGGGTTTTGCTGCATATCCTGGAATGGGAAGGGGCGTTCATGCGGTATGGGCATTGGAATACCCCGGCTATCAACGGTGGGAACGCCGTTGGGTATAGTAAGGGCTGATGGCGATGGGTAAATTGGCGTCATTGGTTCGGTTGGTGCGTCGTGTTCATCTATATTCCCGTACGTGTTATCTTGTGGTTGCTGCCATTTCATCTTTTTTCACTGCTTTCTATGCCAAAAACAGGACGCGTCCAATTCATACCACGACTTTTCTCTTTACAGTTTACCCTATTTGAGCCAGAGAAGAAAGTAGCTCATAGCTTATGCTTCACGCGGATAGCGCGACAATATATCTTCGTAGGTTTCGCGCCGCTCCATGAGCTGCACCGTTTCTTCGTCTACCAATACTACGGCTGGACGCGGCACCAGGTTATAATTGCTCGCCATCGGCAAGCAGTAGGCTCCAGCCGTTGGTAAAGCCAACAGGTCTCCCTCTTGCATCGTGGGTACCATGACATGTTCAATCAGTATATCCCCCGACTCACAATACCGACCAGCAATACAAACATCTTCTACTAACGGAGCGTTGGCCCGTTCCACCGCGAACGCGGTATACTGAGCACCATAGAGGGCAGGCCGAATATTATCTGCCATCCCCCCGTCTACGAATACATACGTAACTCCTCCCGGCGTAGGCTTGCGTACCCCCACACGATAGACCGCTACACCAGCACGAGCAATAATTGAGCGCCCCGGCTCGATGATCAATTTTGGAGCTGGCAAGTTTTTACCAAGAGCTTGTAAGCCGCGCTCCATGCTTTGTTGTAGAGCCTGAGCCAACACCTCAACTCCTTGAGTAGCTAGCTCCTCCGACGTATCAATGGCCCAGCCACCGCCAGGGCTTATCTCTGCTGGCCACCACTGTGTTTCAGCATTGACTGTGCCCGCGAGCATGAGTAACCGCTCTAAACTCTCCTGGTATGGTCGTACCTCGCGCAACATTGTGCCGCTATGGGCATGCAGGCCCAACAGACGCAATTTTCCCTCAGCGATGATACGCAACATAGCTGATTTGGCCTCCCCATTGCCCAGAGCGAAACCAAATTTCGAGGCTGCGTGGCCCGTTTGCAGATAACGATGGGTATCAGTATGTACGTCTGGTGCCACTCGTACTAACACGCCTGGCTGCATTCCTCGTTGGCTAGCCAGGCGCGTCAGAGTCTCTAATTCGCTCCAATTATCCAGGACGATGCGCCCTACCCCCATGTCCAATGCCATACACAGCTCATCCACAGATTTGTTATTGCCATGAAACGAAATGTGGTGGAGCGGAAAATCTGCCCGCTTGGCAACTTGCAACTCACCTCCTGAGACAACGTCCAATCCTATCCCCTGTTCAGCCAATACCCGTGCTATGAGTGGCGCGAGATATGCTTTGGAAGCATAAAGTATTTCTGTTGCAGAGGCTGTAAAGTGCCGCTGAAACGCTTGCTGATAGCTCTTACAAGCGTTAATGATCGTCAAGCGATCAAAAATATATAGGGGCGTTCCATATTTCTCGGCCAGATCAGGAACAGGATAACCCGCTAGATGCAGGACGCCTCCAGAAGAAAGGGAGGCTGTTTCAGGCAGCAAACGAAAAAGTGGATTTCGCATAATTTCTGCTACTTCTTTCCAAAGATTTGCCAACAGTTTATTTTCGAGTTAGTCTATCAGCTTTTTTTTCCGTTCGAGGAGCACCAAACATATTCCATCCCATCTTATGAAAACCAAGTAGGTCTGCCATACTCGCAATGAGCCACGCAAGGGCGGTCAAAAGACTGATCACCGAGAGTATGGCACCGAGGCGCACAGATGATGGGGCATACGTATAGCTCAGAGTGTGCCTTCCAGCTCCAACCTTGATCGCCGGCAACAGTCCTGAGATCTGCTGAATGAGTACGGGACGTCCGTCCAGGGTGGCGATCCAACCGGGAAACGCTGGCGTAGCAATAACAAAATAGGCTGTTGTACTGGTGGAGAAGGTGAATGTATCTTGCTCAGGTGCTTGAGTGATGGTACGCACGGCACCGTCGAGCCGCTGCATCAGGTCAAGCGATGGCGGATCACCGCCACCCCCTGCTCTCACAAGATAGCCAGGGCCAGCATCGTCCGTATTCTTATAGATCAGCGTGCCATCCACTTTCCCCACCAGCACCAGACGTGGATCGATCAGCGGCCTCCGCGATATTACAATGCTCACATCCATCAAACCAAGCAGCAGGGCATTCGGTTTAACAGAAGGCCCATCACCGGCTGGAATGTGGAGCTGATAGCTTTCTTGCGTGGTATAACCGCCAGCGCGTTGCATAAAAGAGACGTAGGACTCGATCAAGAGGGGATCCCAGCCATCGGCGAGGCGTACCTGTAACTGCACCGCACTGACTTGTAGAATGTTTTCCTGCACGCCATAGATCCGCCCAGAGCCAGCCCAATGTGCCGCCGTGCGTGCAAGCGCAGAAGGAATGGTGGCCTCGCGCACATCGTAGGACTGGGCGTAGCCACTATCGGTCACGACAAGCGTAAGTGCAACAATAAGGACAAGGAAGAAACCAGTAGCGACTGCTCCACGAGACGAGATGCGCTGCACACCTTTGAGTAGTGCTTCGGCACCAAGCCCGGCTAGTAGCGAGATCGCAACAAGTGCGATGAACCAGATGCGGGCAAGACCGCGAAAGAGATCGAAATCGGGCAGTATCCGCGCGACAAGCAGGTAGAAGAACGAAGAGTTGCCCATGGCAAGCCCGGCTACTAACACAACTCCAAGAAGCAGAGGCCAGGCCTTACGCCACTGTGTCGCTAACGCAAGCAGAGCCAGGGCAAGGACGACCAGACCGGGCGTAATCATACCCTCCCAGGGCAATCTGAGCCTCGGCTGCTGATTGATCAGCTCGTAAAGGAAGCTCTGCAACGGATAGGTATCCTGGGAACTCACCGAGAGCTGGCGCGTTGAGCGAGCAGTAAATTCCATCAGCGGCACCAATTGGACTGCCGCCAACAAGGCTCCGATCACACCCGCCGCTATTAAGCTCATAACTGGTTTGAGTAGAGCCCGATAGCCCTCCAGCCACCAACGCTTCACGAGAAGCCAGACCGCCAGCCCGGCGGTCATCAACAGACCGTAGTATGCCATTTGCGGATGACCGGCCAGCAAAGTCAGCGCGAGGCACAGCGCAAGCAGCACGCCTCCATAGCGCGATTCTTTTACCGTTGCCCAACATGTTAAAGCAAGCCAGGGGAACCATGCAACGGTCTGAACGATAGTTATATGTCCAGCACCAAGGTGGCTGATCAGTCGCGGCGTCGCCATGTAACTCACTGCCGCCACCAGCGCGGCGAAACGCGGCAATCCAAGCGCACGACGCGCCAGGAGAAGTATTCCCAGGCCTGCAAACACCAGGTGCCCGAACATGAGCAGGAGGAAATAGCGGCGAAGTGAGAGGAAGAGGACCAGGTACGTTGGTGGGTAAAAGAGCGCGGCAAGTGGATCAGCAGCCAATGGCTGACCGCCGCCGTAATACGGGTTCCACAATGCCAATCGGTGTGACTGCGCGAAAGTGCGTTGGATTAATAGCGCGGTAGGCCAACTGCTGATCATAATATCGCTTCCCGGCCTGCCCGCGGGCAACTGGTACGGGACGAAAGGGGCTGGCAGAAGGAGCGCAATTGCAACTACGACGAGTACAGCCAATTGGACTAGTATTGGTAGCCAGGATAGAAGTTTCACTTCCTTGTATCGACGTAGCATTGCTCGCGCTTTGCTCATACATTCACCTTCATATATTGGCGTGTGCTTTCATCATGCTTCGCTGTATTCTACGTTCGCGTGTTCATACATCGTATCTAGGCCAGTCATTCTAAGATACCACACAACGGGTAGAATGATAATAGCGGGAAGGTCTTTCTATCCTCCTACACATCGTTGGCATGCTATGTTAGAATAAGGCAATACATTTCGTGTTGAAGAAGAGAAGGGTTGTTTTCATGACACAAGTTGAGCAGCATTCAAAGGAGGAGCAGGCAATGCCACACGGTAAGATGGTACGTCTGCGCTATGCTCCTAGTCCCACCGGCTTTCAGCATATTGGCGGCTTTCGTACCGCCCTGTTTAGCTGGCTCTATGCACGCCACTGCGGAGGACAGTTTATCCTGCGCATTGAAGATACAGACGTTGCACGAACCGTGGAAGGCGCGGTTGATAACCTCATTGAAGGTCTCCAATGGCTGGGGATGGATATTGACGAAGGGCCGTTATATGGTGGCCCCTTTGGCCCTTACTATCAGACCGAGCGCAAAGCCCTCTATCAGCAGTATGCCCATCAACTGATCGCCTCCGGTCACGCCTATCGCTGCTACTGCACGCCAGAGCGATTGGACAGGATGCGCAAAGAGCAGGAGGCACAGAAACTTCCGCCGCGCTATGATCGCCATTGTCGCTACCTGACCGACGAGGAGCGAACTGCTAACGAGGCGGCTGGGCAGACGTGGGTCGTACGCTTTACGATGCCATTGGAGGGCGAGACCGTCGTGCGTGATGGTCTGCGCGGTACCGTTACCTTTAAGAATAGCGATATCGATGATACGGTCATACTCAAGACGGATGGCTTGCCCACCTATCATCTCGCGCATATTGTCGATGATCATATGATGGAGATTACCCATGTCTTGCGCGGCGAAGAATGGATTTCCAGCGCACCACGGCACGTACAAATTTATCAGGCTCTGGGCTGGGAAGAGCCACTCATCTACCATGTCCCCAATATTCTGGGCAAGGATAAGAAGAAGCTCAGCAAACGGCGCGGTGCGCCTGCATGGGGCGATTTCCAGCAACAAGGCTATCTACCGGAGGCGGTGTTTAATTTCCTGGCACTGCTAGGCTGGTCTTATGACGATAAAACCGAGATATTCACGACGGAGGAGCTGATCAAGAACTTCTCGTTAGAGCGGATGGGCCTTTCAGGCGGCATCTACGACGCTGATAAACTGCTCTGGATGAACGGCTATTACATTCGCCAGTTGTCGTTAGAGGAGTTGGTCAGTCGAACGATTCCCTTTATGGAGCGACCAGAGGCCGATGGTGGTCTACCAGACAGCATTCGGCGTCCAATAGACCGCGAGTATACCGAGCGAGTACTACACCTGGAACACGAGCGGTTAAAGACACTGGGCGAGGCTGCACATGTTGTTTCGTTTTTCTACAGCGATGATCTCGGCTACGAAACATCCATGCTCATACAAAAAGGCATGGATGCGTCACGCACGCACGCTGCTCTGGTGCAGACGCTTGATCTACTCAATAGCCTGACATCGTGGGAGCACAGCGTGATGGAACCCGCCATGCGTGAACTGGCAACTACCATGAGCCTCAAGCCGGGGCAACTGTTTGGCACCATTCGTGTTGCCGTCAGCGGACGCGCTGCCACGCCACCTTTGTTTGAAATGATGGAAGTGCTCGGTCGCGAGCGCAGCATGGCTCGTATCGATCAAGCAATAGCCCGTTTGGCATAATAATCCTTCGCCGTGGCGCGGGCAACTACCCATCTATGACTGTTGTGTGGCAGAGCTTTTTTGTAGATCAAATTGCAAAAGCTCTGCCACACAACACATTCTCGTTCGCTATCTCCGGCAGCGCGAAAGCAAAGAGTATGCAGCATGTACAATAAAGATTATATTCTGAGGATGGCTGAGCGATTTGGCAGAACATTAGCCATCATCATGCACTTGAGGCAAAACAATAAATACGAAGAGGCATTGATCAATACCGACGAGTTGTTTTTGCAATCCGTCGGCATGACCACCCACTTCGTCAATTCCGCCTCGGAAGAAATGTTGCTCAAGTTAATCTCGCCCTTAGACAGGCTGAATCTAGAAAAATGCCTCTGGATCGCTGTGCTTCTCAAAGAGGAGGGTGATATCTACGCGGAAATGGGTAAGCCGGATGAGAGCTATTATCGCTATGTGAAGGCATTATACTTTTTCCTTGTAGCCTCGTTTCATGATAAAGAGATCAAAGACCTGGATATTGCTACAACCATCGAGGATATCCTGCAAAAGTTGGAGGAATTTGAACTTCCTCTTCCAACAAAGGTCGAACTGTTCCGCTATTTTGAATTAACTGGTAAGTATAGCAAAGCCGAGGAGATGCTTTTCGACATCGTGGAAAGCGACGAGCCTACGGCGCAGGAGTTGATCGCGCCAGGCAAAGCATTCTACCAACGGCTCCTCAAGAAAAATGATACCGACTTGCAGCTTGGCGGATTGAGCCGCCAAGAGGTCGAAAAAGGCCTGGCACACCTGGACAAGTAACGCTAGCATATATTACATTGGACGGGCCAGAAAGCCCCCGTCATTCATGCGGGGGATGAATAGCCCTACTTTCTGGGGCATGATAGGCGGAGAACCTGTTGACAGTATACGTTGTATCCGCTATATTTATCTACATGGATGAGAAATATATTCACGAACATCATACGGTTCATCTTATCCTCTACCATATCATCTTCTGTCCGAAGAGGCGCAAAAAGGTACTGGTAGGGCCAGTGCATGACTGCTTACAAGAGGTCGCACAAGAGAACGGCTGGCACATGGTCGAACTGGCAATCCAGCCCGATTATGTCCATCTCTTCATTCAAACCAACCCGTATACCCTTCCAACCGATATTGCACGACGTATCAAGGGGCGTTTATCGCACGATCTGAGGGAAGCGTTTCCCGCATTGCGCCGAATGCCCTCTCTGTGGACGCGCTCAACCTTTTATAGTACCGCCGGATTTGTCAGTCAGGACACCATACAAACGTATATTGAGAGGCAGAGTAAGAGCTAATACTGATCTACGAGTACAAGTTGCACGGCAACACAGCACAATACACGGCCATTGAGGAAGCGATACGGGTAACACAATTCATCCGTAACAAGTGCTTGCGCCTGTGGATGGATACTCGTGGTATCAGCCGCAATGATCTGCAATGCTACTGTGCGGTGCTGGCCAAAGACTTCCCCTTTGCCGCACGTCTCAACTCCCAAGCCCGTCAAGCCGCAGCAGATCGAGCGTGGTTTGCCATCTCCCGTTTCTATGACCACTGCAAGACGCACCAGCCAGGGAAGAAGGGCTATCCCCGTTTCCAGCGTGATAACCGTTCGGTGGAATACAAGCAAACGAGCTGGAAACTTGAACCCGATGGCAAGCACATCACCTTCACGGATGGCTGTGGCATAGGCCGCTTGCGCTTCATTGGCACGCGTGACATTGAAACGTTCCCGACAAAGCAGATCAAACGTGTTCGCATTCTCAAGCGGGCTGATGGATTCTATTGCCAATTTGCCGTTCAAGCAGAGCGCAAGATCGAGCATATCCTAACGGGCAAACATGCTGGTATCGATCTGGGCTTGAAAGAGTTCTTGACTGATAGCGAGGGCAATACGGTTGCGAACCCGCGCCACTTGCGCAAAGCGGAAAAGCGACTGAAGACACTACATAGGCGGCTCTCGCGCACACAAAAGCAGTCAGCCAACCGAAACAAAGCCAGAAAGCGACTGGCAAAGGCGTATCTCAAAGTCAGTAGGCAGCGTGAAGATTTTGCCCGCAAAACGGCAAACGCGTTGATCTCGTCTCACGACTTGATTGCCTATGAGAACCTGAAGATACGCAACCTCGTGCGGAACCACTCCCTTGCGAAATCCATCAGTGATGCCGCGTGGGGACGGTTCCTACTATGGCTCAACGCCTACGGACAGATGCACAACATTCCCGTGATAGCGGTTGAGCCAGCGTTCACGAGTCAGGATTGTAGTGCTTGTGGAAGGCGTATCAAGAAAAGTCTCTCAGTCAGAACGCATAGCTGCACTGGCTGTGGGCTGGTCCTTGACCGCGACCACAATGCGGCGAAGAACATCCTTGAAAAAGCATACTGTACTGTCGGGCAGGCAGCAACGGGTGAGGCGCAAGCCCCACGTAACGCTTCTGGACAGACCACCTCTACCCGTCTCTCTGCAAAGAAGACGGGCAAGCGGGCTGGATGAAAGAAGAATTCCCCGTCTTTTAAGCGGGGAAGTGTCAACTAGGAGAGGAACTAACGTGTCGTCCGAGAAATCCTCTACCATTGTACGCTCAACCGTTGCCAGTACCTGGCGTTGGCTTTGGCCCGATGTATTGATGCGCATCATACCCATGGGGCTTGTCCCATTCCTCTATATCTTCGTCTTTCACCTGCCGCTGGCGTTTTTAGGGCTAACATGGGGAAACGTGCCGCTACAACTCGTGCTCGGCCTGGCTATCGGGATAGGTATGGCGCTGTTTGCCGCGACCTATCGTATTCTCTTTGTGGGTCCCTGGTTCCGCTGGCCTACGCTCAACGATCATTTTGTGCAGGGTTTTTACTATCTTTTCATCAATGGGCCAGTCGAGGAACTCTTTTTTCGCGGATTTATGCTAGCGGTGGTCACACAATGGACTGGCTGGATTGGTTGGGGCTGGCTCGTGAGTTCAGCCGCCTACACGCTCTATCATCGGCTGGGTAAGTGGAGTTGGAGCAGCGTGGGCGGGGTTGGGCTAGCAGGACTGGTCTTCAGCATTCTTTATATCGCCCAGCCTGCACCGCGCTCCTTGCTCGCCGTAATCATTGTGCATGGTTTTACCACCGCCGGATTCCTGAGTTGGGGTGATGAAATCATGTATCGTCGTTGGAAACGCAAACAGGGGTAAGACATTACACTTCGATCTCGATACCAATACCCTTGGAGCGAGCATTAGCATACACCTGCCATGCAGCGGCAACATCCTGAACAGCTACTCCTACCGATTTGAAAACAGTAATCTCGTCCTCTGCTTGGCGACCGGGAACCTTCCCTAGTGCTAGCTCGCCAATCTCAGTCCAGGTATTGGGGCCTGTAATGTGCTTAGAGGCGAGGGCCTGTAGCAAATCTCCCGCCTCGATGAATGCGGCTTCGCGCTGGTCAACTACGATGTGGGCGTGGGCCAGCGTTTCCGCGTCCACCTCGCACATTTCAGGGGTAAAAGCACCGATGGCATTCATATGCGTCCCCGGAGCAACTTCGCGCCATGAGAAGAGCGGAGTGGTGGAGGCAGTCGCACAAGCAACGAGCGTAGCACCTGCCAGAGCCTCCCTGCTCGTCGCAGCGCGATAGATTGGCGGACAGGTTGTCCCTAACGCTGTTTGCAGTGTTGCAACAAGCTGCTGATAGTGGTCATCATTCTGGTTGACTACGCGTACCTCGCTCAACGGTCGCACGGTATGCATTGCAAGCACCTGCATGGGAGCTTGCACCCCGGCGCCAAAGAGCGCGAGTACATGAGCATCCTTACGCGCTAAAAGAGCAGTAGCGAAACCGGATGCCGCCCCCGTGCGCAGGGCCGTCAACCAGCCACCTTCCATAATCGCCAGCGTCTTGCCGCTCTGCGCATCCAATAGGAGGAGGGAAGCATAACTGCGTGGCAAATTCCGCAACGAATTGCCTGGCATCACCGTGATAACTTTAATGCCAATTGCCGGAGGTTCCGTCGTTTGTAAAAGCGAAGACATGAGCAGGACTACGCCATTATCTGGCAGATTGCTAGCCGAACGTTGCGGTACATGGACCAGACCGCTACTCAAAGCACGGAAGGCAACACCCATAGCTTCGATGGCCTCTGGCATCGTCAAACAACGCTGGACATCGTCACGGGAGAGGATAAGAGCCATCTTCACACTCCTTTGCTTTGCTTCGTTGGTAATACAATACAATAAGATGTTGGTAGCTATCCATAATAGCATATCACGATTTAAGTCGTTACCATTGAGACGCCAAACCGTCTCGACTTATAAGGTATAATAACAAAAAGTTTCAATTTTAGAATATCCAGCATACGATAGAATGTACGTGTACAGGACTTGGAGGTCTACTTAGTTGAAAGTTGTAGTTACTGGCGGAGCAGGTTTTATTGGCTCTCATCTCTGCGCACGTCTGCTAGATGAAGGGCATAGCGTGTTATGTGTTGATAATTTTATTACTGGTTCTGAGCGCAATATTGAGCCATTACGCAATAATCCACACTTTGTCTTTATGCAGCAAGACGTGACAAAACCATTTGATTTTGTGGCGGACGCTCTCTTTCATCTTGCCAGCCCGGCTAGTCCTGTAGGCTATATGGATCATCCCATCGAAACTATTCTCGTGAATAGCCATGGTACGTACTTGTTGCTAGAACAGGCCAAAAGGCAGAATGCTATGTTTCTGGTCGCCTCGACATCCGAGGCTTATGGTGATCCACTTGTGCATCCGCAACGTGAAGATTACTGGGGCAATGTCAATCCCATCGGGCCACGCGCCTGCTACGATGAGAGCAAACGATTGGGCGAAACTTTAACCATGGAATATTACCGGCAGTACCAAATGAATACACGTATTGTGCGTATTTTCAATACCTATGGCCCTAATAGCCAGATCCACGATGGGCGCATGATTCCCAACTTTATTGCGCAGGCCCTGCGCAATGAGCCTCTGACTATCTACGGCGATGGTAGCATTACTCGCAGCATCTGCTATGTGAGCGACCTGGTAGAGGGATTGATGCGGGCTATGTTTACGCAACACACGGCGGGCGAAGTATTCAACCTCGGCAACACCGAAGAACAAACCGTCCTCGAATATGCCCATACCATTATTCGCTTGTGTGAAGCATCTTCCTCCATTATCTTTGAGCCAAACCGCGTTGATGACCCGGAGCGACGTCGACCGGATATCACAAAAGCCCAACAAGTCCTGGGTTGGCAGCCAAAGATCGGTATTGAGGCTGGTCTACGCCGTACCATCGAGTGGTTCAGCAACTATGTGACGCAACCTACTACTATCTTGTGATGGCAACTGGCACACCGTTGATCTTTGTAAAGCAGGGATGCAAGGGGTGCAACCCCTTGACTGGGTTCTAGGGCTGCGCCCTAGTTTTTCCTCTCTCCCCTGCCGCCGTAGGCGGCAACTCATTTGAAGAGAAATAAAGCACTGAATGAATACAGCTTATAGACTGTTAGAAATAGACTAAAGGATATGAAAAATCCTGGCATAAGTGGATTGGCGAGAAGCCGTGCGGACTCGTGGTTTCAACCACTGCTTATTTTTTTACGTGAAAACGCCACGACAGCAAATCTCGTTGGTTTGCTGGGAGGATTGTGTGCTCTTTTCCTCTTCATTGCCCTGCCCATGCCGTGGAATATACGCTTGCCTTTCTACCTGATGCTATTGATCTGGATTATTCTGCGCCCTCGTGTTGCCCTTTATCTCATGCCAATTGCTGTTCCCTGGGGTTCGCTGGATACACTGACTGTCGCGGGCCTAAACTTGAATAGTGCTGATATCCTCGTCCTCATGCTCAGTATTGGCTGGTTGATGAGCTATGCAATGCATCCTATGCTGAGCTATGATCGCTCAGGGGCCGCCAGCTATGACAGAGGGCCGCGAGACCGTACCACTCTTCATGCGCCCATCTATCTGCTTTTGGCCATCTTGGCCTTGCTCGGCACCATGCTGCTCTCTATGTCTGCCGCTATCAGTATCAGCTCTAGCCTGAAAGAGATCAGCAAGTGGCTAGAATTTCTAGTACTGATTCTCGTGGGAACCCAGTATATTCGCACACGGCGACAGCTCTGGATGCTCGTTGTCATGATCTGCCTCGCTGGCGTCTCGCAAGGATTGTATGGCTTTTTCCAGGCTTTCTTTAACCTGGGGCCACAGTCATTTATTCGCGACACCAGTTTACGGGTCTATGGCACATTCGGGCAACCCAATCCCTACGCGGGATACATTAATATTTCCCTGTGCATTATGTTGGCACTGGCGCTCCTTGGTAGCACCATGTTGACGCGTATTCTTGCAGGATTAGCGGCAGCATTGCTGGCCATTACCATCTATTTGACACAATCACGAGGCGCGGAAATCGCCCTCGTCGCTGCACTCGTTTTTATAGCAATTGTCGGTATGCCGCGCCTGCGTAAGCCAATCGCCCTGCTAGTATTGGCGTTGGTAGGTTTTATGGAGCTATTCTTCGCTGGATGGATACCAACATATATCCTCACGCCAGTTTTCAAGCTACTTGGTACAGAACAGATCTCCTTTGTTGCACCTAGTCCCCAGGATTACTCGACGGCGGAACGTTTGGCGCACTGGATTGCCGGCATCCGTATGTTCATGACCCATCCACTGCTTGGTGTTGGTATTGGCAACTATCCCAATGCCTATCCGAACTATTACCTGACTATTTTCGTGAATTCCCTGGGACATGCCCATAACTACTACATCAATATCGCCGCGGAAACTGGTATCCTCGGCTTGATCGCTTTTCTACTCTTCCTCACGGCAACCTTCGTCGCGGGCGGCAGGGCACTGCGCGCTGTTACCCGCAAATATGTACAAACGAGAGTTTTATGCACCACTCCTACTGACAAAGTATCGGCCCCTCTGGGCTGGCGCAGTAAGTTCATCTTGCTTTTACAACCAGTGACCATGACAAAATATTATCGACCAAAGGGCATCTACGGTGCTTTACTAGCGATCATCAACGATCGAGCGTTAGCCATTGGTATAATAGCGGCTCTGCTCTCGGTTTGTGTACATAATCTCGTGGATGATCTGTATGTACACAGTGTCACCAATCTCATTGCGCTACTCATCATCGCGCTCGTTTGCCTACCAGCAGTAACAGCCGAAGGTGCCGATGGTGTCAACGATGAGAAGAAGCATGTTTAGGCAGAAATGTAATACATGAGTATATCTCCAATAGATGACAATCAAACAGAGGCTTTGGGAAAAAAAACGAGCGATTTCTTGCTACATGAGAGCATCGGAGATGGCATTCAAGAACAAGAACCTGAAATTACCCGTACACAACTCTCCTTAAGCAGGCGATTACTAGATTGGCGCACGCTGCTACCACTCCTTGTTGTCATTGTTGCCATTGTCTATTTCGTACAAAAATCACACATTGATCCACAAACAACCTGGACTGCGATACAGAGTGCCAATATCGCCTTCCTGTTAGCCGCGTTTGTTATGTACTATCTCTCCTTTCCCTTGCGTGCTCTACGTTGGCGCTTATTGCTGCAAAATGTAGGTTTTACAAAAGCACAGGGCGTCGAGCTACCGCGCTTCTGGAAGTTGGTGGAAATCGTCTTCATTTCCTTTTTCGCGAACGCCATTGTGCCCGCCAAATTGGGGGATCTCTATCGAGCCTATCTCTTGCGCCAGGAGATCGGTGTTTCAGCATCGCGCAGTTTTGGGACGGTTATCGCCGAGCGTCTCCTCGACCTCACCGTTTTACTGCTGCTGTTCATCTCGGCACTGATTATCAGTCTGCATTCCAACCTACCCTGGCAGTTACGCATTGGGTTGGAAATAACGCTGGTTGCTGTCGTGGCTGGTATTGCTGTGCTGTTGGTTATCCGAAAATTCCCGACGCAGATTGCCAGGCGCATACCGTTGCGCTTCCGCGACCATTACACGCATTTCCGGGAGGGAACACTTGGCTCGTTCAGGCGGCTGCCCACGCTGGCAGGTCTGACGGTAGCGGTGTGGGCGTGTGAAGCGTTCCGTTTCTTTTTCGTGGCTATCGCACTGCACCTGATCGGTGGCGATAGCTTGCACATCATTACGGCGGCAATATTCATCGCCCTCGGTGAGGCATTATTGACTGTCGTGCCATTTACAGGGGGAGGTGTTGGTCTGGTCGAAGGGGGAATGTTGGCGATGATTGCCCTCTTTACGCAGGGTACGCCGAATGCACTGAGCCTAGCGACCGCAGCAATTCTGTTAGACCGCACCATTAGCCTTTTCAGCATTCTCGTCTTTGGTTTTATTGTGTTCATGTTCGCCTTCGGCAGACAGGCAACAAAGCTACCAAAAGCTATTAAAAAAAGTTGATTGAGGTTTTATGGAAGAACAAAATGCACAAATTGAGCTTTATATTAGTGCTGGTAATGACGATGAAAACAAGGCCATTGAACAGATAGTGAGCAAGCTCAAACTCGACCTGTTGATCAATAATACCTTACAACTGGTAGGGGTAACGCAACCCGTTATGCTGACACTGCTCATTACCGATGACGATGCTATCCGCGAAATGAATAAACAGTATCGCCAGCAGAACAAACCCACGGACGTACTCTCGTTTCCGCTACTGGAGAAGCCCCTCGTCAATGCTCCATTAGAGCAGCTATGGCAGCCCATCGAAGATGAAACAGGGCAGGCAAGCAGTACGGGCACTGCGCCAGTGTTTGTCACCCCAGCGGAGTTGATTACCAATCTAGGCGATATCGTCATTTCCTGGCCTACCGTCGCCAAACAGGCTGCCGATATCGGTCATAGTACCGCCTATGAACTGCTCTATCTCGTCGCCCATGGGGTATTGCACCTCGTGGGTTATGATGACCAGAGCGAGGCAGGTTACCAGAGCATGGTACAGAAGCAGCAAACGTTGCTACAAATGATGGGAATGAAAGCGTAGTGCCGCTATGAGCATGCCAACGCTACCGCCAGAGCCCCAGAAAAGCTCCTTAGCAAAATTTATTGCTGGCTTTGGTTTTGCTTTTTCCGGTCTGTGGTATGCGTTGCGCACACAACGCAATGCACGAGTACACGTCGTCATTGCCACGCTCGCTGTTGTGTTGGGCCTATTTCTGCGTATCTCAGCCATTGAGTATGCAATGATTTTTGTGGCTATTACTGGGGTTTTTATCGCGGAGATGTTTAACACGGTCTTTGAGTTGTGTGTTGACCTGGCTTCGCCGACTTATCATCCTCTGGCGAAAAGCGCCAAAGATGTGGCGGCCGGGGCCGTCCTGCTGAGTGCAATGCTTTCTATCGTCATTGGGGTGTGTGTTTTTGGGCCGCATCTATGGGTACTCATTTTTCGATGAATGAGAAGCTCCAGGCTACTTCAGTGTTAGACTTCTCTCTCCTCTTTTAAGCGCACCTGCCGAAAGATGGACCATAGCGTGAGATCATAGGCGGCTTTGAGCACTCCTGCCAGGATGAAGGGCAATCCAACGATGAGCAACGGCCCTTGCAGCATTAAGCCAGAAAAGACGGGGCTGGTTGCCGAACCAAGGCTGCGCGCCAATGAAGTCACGCTGGCTGCTGCGGTGCGTTCATCCGGGTCCACCAGCGCCATCGTGTAGGCCTGACGAGTTGGCACGTCCATCTGCGAGAGCATTTGACGCACGAGCAGCAGTGCTGTAGCGATGGGAAAGATGGGGGCGAAAGCCACCAGTATCAGCAGGATATTCGAGGGCAGGTGCGTGAAAACCATCGTGTTGAGCAGACCGAACCGCCGGGCCAGCGGCACTGCGGCCAAGAACGAGAGCGCGGAGAAGAGATTGGCCCCAAAGAACAGAATTGAGAGCGTCGTGAGCGGCACGCCGAAACGCAGGTGGAAATAGAGCGCCATCAGGCTCTGCACCACCAACCCTCCAGCCAGCGCATCGATACTGAAAAGCGCGGTCAGCCGCAATACGATGCCGCGCGAGCGAGGCAGTTGCGGAACAAGGCGCATCCTCAAGCTCTGTAGCTCGATAGATGGTCGCACTGGTGCCTCCACCAGTACAGTCAGACGCAAGGAGAGGCCAGCCACCACGAGCCCAAGTGCCGCGTACACCCCGAAGAGCAGGCGAATGCCGAAGGGAATGCCGATACCCTCCAACAGAGCAGGCGCGCCTGCCGCCAGTGCTCCCACCGCCGCGCTAAGTGAGGCGATCAGGTTGTAGCGGGCGAACAGAGTTGTCCGTCGCGGAGGCGGCGTAATCTGCGCCAACATTGCCTGATCGATGGGCAGAAAAGGAGCGGTCTCCGAAGCAGTGGTGCCAAGCGTGCCGAAGAACGCCGCCACCAGCAACAACGGATAGCTCGTCACCAGTCCAAAGACTACACCAGTCACAGCCATCAGCAGTGAAAGCAATGCCAGCGTGCGCCTTCGTCCCCACGTGTCTGCTACCAGACTGATCACGTAGGTCCCAACCATATCGCCGATCAAGGAGACAGTGATCAAGACGCCGATGGACACAGGTGAGAAACCCTCTCCTGCCAGTACTACTCCTAAGATTACGGCTAGGAGCCCATAAGCCAACGAGCGTAGTCCGCGCATCGCCAGGATAAGCCGGGCGTCCTGTGTACGCGGTTGAGATGGTTTCACGAAAAGATGATCATAGACAGCTCACCCAAATGATGATTAGGCAGATTCCACCAGTTTAAAGTCAAAATTTACACGTTACTTGACGCGCTCGACGTATTGACCGCTGCGGGTATCGACACGAATGCGGTCGCCAGGGTTGACGAAGAGGGGGACGTTGATAACGGCACCCGTTTCCAGGGTGGCTGGCTTGGTGACGTTATTGGCGGTATCACCGCGCACGCCGGGTTCCGCGCTTTCAACGCGCAACTCCAGGAAGTTGGGTAAATCTACGGCGATAATTGTATCGCCATCGACCAGGAGTTCTACCACATCCTGCTCTTTCAAAAATTGGATAGCATCGCCCAGCATTTCTTTTGGCACGGGCTGCTGATCAAATGTCTCGGTATTCATAAAGATATAGTCATCGCCATCGACATATAAGAACTGCCAGTTTTGATGCTCGACGCGCACATCTTCAATATCTTCGCCCGCGCGAAACCGTTGCTCCATGACGCGTCCATTCTTCACATTTTTCAAACGGACACGGACAAAGGCACGCCAGTTTCCTGGGCTGACATGGTGAAATTCTACCACTGTATATAATTCGCCATTATAGCGAATAACCATTCCATTGCGAAAATCGGCTGTTGTTGTTGCACCCAAGGGTTTATTCTCCTCATAATTAGGCATTACTTTTGCAGGCATACTTTGAGCCTGTATAGTGAAAACATGTTGTGTTCAGCACATAGTTTATCACGTTCTCACGAATGTTGCGAGAGCCTACGGCTTTTTACGCGTTCAAGCGAGGAGTTTCGCCAGGACTTCGGTGTAATCAACGAACTTGGCGAGGCGTTTCTTTTTCAAATTCTCGCGCAATATCCAGGTGATGTCTGTATCGGCCCAGGAGGCACAGGTGCGCATCAGCGCAAACCCTCTCTCAGGAGTAACTGCCGCAACTACACTGATAGCATAACCCAACGTCTGACGTAGGACACGGAAATCCTCACGTTTCCGCTCCAATGCGGAGGAGGCATGAACACGTTCCAGTACAACGAATTGCAATGATAACGCAGCGTGTACCAACTCCGGTGAAAAGAGCAAGGCTGGTTCTGCAATAGCAGCAACAGCAGCACGCTGCTGCAAAAAATTTCCTTGCGTTGCGAGGATGGTCAAATAGCTAATAGTATCTTGCGGTGTGGCAATCAACAAACGCTGAAAGGCAATTTCTACACCCTGACGCACACGCCAGCAAGGACTGCAAGCAAACTGATCGAGCAATTCATACACCTCGCTACGCCAAATAGAACGCACAGCCGCACACGCCCCATAGGCGACAATGCCACATAAAACCACAAATTCGGCAGGAGTATTGCTTACAATCTTCTTACGATCATCGCTAATGAGATAATTCAGAAGCGTTTGCACTTTCTCAGGGTGTTCGGAACACAGTGCAGCCATCAAATAGCTCATTTCATTGACCAACTCCAGGTTCGCTCGTGGTCCTGGCAAGCGACTTTGCTCGCGCAAATAAAACTCTAAGGGGCGTTGGTTGCCCATTAACGCTCGATCAACTAGTGATGATAATGTACTGTGCGTACTGTGCATAGTAACTCGTTCCTTGTGACTACTTAGCGCGGCAATCAACATTGTTGTGTCTTTTCAAAATTGCCCTGCAAGCCAGAGACAATTCCCATTTTATCACAAGCAAAAGGAATGTAAGAAATGTTTGGCAATTAACGGTTCCATTTATTTTTTCTTGAATTACGTGCATGTTATGCGTTATAATGAGTTGATATTTCTTGTTAGAATACAGAGAAAAGTGACTACACTAGTTTGTAGTGACAGGAAACGGGCATGATAGAAGAGAATAGCATAGAGGAACCGCAATCTTTTTCTGGTAATACACAACATATTGGTGAGTATATTCGACAAGAACGACGCCAGCTCAACTTGACACAAAGTTCACTGGGCCAAACGCGTTATTCAAAGTCGTATGTCAGCGCGGTAGAACGGAACAAAATCATCCCTTCGCCCGAAGCTCTGCGCTTTTTTGCTGAGCAATTGGGCCAGCCATCCGACTACTTCAAGAAGATGCTAGAACAAGCTGAGCAATTTCGAACGACGAACCCGCTGCAAAGTGCGGGTCAAGCAGAGATGGGGAAACGCCTCTCACCAACCAGAGATTTGACATTTTTAAACGTCCTTCTTGATAACACTGAACACTACAATCTGCAAACTCTCCCAGAATACCCGACGCTGACAACAGAGTTTATCGCGTCGCTGCCATCTGACCAGCAAGCGAGTTGTGCTTTTTTAATGGGTTTGATTGCACAGGAAAAGCATGATTTAGGTGCTGCTCTCTCCGCATTTGAGCGAGCGTTCGCGCTCGCTTCTCCCAGACAACAACCTGTGATTTTGGATGAATTAGGGCATAATTATTTTCTACAACACTATTACCAGACGGCGTTACACTATCATCTACGTGTGCTTCACTTGTTAGAAAATGACCTACCAGAAGAGAGCAATATCCCTTTGCAGTTCAAGGTAGAACTCCATTGTGGGAATGATTACCAGGCCTTGGGAGCATATGAGCAAGCCTCTGCCCTCTATATGCGGGCGCGTACACATCTGAATACGACACATGTATTGAAAACCGCAGGTGCGCTCTATTTTGGTTTGGGTTACTGCATTTACGCTCATATGCGTCAGCTAACGGCACAAGCAGAGCCGCATCATAGTACACCAGAAGAGATTCAAGCTCAATATCAACAAGCTATTGGTTTCCTCATACAGAGCTGTAGCGTTTACCACGTCAGTAATGACTACCAAAGTGAAGCCTTAGCTCGCCTCACATTGGCACAAGCAGAACTTGACTTGAGTTCGTACCGCAGGCAATTGGCAAAAAAACAGCACCGGAAAGAGGGGAAGCAGATTACTGCCAATTGTGCCTCATTACTTGATGATGCTGAAGAGCAATGTCGCCAGGTATTTCTGACATGGCGCAATCCACTCGATGACACTGCATTACCTTCAGCCAGCCAGGAAGCGACACTGTATACAGCTTTGGCCTACTTTGTGCGCATCGCGGCCCAACGAGCAGCTTTGGCACAACTCTATGGTTATACCGATACAGCATTGCGGGAACGTGCCCTTGCCGTTCACCTCTGTCAGCAGATGTTGGATACGCTCTATGAACCCTCATTCTCCAGGACGATGCTGGATACTCTTATGGCCTTTCAGGTCGATACTCCTTTGTACAAAGAACCAGCTCTGCCACGCTTCCCTGAGCGTCAAGGGAGTACTAATGCTGTAGGAAATAGCCCCTTCAGCCAGACTGAGGTCTACTTTGCCGCTGGAGAGGTAGCTGAGGAGTTGGGACGCGCTGCAACAACACGCGATTTCGCGAACGCTTGCTATACTTTCGCTGACCGATGTTTTCAAACCTCGCTCAATTTCGCCCGTCCCGCTGTAACAAAAGGGGAGAGCGATCCAGGCTACTTGCTCTACTGTTATCAACGCTGTATCGCTTTCCTCCAGGAGCGTTTCAACGCCGCCCCAGAGGTCAGAGACAAAACGACCCAGTTGCTCATGGACATTCTTAAAGCTGGCATGTACCAGATACAAACGCCGATCTTACTCGCGAATTAAAGCAAAGAGAGGAAAGCACGTCCTAGGAAACGGCAATGATATATCGAATGTGCTACCAGCCTCAACCCAGCGACAAACAATCATTTTTTAACTAGTTGAGGTGTTCGAGTTCCTCCTCAACGGACCTCTCCTGTTGGGCTGTCTCATCCAATGCATAGATAATGACGCCGGTGACAGTGCCAGCAGCATCATGTGAAGGTACAATAGTATAGCTAAAATAGTGTTCTTGTGTGCTTTCTTGCGTGTTTAACACAAAGGTCTGCAACCTCGGGGTTGTACGTAAGCTATCCTGTTGGTACACCTCACGCGCCAGGCGAACACCCTCACTGCCAGCCGCCCAAAAGAATTCGTGGACTTCGGCGAGAGGTTGCCCCAGTACTGATCGCCCTTCAAGCAAACGAGCATAGCGTGGGTTGTAAGCTTCAACTAACAAGTGTGGGCCACGCAGCACCAAAATATAAAATGGTGCAAGCTCAACCATTTCAGCTAAACGTACCCGTTCACTCTCCAGCATCGTCATGAGTTCTTGCATTTCGCTGGTTCGCGCACGCAACTCTTCATTTGTTGTTTCCAATTCTTCGTTGGTGGCCTGTAGCTCCTCGTTGTTGGTTTCCAGTTCTTCATTGGTGGCTTGCAGTTCCTCATTCGTTGTTTCAAATTCCTCCATCGTGGCTTGCAGCTCTTCATGCGTAAGCATCAGCTCTTCATTGGCAACTTGCAGCTCTTCGTTAGCATCCAACAACTCTTTATTCACATTGTTCAGCCGTTTATTCGCACTGCTCAGCTCGTCCATCAATTGCGTCTGTTCCATCTGGACCGCTTCTAATTGACGACGAATCTGGATCTGCTCACTCACATCTACCACGCTCATTACAGCCATTTCGGGCATACCCGCTTCCATCTGCATCAAAACGATAGCCAGACTGATAAAACGCCCGTTTCCACCTACGCTGATATCTAGCTCAATTTCAGGTAAATTGATCGTGTTGTGTTCACGAAAGACAGCGTCAATGGCGTTACGCACCATCGTATAGGGTATGCCGCGCACAGCATGCAGGAAATCTTGCTCATTACCGAGGTCTCGCAAGCCCAAGAGTCGCCGTGCCGTTCCATTAGCCGTGACCACGTGATAGGTGCGATCAATCACCACAACCCCCATGGGTAAAAAGCGCAAGAGCAATTCGTTAAGACGACGCAGTTGTACTAACTCAGCCGGGACTGGCAATTGCTCATCACTACTGGTTTTGCTCACTTCCTTGGTGACAGTGTTGGTGGAATGCACTGCATTGGCAATGCCAATGACACTGCGTCGGGCAAGTGGAATAGCAGGGCTGATACAACGGTACATCTTCCACTGCTTGTTAACTTGCTCATAATAGGACTGCGTTGGGCGAATTGATTCAGCTTTACCCAGGAACAGATAACCACCGGGAGCCAGTGAAAAAGCAAATTGATGCAGAACATAATCCTGGAGTTCGGGTGCGAAATAAATCAGGACGTTACGGCACAACACCAGGTTAATACGCGGGAAAGGCGCACTGCGGCTGAGGTCTTGTTGTCCAAATATCACCATCTGTCGCAACGTCTTGGTGATACGATAACCGTGGTCAACACGCTCGAAGAAACGGTTTCGATATTCATCGGGGACACCTTTGAGCAAGTTCTCGGTGTAGAGACCACGGCGTGCAAATGTAATACCGGCCTCGTCCAGGTCAGTCGCGAAAATCTTCACACTCCACGTTGCTAAATCCGCTCCCAGCAAATCGGTTAAGAGCATCGCCAGCGAATAGGCCTCTTCACCAGAAGCACAACCAGCCGACCAGATACGTAAAACTTTGTCTCGTTCGTGTGCATGATGGATCATCCTAGGCAATATCTCTCTATTCAAATAGGCGAAGGCGTCGGTATCGCGGAAGAACTGGGTGACGTTGATTAGAAACGCTTTTACTAGTTCACCAACTTCTTCAGGATGGTCACGCAAATATTCGAGGTAATGCTGCATCGTTTCTTGATGGACTACAGCCATACGGCGACCAATTCGTCGCAGGATCGTTGACGATTTATACTGCCGAAAATCAATACTAGCCTGGCGGCTTACCTGTTCCAGGATGTTTTTCATGACATCCTCTGTCTTCTCCTGGGCCTGGGGAAGTTTATTTACCCCGGTCAGCAAATCGTAGAGCAATTGACCAATGTGCTCGATATCAGCCTCGAAATCGATCACTGAAGGAGAAAGTGCCAAAGGCATAGCGGGGTAGCGGGCAGTTTGTGGGTCCTGCACAATCACTATTCCACCTGCTTCCTTCACTTCAATCGCACCCGACGCGCCATCAGAGCCAGAACCGGTCAGTATCACGGCGATCAAGCGATCTCCGTACACCTCTGCTGCGCTAGAAAGAAGCAAGTCAACGGAAGGGTGCGGACCCTTGTTTTGATCGCCCTTCACTTCCACATGACCGTCGATGATAGTGACATGACGATTGGACGGTACAACGTAAATCTTGCCTTTCTCCAACAAGCAGTTTGTTTCAACCAGCTCGACAGGGAGGGTGGCACGTCTGCGTAAAATAGCATCAAGATTACTCGTGCGGTTCGGGTCAAGATGTTGTGCAAGCACAATAGGGGCTGGGAAATCCACAGGGAAGGTACTGACCAAAATCAAGAGGGCTTCAACACCACCCGCGGAGGAACCAACAACAACCAAATCCCCACGATTAACGTCTCGGTTATCAAGATCACTTTGTACATGTTCAATATTGTTCATAAAGCAAACATTCTTCCCTTTTGCTTCAAAGTATATCGCTAATCGGTGTTTTTACCAGTTGTATCAACTTTGGCCCAATGGCATCGAGATCTAGAACATAATCTACCTGGACATGCAATAGAGCTGAGCGTGGCATGCTGGCATACAGAGCTTCCTGCGGGTCCTGGACAATGGCAATTCCACCGCTACACTTAATGGCTAATAGTCCCGCGGTGCCATCATCCAAAGCGCCGGTCAAGATCACGCCAATGACGCGCGGCCCATAGGCCAACGCTGCCGAGCGAAATAAAGGATCGATAGCTGGTCGATGACGATTTTCCTTCGGCCCATGCGTGACGCGCACAATACCATGTTCCAACATCAAATGGTAATCGGGACGTGCAACATAGATCGTCCCAGGGACGATTGGGCTGTAATCTTCGGGATGAATTGCGGGGAGTGCGCTGACACGGCTCAGGATCGTTGGCAATACACTTGAACTCTCCGCTGGCAGATGCAGAACCAAAAAAAGTGATGCTGGTATATCTCCTGGTAGTGTTCTGACAACTTTCATCAAAGCTTCTACCCCACCGGCGGAAGCTCCGATCACGATTATATCATGTCCTGGCACGATATCCTCCGAAAAAAAGCGTGTGTTACTCAATGTATTGTTGCTGTTAAAAAGCATCCGAGACAACCAACAAGAGTAACATCACAGTTATGGCTCCTACGCGTCTACCACTTTCTGTCTGTACATATTATATCCTGTTATTGTGTTAAATGTCCGCAAAAAGCACGGCAATTCGTACCTTCCGACCAGACATTTGGAGATAAGACTGCTCGTGAGCCAGATTCTTCCCCTTCGTTGCACTCAGGGCTTCGGCTACTGGGCGCTCAGAATGACGACCAATACACCAGACGCGAACCTCGTATTAGAGGGCGGCTTCCTGCCACTTTCAGGTCGTAACTGTGCCAGCACATTCTTTGCGCTGCCGATAGAAAAACGGTCAATGCGATTTTTGCAGCCAGTGATCACCGCCAATACCTGCCTGAACGTCTATTACAATAAGGGAAACATAGCGAAGTACGAGACATGTTACAAGCAGGAGGTGCATATGCAATGTGTATTGGCTGTTGATGGGGGAAATACGAAAACTATCGGGCTCGTAGCAACCTTGGATGGAACCATTCTGGGAGCAGGACGCGGCGGCTGTGGCGACATTAGTAATACTGAAGCTGGCGCGAACTGGCCGGACTCTGCCGCTGCCGCCGTTGCCAATATCGAGTTCGCGGTACTCAGCGCATTGCAAGCTGCCCAGGTTCAGCCAATTGAGCTTATGGCCGCCGTCTTTAATATGGCTGGTGCCGACTGGCCCGAAGATTTTGCCTATCTACAGGCCGCGATGGAAGTTCGCGGCTTCGGGCGCTCTATTCTGGTACAAAATGACGCCCTGAGCGTTCTTCACGCGGGCTCGTCGGATAATACTGGCGTCTCTGTCGTCTGTGGCACTGGTGCAGCGACAGGTGCGCGCTCGGCCACTGGTCGCACCTGGCATTCGAGCTGCTGGCAAGATCAAACACAAGGAGGTTTCCAACTCGCGCAGAAAACGCTGGATGCCATCTACCGATCAGAGCTAGGCATCGAGCCTCCAACCACGCTCACACGACGCGTACTCGAATTCTACCAGCTCAATACGGTCGAAGAGGTGCTACACATGTTTACCAACCGTGAGAGCCGTGAAAAACGCACATTACCCACGATGAGCCGCCTGACACCCATTCTGCTGGATGAGGCACAGGAAGGGGACGCCGTTGCGCGCCAGATCGTAGCGGAACATGGCAAAGCCCTCGGCAACTACGCGTTGGCAGGAGCGCGCTATGTTGGGCTGGAAGGCACAGCTTTTACACTGGTGCTTGCTGGTGGGGTCTTGCGTCACCACTCTTCGCTTTTAGCCGATGCGATCATCGCACAGGTCCGAACAACTTCACCGCAAGTGAGACCGACCCGCTATCGCTTTGAGCCGATCATCGGCGTACTCTTCACCGCACTGGAGGCCGCTGGGGTCGCCATCAATGAGGTAGTGTTGGGAAATCTTATTCCCACTATCCCCCCACCAGCCCTTTTTGCGACCAGCGTTCAAATATACAGATAAAAGGTAAACTACGACTCATTTCGTAGAGGGCATAGTTGCACGTTCCAGGAAGGTGAGGCGCTGCAACGCGTCCAGTGTTGAGCGACCGCACATGTCTTCAGAAGGCTGTAAGCGGTTACAAACGGTGGGACGCTCTGGTCTCCCAAAGAGCTTGCAGCGATTGTCTTCCGTTAATTGCACACAGCGCACCCCTGCTGGTTTTCCATGCGGCATACCAGGAATGGCTGATGTGATGGATGGAGCGATACAACACGCTCCACAACCGACGCGACAGTTCACGAGTTATCGGTTCCTTTTCCGCTGAAAAACTATGAGAAAGAAGTCTTCACCCATTGCGCAATATCACTCACGACCTCTTCGATGACGTGGCTCGGCACGGAGTAAGTGCCAGGAGTTGCTTTTCCACCGCCCTCCACGGGCATAAACAAATGGGAGAGACCAGGGTAGAGTTTAAACTGAACGTCGTCGCGTGTAGCTAGGGCATCTTGCCACCCCTGGAAATCCTCCATAGTCACCTGATAATCGCTCTCTCCCTGGAGGATCAGCATTGGTTGTTTGATACTTTGGGCTAATTTCGCTGGCTGATAATCGCGCAGATCTAACCAGTAGGCTGGTGAGACGCCCAACGGCAGTTCTGCTGCAGGGGTTGCCAGCGACAATGTCGGGGATTTCACCAGGGCCACCTGCTTTGTCAGTGTATCTAATTGCTGCTGTTGCTCAGCCGAACGCGTGCCGGTCAGCGAGTAGATGTAGCTGAATTGATCCAATATGGTGTCTTCCAGGGGTCGCACCAGACCCCCCAGTACTATCAAACCCTCAATGTCTGGGTCAGCACTACCAATTCGTGGCAGGACATAGCCGCCCAGGCTGTGACCCAACACACATATCCTGTGTGGGTCTATTAGTGGGGTGTCGCGCAGTAGTGCAACGGCCGCCAGGGCATCGTCGATTACCTCTGTCTGCACAGTCACAGTATCAACCATCCGCGATATCTTCTCACCGTATGTCTTTGTGCGCTTATCGTAGCGCAGCACAGCGATCCCTTGTGAGGCGAGTCCCCAGGCGAGATCACGGAATGGCTTGTTGGGTCCAATTGTCTCATCGCGATCATTGGGGCCAGAACCATGCACAAGCACTACGGCAGGGAAAGGCCCATCGCCTACTGGCAAACTCAGTGTTGCTGGCAAAACCCACTCGCCCTGCCCAACTTGTACTTCTTGTTCACAGAAAAGCGCAGATTGTACATACGCTGGTGGTTCATAGGTCGTGGAAAGCTGCTGCTCAAGGTAGCCAACAGGAGTAATAGATACGCCAACAATCTCGCCAGTGCTGTTAAAAGCTACGTTGGCATCTACATTGGCATGGGTAAAGGCGCAGGTGACAACCACCCTCTCCAACTGCTTTATCTGTAAAATGTGTGTTTCCACCTGCTGCTTGAACGGTCCACACTGGGCAATAACACCTTGCCAGCCTGTTTGCACCTGTTCTGCTGATAGCTTTTCTTGTGCGTTGCTCGCCAAACGCTGCCACGCTCCCACAAAATCACCTTGCGCCAATTGCGCGACGAGTTCCGTTGCCGCTGCCGTGTTGTCCATAATCACTACTTTCATGTTGAAGAATTGTCCAAGGATAAAAATACTGTATTGCTCTTTTTCATCTTATCATAACAAGCAACAAAGACACGGGATTGATGGTATTTCCTGAACATTTGAAGGCTGTCATTCTTATTGGTGAGGAAAGAATAAGGTTAACGTGGTACGATAAACAGCATGTCAGGGCTGTATATGAACCTACGTTGAACTTCTATGTTGAAAATAGCTTACCAGCTTAGGAGACCTAACCATGTCCTCTACACTTATGCTTAAACAGATGATACTGATTGATGGCACCGGACATCCACCACAGGAACAAAGCGTCCTCGTCATCCGTAACGGGCGCATAGCTTATGTTGGCGATGAAGCAGGTTGGGCGATGGCACCAGACGAGCCAATCACGGAGCTTGATCTGCCTGGACGCTATGTCCTACCCGGTTTGATTGACTGTCATGTTCATCTGGCTGGTGATGGTGCGCCGGACAGCCGCTTGCGAGGAGATATGGGCTGGGCGACCTTGCTGATGCTCAAGCATGCGCAAAATAGCCTAGCGGCTGGTGTCACTACTGTGCGCGATGTGGGGGGACGACATTGGTTGGAATTCTCGGTACGCAAGGCCATAGAGAGTGGCATGTGGACAGGGCCGCGTATGCAACTCTCTGGCAAACTCTTATCCATTACCTCAGCAGGCACAGAGTATTACGAAGGAATGTACCGCGAAGCCGATGGACCCGAAGAAGTACGCAAGGCCGCGCGCGAGCAACTAAAGGCGGGAGCCGATCTGCTTAAGGTAATGGCAACAGGCGCGATCCTGACACCAGGAGAAAAGCCTGGAGCGGTGCAGTTCGGTTTGGAAGAACTGCGTGTCGCTGTCGAAGAGGCAACCAAGGTGGGTAAGCCTGTCGCGGCCCACGCACACGGAATTCAGGGCATTCGTAATGCGGTCATGGCAGGAGTACGTACAATAGAACATGGCACTTATCTCCACCAGGACGAGACGTTGATGGCGACGATGGCTGAGCGGGAGATTTTCCTTGTGCCAACGTTGAAACCTGGCTTTGATGTTATTTATGGCGATCGTCCAGGCATTCCTGACTGGATTATGGAGAAATCTAAGGTAGTGCAAGAAGATGCCTTGCGGAGCGTGCGTCGTGCGCTATCACTGGGCGTGCCTATCGCGATGGGAACCGACGCCGCTACACCGTACAATTTTCATGGTGACAATGCGATGGAACTGGTCTGGATGGCAGAGGCGGGACTTTCTCCTATGCAGACCATCGTGGCATCAACCGCTAACGCGGCTCGCGCCCTGGGCTGGGACGCATGGCTCGGAACATTGGAACAGGGCAAGGTGGCAGACCTCATCGTGGTCACAAAAAACCCGCTGGATAACCTGCGTTTCCTGGCAGATCGACGTAACATCGAACTCGTCATCAAAGAAGGACAGGTTGTTGCACGACAATCCCCTGCTAGTATAAGTGGCATCCCAGAGGAGATAATGGCTGGGGCATGGATTTGTTGTGGTCTACCTTCACCGGAGTAGTAGAAGGGATAAATACAAGCTCAGCATTTTCGCGAGACATGTGTCTCGCGAAAATGCTGAGCTTGTATTTATGATTTACACTATTTTCCGCTTTTCACTGCGGTATACAGCACCTCGTAGTAATCAACCAGATTGGGCGAGCCCCATCCTGTCGAAAAGTCCCACCCTGCCGTTGATGGATAGAAGAGATTGTTCCCTTGCCTCACATCATTATAGGGGCGATAGCGGTTGGCATTATTGCTAACTTCGTAGAATACTGCCGGGCCGTAGAAAAACGTACCCTTGGTATGGTGGATCAGCGCATCATTGACGAGCATAAAACCAGCAGCCCAGATGGGGGTAGCGGCACTGGTGCCACCCACAGATTGCCATGCTCCAAGAGCATAAATTGCGATGTTATTGGCAATGGCTGCTACATCGGGTACCTGGCGCATACCATTCGAGTATTTATTGTGAACACCATTGCCAACTTCCCAGCTTTGACGCTGCGCCTTCGTACTTAAGCCACCACCACTGCCCCAGGCATTGCCACACTGATTTTTATTTGAGCCATTAGACCAAACTGATTCGTTGATAGCTCCATTTGCGCCCAGACTCCATTCAGTTCCACCAACAGCGACCGCCAGTGGCGCACTAGCCGGAAATTGCACGGAGAGATCGCCAAAGCTGCCATCACCATAGGCGGCACAGTCGCCGCTGGAAACGAACACCGTCATATGTTCAATCTGGACAAGCTGCCGTAAGCTGCTGTTAATGGCGTTCAAATCCGCGCTACTCTGCTGCTTCTCGGCACCACCAAGGCTGATACTGACCACGCTGGCACTGTTCACGTTATGTGCGTTATTGTTAACAAGCTGCTGCAATGCATCATTGACACCTTGACCACTTGGACTGCCGGTCTGATAGTCAACAATTGAGGCCTGCGGAGCCAAACCCATCAGCATATCGATATCCAAGGTTGACTCAATAGCTGGCTGCGCAGTAGGTTGAGGTTGTCCATCAACCGTGACAAGATGAAAATTGTTCGTGTTGAAGCCAACGCACTGGGCATAGTTAATGATATCGTTCGGGTCAAAGGTATCAATCTCGACCAGGTTAACGGTCAGTCCCTGACCGCGAAACCCATGCTGCCAGAAGGTATTGTATCCATAGTTAGCAGCAATTTGGTCCGTATTGATGGTCGATGAAGCAGGGTTGCAATCAGCAGTAGGTTGTTTCTGAACCAGATGGCTCGCCTGGTGCATTCGTTGTGCGGATGCACCCGTTATGAACGAACTATAGTTCTCCAGCCCGGTCACTGCGTCAATTTGATTGGCGATAATCGTTGGAACCTGCGGCGGCATCGTGGAGTCTGGCGTATAAAATGTACGATCATTAAGCTGGCGTTGTACCAATTTCGTACGGAATACGGCATTAATTGTCGAGACTTTCGCATCAACGGCCAGATACGTATGAAGTTTGTTCAATGTCAATTTGGCGTCTTGCACTCCAAAGTACGATTTGATGCTCTGGTACTGAGCATCGGTAATCCCTAACTGATTCGCGATGGTACCGGCATCGCTGCTGCCCTGCTGTGCCTGATTCTGACCATTCAGCTTGTTCCATTGATCCACGGCAGCTTGATTCAACTTAAAAGTTACGCCAATGTGGAGCACCTGGCTCGCTGCTAACGCCCCAGTGACTGGTGCAGCCATTGCTGTTTGCGGAATGCCAAGATTGAGTACGGTATATTGTATTCCAGGGGTAGGTGTGGGGGCGGCGGTCGTTGACCCACCACAGCCACTAATAATAAGTAGCAAGAAGGCCAGACAGGCCAATTTGATAGATGGTTGTTTCAGGATGGAGACACGTAGTTGAGGACGCATTGTCGATACTCCTTTAGTAAAGCAAAGATGAATTTCACAATATTTTTTGTAATGTATAAAACTGTGATATTTGCTTAGAAACTGATAAAAGAGGAAAACCCGAGCAGGCAGCTTTTTGATGCACTATTTCAGGTTCTCTTGTGCTTATCTTATTCTTAGTATAAGGGGGAAGCGCAAAAAAATTATGTGTAATGTTACCCATTAAATTACCTACAGGGTTTCTCAAAAGTCTTTTTTGCCGCCTTCGGCGGCAGGGGGAGAGAGGGAGAGCTAGGGCGCAGCCCTAGAACCCAGTCAAAGGGCTGCCGCCCTCTATTACCTGTCCCCCGGACAGGGTGCTCCTGCCTTACGCGACTTTTGATAAGCCCTGTAATTACCCACAGCTCACTTTGACAGCGTTGAACAGAGGTGCTAGGATGAAACTGAAGGGAATTTACCTTAGTATGCAAGGATAGAGCCAAAGTTTGTTCGTATCGACAACTGGAGGAATTATGCCAGACCAGAACGACTTCAATCGCCAGGTGATCGAGGAATTTCGCACGAATCGAAGCAAAGGGCATGTGGAGGAGAGACCCAGGCTTCTACTGACCACGCGAGGTGCCAAGAGCGGGCAACCTCGCACGACGCCGATGATGTACATCCCTGATGGCGACCGCCTGCTGGTGATCGCCTCCAATGTGGGCGCACCGACCCACCCCGACTGGTACCGCAATCTGGTAGCTCATTCAACGGTAACAGTTGAGTTCAAAACCGAAATTTTCGACGCCACCGCCATCGTCATGGCAGGTGCGGAGCGGGTGCGATTATGGAATAAGGTAGTGGAGCTCTACCCCTTTTTCGCTGAGCACCAAGCGAAAACTACACGCCAAATTCCGCTAATCGCGCTAGAACGACAGACAAACTAAATGTAACGATCTAGGTACATGAGGTACAGGTACAGACTTATCGAAACAATCACCGCGTAGCCGAGATAGGTTGAAAACCCATTATTTGCTACATGCTCAGCAAGAACTTCCCATGCCCCCAAAGCCAGATTGAGCAGGAGCACTGGGATAATATATACTTTAAGGACCGTTGGACCCTTTTTAAACACGCTTAACCTCACTTATTGTAGAGGATTTCTCCGCCATAACTCTCCACTACCAACACATCAAATCTTTGAACAAACATGCATCTTACTGCACTACTAAGATGATAGCACTGAATGCGCGCAAAGTCAAGGCACAACGTGCAGTTCCAATGGGAAAAGTGCAACAATTCTTCATCTTCTAAAGAAGCGTTGAGTCATCGTAGCGATGAAAGTTATCTCAATGATGAGGCCGACGAATGCCTCGAGGGCGGCAAGGACAGTCAACGGATTACCCAGGCCGATATTCTGGCCCGGTGAAAAACCGCGTCCATGGAACGAGGTCATACTGAAGACGAATGCTTCCAAAGGTGTGAGGTGCAAGCCCACTTTTGGGCCGAGCACAAAGTATGCCATTGCAAAGCCAATAATGACGAGCACATAGGCGAAAAAGCTGTTCCTTAGCTTGTAGCCATAACCCGCCAGGAGATCCAGAAAGAGTGAGAACAGATATTGACCATACCTTGCTCGTCTCAGAAAAACCGTGCGTTGGAGAACTTGCGCCCGATAGGCGAAACGTGCCGCCTCTTCATTCAATCCTTGTTCTTGTAAAGCAATCGCGAGTTGGCGGTTGGCGCGGGCCGCCCGACGATAATCCCGCATTTGTTCATTCGCCTCGTGCTTTGCGTCAGCGAGTTTCGTCCGCTGCAAAATTTTGTATTCGTCGCCCAACACGGGAATCTTCTCCCAATTCACCATAGCGAGATTGACCTCTCCCCAGTTCACATCGACCATCGAAACGAAACCATGCTCTTCATCGCCCAGGTAGATGCTATCCAGGATGGTGGCTCGATCAAAAAAGACGTGTCGCCAGTTCGCGGGTGCGACTCTTTCAGGAAAATCATCTTTCCACTGGCGAATATGGCGTAATTCGTGCTCATCCATGTGTTTCCCGTTGCACTGCGCGAAACCGAGGAATGCTCCTTCCAGATGTGCGGTGCGTAGATTCGCACCTTCCAGATGTGAGTACATAAGAGAGGCATGCTCAAAATGCGCACGACTCAAGTCAGCCCCTTCGAGTTTCGCGCCCGCTAAATAGGCACCTTCAAGGTGAGCTTCAAAGAGATTCGCGCCTTGTAACTGTACAGCAGCCATGGCTCGTTGCCGCGCTGTTGTGTCGATACGTTCAGTCTCTGTCAGTCCAGCATGTATGCGCGATAGCGGTAAGCTATGCAGATCAACGCCGATGAGATTTGCCCCACGAAGGTCGAGACCCATGCGCAGGTGGTGCTGGGGATTATGCCATTCTACTGGGCCACGCCCACCTTGATGCGTTGCGAGCAGCCATTCTATGTCAGCACGGGAAAGCCTGATGTCTTTAAAAGGGTACAGGCCGTGCTTGATATCAGGCACAGCGCGCAGACATTCAGCGAGAAAGGTTTTCCGCTTTTGCGTAATTTCTGCCTCAGTGCGCCAGAGGTATCCCTGCTCCTGCCAGTAATCCGGCCAACTTTTATGTTCTTCTTCCGTAGGTTGGCCTGTAGGCTGGAAAGAGGGATCAGGAACATCACTTTCTTGGTCGAGCATATCTTCATTTCCTCGGTGTTAAACAGAAAGGCCCACTCGCGACGAGTGAGCCTGAAAACGAAACATCAAGCAATGCCACCTCGCTACAAAGCTGGTCGCAAAATGGCACGAGATGGTGCGCCATCGCCTCCCGTTATCCGTAATGGAAGACAGATCAATTCATACGTTCCTGGCTCTACACTTGATAGGTTGAGGCCCTCGATGATCCAGATATCTGCCGAAAGCAAGGCATGGTGCGTCTCGACGCCATCCTTGTAAAACCCACCAACGGAGAGGTAGTCAACACCGACCGTCTGTATCTGTTGCGCGGCAAGGTATTGCGCCGCCTCACGAGAAATATAAACAAAATCCTTCACGAAATCATCGGTTTGCCAACAGCGTGTAGAGTTCTTCGTCTTGAAAAGAATCCGCTCGCCACGCTGAATCTGATGCGCGTGAAGCTCAGCAGGCTTGATCGACTCGCTATCATTTATCTCGATCACCCGACACAGGCCAATCGCGGCATTCAATGGCATTGTATCGATGCCCTTGCCATGCGGTAAAAAGTGGACAGGAGCATCCATGTGTGTTCCTGTATGCGCTCCTAAGGAGAGCTTTGAGACATTCGCCATATCACCGCGGTCGATAGCCTCCGTCCGTTCAATCAAAACAGATGGATTGCCTGGCCAACATGCCATACCTGTTTGCAGTGGAACTGATATATCTATCCAATCTTCTGCCATTATCTGAGTTGCTCCTTACTTCATGGGACTCTTTCGTTAACTATACACCATTATACTTCGTGCTAAGGTAAGGTGTATGTCCACGGTCAATTGAAGAGGTTGACAAACATTCAACCGTTGATGTATTCTCGAAGCAGTAAATACAGGGCATCAGCACAGTGGCTTATTAGATTGTAGAGCAGAAAAGAGAAAAGTAATGTTGGCAGCATCAGAAAGCATACTCAGCATGAAACGTGCTGGTCAAGATTGCGTGAAACGCTTGCCTTTCTCTGTATCTGTTCCAATGGTAAGCGTACGTGCTGCTGTTATTATAGTAACAGTGGTAAGCATTTCTTGCATTGAAACCGGTGCCTTGGCACTGGTTTTTTTATGCGCATTATTATTTTTTGCACTCCTCCTTACTTGTCTCATCCTTCTCGGCCTTACCAGAATAATCGGGCTACAGAATCTGGTAGGGCTTACAACGAGGCTAGCCACAAACACAGCATAGGAAGGGCAAAACTGGGACAACGCGTTGCCCCAACCCAAAGTAGGTTTCCTCTAGAGGACCTTCCATATGGCTGAAAGGTTCTCTATTTTATTGTGCATTTATAGGTCTCATAGCACTTGTCACAGCGTATGGCATCGATACTAACGCATTTAAGCGTGTGCCATACGTCATCACACATTACAACAAGGGGTGTTACATGCTGAAAGAAGTGATTTCTCGCACACGAGTACAGGGCGGTATGCAAAAGGGCACAATTACTAAATATCAACCCTTCCCGCCCATTGATCTGCCGGACCGGCAATGGCCTTCCCATACGATTACGAGCGCGCCCACTTGGTGCAGCGTTGATTTGCGTGATGGTAATCAGGCATTACCAATTCCAATGGGCATCAGGGAAAAAATGGAGATGTTCCAACTCCTGATTGATATTGGCTTCAAAGAGATCGAGGTCGGCTTCCCTTCGTCCTCCCAGATCGAATTTGACTTTGTACGCCTGCTCATTGAGGAGCAGCGCATTCCTGATGATGTCACGATCCAGGTACTCGTACAGGCTCGCGATGAGTTAATTACGCGTACTTTTGAGTCGCTGCGTGGGGCAAAGAAGGCCATTGTCCACCTCTATAACTCGACCTCACCCCTGCAACGGCGGGTCGTTTTTGGCTTGGAGAAGCCAGACATCATTCAAATTGCCGCACGCGGCGCGAAACTTGTGAAAGAGCTCGTACCAACGCTACCTGAAACACAGATCACCTTCGAGTACTCGCCCGAAAGCTTTTCGTCAACCGAAGTAGATTTCGCACTTGAGATATGCGAAGCTGTTGTCGATGTGTGGCAGCCAACACTTGAGAACAAGATCATCCTGAATCTTCCAGTCACTGTTGAGGTCGCCACACCCAATCACCATGCAGACCAGATCGAATGGTTTTGTCGGCACCTGCGCAATCGCGAAACAGCCATCATCAGCTTGCACACCCACAATGATCGCGGCACAGGGGTCGCCTGTACAGAGTTAGGTTTGCTGGCAGGAGCGGATCGTGTTGAAGGGACACTTTTTGGGAATGGCGAACGGACCGGCAACGTGGACATCGTGACCGTAGCACTCAATATGTATGTACAGGGCATTGATTCTGGCCTGGACTTTAGCGATTTGAGTGCAATCCAGGCCGTTACTGAGAAATGCACACGACTTGCCGTGCCGATTCGTCACCCCTATGCAGGTGAACTGGTCTTTACCGCGTTCTCCGGCTCACATCAGGACGCGATCAATAAAGGTATGACGGCCCAGGACAGCAACGCCGATGCGTTGTGGCAGGTGCCTTATCTGCCCATCGACCCAAAGGATATTGGTCGTTCGTATGAGGCGATTATTCGTATCAACTCGCAGTCAGGGAAGGGTGGTGTGGCGTATGTGATGGAGACCGAGTTCGGCTACCAATTGCCCAAGGGCATGCATGTTGAGCTCGGCAGGATCATCAAAACGATGGCCGATGAATGCGGCGAGGAACTTTCGGGGACACAGATATTCCAAGCCTTCGATCAGGAGTACCTGCACCGCAGCGAGCCTTTTGCTTTCGAGTCGTTCCACGTCGAGGAAATAGTGCAGCCAGATGGCTCAACGATCTTTCCATGTACAGCGCGCATTTCCGTTGATGGTATTGTGCGCGAACTGCATGGTCGTGGCAACGGCCCTATTGATGCGTTTGTGCAGGCACTCAACCAGGGCGATGTTGCCGATATTAAGGTGCTCTCCTATACAGCGCACGCACTCGCGGAAGGTGCAAAGGCAAAGGCCATCGCCTATATCCAGATTCAAGTGCCTTCTGGTCGCACGTTCTTTGGTGCCGCGACCGACACGAATATCGAACTGGCAGCCGTGAAAGCTATCCTCAGTGCGCTCAATCGCTCACAACAATAGGCAAGGTTGGTAACAGTGCAACGGGGAATGCCCGTGGTGTGCGCCATGCATGGCACCCACCACGGGCATTCCCCGTTGTAATGAAAAAGCTCAACTCTACAAGGTGGCGATCTTAATAATAGTGCGGCCTCTGATTCCCCCTTTGAGGATGGCAGACAGGGCTTGGGGTAGTTCCTCGAACGGAGCTTCGTGTGCAACAAGATCGAGAAGGTGCTGAGGCTTATAGTCGCTGGCAAGGTGTTCCCAGATCGTGCGACGTAAAGCCATGGGACAGTTGACGGAATCGATGCCCAACAGGTTCACACCGCGCAGGATGAATGGGAAGACCGTTGTGTTGACATTCGCGCCACCAGTGTTGCCACAGGCGGCAATTGAACCACCGATGCTGGTAGCACGGAGCAGATAGGCTAACGTCGCCCCTCCAACGGCATCAACACTGCCAGCCCAGCGATCTTTCTCCATAGGACGGTTGCTCTCCGCGCTCGTTTCCGCACGGGTCAAGATATCATCCGCGCCGAGTGCTTTGAGATAGGCATGCTCCGACTCCCGGCCTGTACTCGCTGCCACCGTATAGCCCAGGTTTTTGAGGATACTGATCGCAATACTGCCCAGTCCTCCACTTGCACCAGTGATTAATACTGGCCCATGCTGCGGAGTGAGGCCGTTGAGCTCCAGCTTATGCACCGAAAGGGCAGCGGTGAAACCAGCCGTGCCCAAGGCCATAGCCTCTTTAAGCGTCAGACCAGCAGGCAACGGTACCACCCATTCGGCCTTGACACGAGCATATTCACTAAACCCGCCATAGTGGGAGACACCAAGTGCATAGCTGGTAACGATCACTTCATCACCGGGTTGGAAGCTGTCTTCACTGGACTCGACCACTACGCCCGCCAAATCGATACCAGGCACAAAAGGATAGTTGCGTACAATTTTGCCGTCTGGAATGGAGGCCAGCCCATCCTTATAATTAACACTCGTGTAGGCCACCTTGACCAGTACCTCACCAGCGGGCAGATCAGTCCGCGTGATATCTTTGAAGGCCGCAGTGAAAGCTGCTTCTTTCTTATCGACGACAAAGGCTTTGAATGTTGCTGACATAGTTCTGATGCTCCTCATTGAACTTTATTACAAATACTTCTCAAACCATCCGAGAATGTGGCGGAGACGCTCGAGGCGTAACTTTGGATGACCGCCACGTGAGAGGCCATGGCTCTGGTTCTCGAAGCGCACGAAGAGTACCTCGCGCCCCAGGTACTTCAACACGGCAAACAATTGTTCGGCTTGCTCAATGTTGCAGCGCAAATCCTGCTCACTGTGAAGAATGAGTAAAGGGGTATGCATATGCTGCACGTAGTGAATTGGCGACATGTGCATGTAACGTTCCAGGTTTTCCCATGGCGTTGTCTCCAGTTCATCGTCGGCAAACATCCAGCCAAAATCGCTACTGCCGAAATCCGAAGCCAGATTGACCACAGAGCGGTCAGTCACCGCTGCCTTGAAACGATCAGTATGACCGATCAACCAGTTGGTCATGAAACCGCCATAACTACCGCCAGTAACACCCATGCGCCGCTCATCTATGTAACCCTTTTGGAGCAGTGCATCAACGCCCGCCATAATGTCCAGCGAGTCTTTCTCGCCCCAAGCACCACGAACCGACAGCGCGAAGTCATAGCCATAGCCACAACTACCTCGTGGGTTGCTATAGAACACAACATAGCCAGCCGCAGTCAACAATTGCATCTCGTGGAAGAAGCCGTAGCCGTATTGCGTGTGAGGACCACCATGAATCTCCACTATTAACGGGTACTGTTTTCCCGCATCAAAGTCAGGCGGTTTGAGAATCCAGCCATCCATGGGCCAACCATCCGCGCCCTGGTATGGCATATATTCGGGACTTGAAAGTGCGAGTTCCGCGAAGAGTGCGGCGTTAAAGTTTGTCAAGCGCTGCAATGTTCCCAGCGCAGAGGTTGAACCGATACATATTTCTTGTGGACGGGTCGCGTCTGCAAGCAGGAGTGCCAATTGCTCCGTAGAGGCATCGACGCTGAAATCCCTCACATGGACGTTGCCGGGTGTGAGCGTCAGCGGTTGCGGCTGCGCTTCCGCGTCACTGGTAGGAACAGCAAACAGTCGTGAGGCCCCGCGCTGCGCCGCCAGGACATAGAGCGTCTTGCCATCTGGCGACCAGGCCGGTCGCGGAATGAGATGCTCATCGCCTATATCGCTGTTCGTCCAATCCATGCAGGTGCCTTCAAAATCGTGAGTAAGACAGCGAGCTGGGCCGCGCTCGGCATCGGCGGCAATCGTGTAGAGATACAATTGCCCGGCTGAACGCAGTTTGAGCCCGGCGACAAAGGCCAGTGTCTTGCTGTCAGGCGACCACGAGGGCGCGCTGCAAGCGATACTGCCATCCGTCAGGCAACGTAATGCACCCACGCTCTCCTGCTCTATCGAGAGAGTATAGAGGTCAGGATTAGGGGAACGCCAGCGATCATCCTCACGACTGGAAACGAAGGCAATATGGCTGCCATCCGGCGACCATACCGCCTCGCTATCATCCCAATCGCCATCCGTGAGTTGCAGCGGCACACCGCCAGTCGCAGCTAGCAAGAAGAGGTGCTGGCGTCGCTCATAGATATATCCGACACCGTCAAGACGATACCAGAGCCTATCGATCACTCGCGCCTTGGGAAGCAGTTTCCCTTCTTCCGTCTCTTCGTCCAACGGGCCAATGGGCGCACTAAAGAGCAGGTGCCTGTTATCGGGCGACCACATTGGATGTGAGGCACCATGTGGCATGAAGGTCAGTTGGAACGCTTCGCCACCATCGGTCGGGATAAGCCAGATTTGTGGTTTGCCTTTGCCACGCCTCTTTTGCTCTTTCTCATCCTTCCCTGCTTGCTCACCCACGCGGTCAGAGACGAAAGCTAACCAACGCCCATCAGGAGACCAACACGGAGTATGCGCATTGCCCTGTCCACCAATGAAGCGTTTCGTCTCTCCCCCCTCAGTTGAGACGAACCAAATCGCCGAACGATACGCGTAGGTTCGATCGTCAATGGTCGTGACGACAAAAGCAACGCGCCGCCCATCAGGTGAGATGCGAGGTTCGCTGAGCAGCTTGATATCGTACAAATCCTCTACTGTGATAGATCGTGACATTTTATTTTCTCCTATGGCTAGGAGTACACGTCTCAACAAGATGAATAGGTCAAGGCATGCGACTCACGAGCCTTCAGACTGCGTCAATAGAATATATCGTAGCATATCACTTGCCATCAAACAATTCCTACATCTATTCCTGCCGTTGACACTATCCCGTATACTTCGTATAGACCCACAGATCTGTGAGCAGTTCCTGTAGAGTTATAGTGCAGCCAGAAAAGGGGGCTTAGGGTGCCTGTCTTCCTGTCCAGAGGGAGATTTTGACTTTTGTGAACCTATTCACGCACCTATGCGGAACAGGGCACAGTGTCGCCACACTTTATTTTAGCATTGGGAAGGGTTAAGAACGGATATATGGAAAGCAAAGAGGCCGATCAGCTCTATAATTGGCAAGCCGCTCTCTTTCAAGTAGCCCACGATGCCTTCATCGTACATGATGATAATGGTCGCGTACTCTTTTGGAATCCTGGAGCGTCCACGCTTTACGGCTGGTCTGAACAGGAGGCCCTTGGACACAACCTGGATACGCTACTGGGCACGCAATCCACGTTCCCACGAGGAGAAATTGAACATACCCTCCATGAAAAAGGTATCTGGGAAGGCGAACTGGAACAAAGCAGGCGTGATGGAACCCCGCTCATTGTCGAAAGTCGCTGGATTGTCCTGGAGAAATCACAGCACGCAGCAATGACAATTTTAGAGGTCAATCGCGATATCACTGACCTCAAGCGTACATTGCAGCACCTGCGCTTCCTGACCGAGGCTAGTAAACTGCTTGTTTCTTCGCTCAACTATAAGGAAGTGCTTGTACAGGTTGCCCAGCGTGCCGTCCCGATGGTGGCAGATTGGTGCCGTGTAGACCTCCTCAATGAGGATGGAACGTTATATCCTTTAGTCATCACGCATGTCGACCCGGAGAAAGTGGCCTGGGCCTATCAATTCAGTGAAGCGACGCCGTTTGATCCCGATGCTCCCAGCGGAGTCGCCGCTGTCCTACGCAACAGGAAAGCTGAGTTCTTCCCGTATATTCCCGATGAGCTTCTGGCTGCTGCCGCAAAAGACGAACAAGAACTGGCACTCATACGCTCCATTGGTCTTTCTTCCGCCATTACCGTCCCCCTGGTAGTACAGGAACAGGGAATCGGGGCTATCACGCTCGTGACTACAGAGACGAAGCGACATTACACGCCGACCGATCTTGCTATGGCGGAGGAGCTAGCGAGTCGCGCCTCCCTCGCTATGGAAAACGCCCGCATCTACCAGCATTTGCAAGATTTCAGTACAAACCTGGAGGTAATGGTGGTCGAGCGAACCCTGGCTCTCTCAGAGTCAACGGAGACGCTACGCCAGCTCAATACTGAACTCCAGCGTAGCAATCAAGAACTGCAAGATTTTGCCTATGTGGCCTCCCATGACTTGCAGGAACCGTTACGAAAAATACAGGCTTTCGGCAATCTTTTAGAAGAGGAGTACGGGCCTACACTTGGGGAGGGTAAGACTTACCTGGAGCGAATGCGCAAAGCAGCTTCACGAATGCAGGTGCTGATCAATGATTTGCTGCTTTTCTCGCGCGTTACCTCGAAGGCAATGCCATTTTCTCAAGTAGACCTGACTGTGACTGCGAACGAGGTGGTGACAGATCTGGAAGTACTTTTGCAAACAACGCGAGGAATTGTCGAGATTGATCAACTTCCCACTATCGAGGCCGATCCACTACAGATGCGCCAGTTGTTACAGAATCTGATCGTTAACGCGTTGAAATTTCACAAGCCGAGCATTCCGCCAGTTGTTCATGTTGCTGCTCAATTGTGCGTCGATGCGCTTACAAATGAAGAGCAGTGCCTTCTCACGGTCAAGGACAACGGGATTGGTTTTGATGAAAAGTATCTTGATCGCATCTTCGTCGTCTTCCAACGATTGCATGGACGAACTGAATACGAAGGGACAGGGATCGGGTTAGCCGTTGTGCGCAAAATTATCGAACGGCACCACGGGACGATTACCGCACACAGTGTGGTTGGGCAAGGGGCCACATTCATGGTCACGCTGCCAGTGCATCAGAGATCAATAGAAGGAATGAAGCTATGACGAAAAACACGCCCATTGTCATTTTGATGGCAGATGATGATGAAGATGATATTTTGCTAACGCAAAAGGCACTGCACCAGGGGAAACTGCTCAATCAGCTCTACTGGGTGCAAGACGGCGAGGAGCTACTGGATTACCTGTTTCATCGCAGTGCCTATACGGAAGAGGAGAAGGCACCACGTCCTGGCGTCATTCTCCTCGATTTGAATATGCCGAAGAAGGACGGGCGCGAGGCTCTCAAAGAGATCAAAGCTCACCCTGATGTGAAAGATATCCCCATTGTCGTTTTTACCACCTCGAAGGCAGAGGAGGACATCTATCGATCCTATAAGTTGGGCGTCAACTCGTTCATTACCAAGCCCGTGACATTTGAACGGCTCGTTGAAGTAATGCAAACACTGGGCAAATATTGGTTCGAGATTGTCACTCTACCAACTGAGGAGAACAAAGGTGCCTATAAAGACACAACAAACGGTCGTTCTGCTCGTTGAGGACGACGAGGAAGATTATATACTGCTGAAGAAGGTGCTGGCAAAAGTGCCTCATACCCGTTACACGGTCTTATGGGAACAGCGGTACGAGGATGGCCTTGCCCACATGCAACGGGAGGATCACGATCTTTGCCTGGTGGATTATCAACTGGGAGCCGAAAGTGGCCTCGATTTACTAAAAGAGGCGCGGCGCGGTGGCTACAATCGCCCAATTATTGTATTAACGGGCGCGAGCGGGGAAGATATCGACATCCAGGCATTACAGTCCGGTGCGGATGACTACATTACCAAGGATTTGCTACAGGGAGAATTGTTGCATCGCCTGATTCGCTATGCAATCGAACGCCGGAAAGCAGAACAAGAGCGCGAGCGTTTAGTGCGCGAGCAACTGGTAAGGGACGAACAAGAGGCGCGAAGAAACGAGTTTACCAGTATGGTCGTTCACGAACTCAAAACGCCACTGAGTAGTTTGAAAGGATATTCACAACTGCTTGGCAGACGATGTCAACGGGCGCAAGACGAGCAGGGAATGAAGTTAGCGGCAAGAATGGATCAGCAGGTCAATCGACTGACCGGCCTTGTGAATGATTTGCTGGACATTAATCGCATAGAAGGCGGGAAACTCCAACTGCGCGAGAGCGCGTTCGCATTCGATGAATTAGTGCAGGAAGTGGTGACAGACATCCAACTCACGACGGAACAACAAAGCATTGTGCAAGAGGGCTTGACGGGGGCAACGGTTTGGGGCGATCGTGAGCGCATTGGACAGGTGCTGACCAATCTACTGACCAATGCCATTAAGTATGCGCCAACAGCGGAGACAATCCTGGTCAAGCTACTCTCTGATGCCCATACTGTTACGACCTGCGTGCAGGACTATGGCCCTGGCATACCTAAAGAGCTTCAGCAACGCATATTCGAGCCATTTTACCAGATTGAGGGATCAAGTCACAGGTCACCATCAGGGCTCGGTTTGGGCCTGGCAATTGTGGCAGACCTCGTGGAACGCCATCGAGGTCGCATATGGGTGGAAAGCGAAGAGGGAAAGGGAGCTACTTTTTGTTTCACCTTACAAATCGCTCCGCCACAAACAAATCAAGTACCACCACAGCAAGGTAGTATAGCCACCGCTTAAAAAGGAAAAATAACTGGGCATTGGTCGCTACATCGGCTCCTCCACTCGGCTGCTTGCCTACAACAAATTTTACGATCAGCTCTCGTAAGCACATTGACTGACCATTTCCCCTATGCTAGTATGAACAAAGACAAGCATGTTCAGGCCAGCGAGAAGTAGGTTATATGGTTACTTCCACCTTGTACTGCGCCAGGTGCGGTGCAGCAAATCAGCTACAGGCGCGGCTCTGCTTCGCTTGCGGTGCCTCTTTGCCAGATACTTCCTCGTTTCTGGAAACTTCAACACATGCATTTCTTCATACTGCAATAGGAACGCTTCCGGCGAATCATGTACTGAAGCAGAGGTATCGTATTCACTCACTTGTGGGTCAAGGTGGGATGGGCGCAGTTTACAAGGCGGAAGATACGAAGTTTGGCAACCGTTTTATAGCGGTGAAGGAAATGAGGCTGACCACGCTCAATTCTGAGGAAGCCAGCCAGTCCGTCGATGCCTTTCAAGGAGAGGCGCACCTGCTGGCCAGCCTGATGCATCCAAACATTCCACGTATCTACGATCATTTTAGCGAAGACGGACGCTGGTATTTGCTCATGGATTTCATCGAGGGGCCAACGTTGGAGGAATATCTGACCAACTGGGCCGAAGGATACATGCCTCTCGAGGAAGTTATTACTATTGGCATACAACTGTGTACCGCGTTGGATTATTTGCACACCCGACAGCCACCTATCATCTTTCGCGACCTCAAACCAGCCAATATCATAAGAATGCCCAATGGGCAACTCGTTTTGATAGATTTTGGTATTGCTCGCCACTTTAAACTGGGACAACTCAGAGACACTATCCCCTTTGGATCAGTAGGCTATGCTGCCCCCGAACAATACGGCAAAGTGCAGACGTCGCCGCGTGCTGATATATATAGCCTGGGCGCTACCCTCCATCAACTGCTCTCAGGACACAATCCGGCCCTCAATCCGTTTCGCTTTGCACCTCTTCTGCCTATCGTTCAACGCGTACCGGCTGAACTTGAGGCACTTATTCTACAGATGGTTGACCTGGATGAGAATAAGCGGCCATCCAGCACGGTCATCATCCAGCAGGAATTGCAGAGGATCAGCGCCCGGCAACCAACTGCACAGATAGGAACGCTACGGATTGAGTCGCAAGCTGGACTTCTACCATTATCAACTACGCGAAGGCTTCCTCCAATGGGAACGACCCTGGTGACCTATCACGGTCACAAGGAACGAGTACTCGGTCTCGCCTGGTCGCCCAATGGAAAATACATCGCCTCCGCAAGTGCGGATAAAACGGTACAAGTGTGGGATGCTGTAACAGGGAACAGCTTGATGGACTATCCTGAACACGCCGCGTGGATCAAGGCGATCATGTGGTCGCCTGATGGCACCTCCATTGCCTCCGCAGGAGCAGATTCAACGGTGCAGATATGGAACGTGCAGACAGGACGCACACGGCTGCTCTATCGAGGCCATACTAATATCGTGACGACACTAGCTTGGTCGCCCGATGGCAAGTACATCGCATCCGCAGGCTATGATCGTACAATACAGGTCTGGGATGCGTTTACCGGAGATATGCTTGGCATTTACCATGGACATTCTCCCCTGGCTATGATCAACGCGCTGACGTGGTCGCCCGATGGTCGTTACATCGCTTCCGCCAGCGATGATAAGACAGTGCAGGTCTGGCCCTACGAGCAGATACGGGGCATCCTGGTACAGGAGGAAAAGGTAGCCCGGAAGAACAGCTTGATTTATAGCGCACATACAGGTTGGGTGAAGACGGTAGCCTGGTCACCTAATGGCGCACGTCTGGCTTCCGGCTCCTGGGATAACACTGTGCGACTTTGGAATGCGACGGACGGACGTTTCGTCTACGTCCACGCCGACCATGGCTCCTGGATTAACGCGGTGTCATGGTCACCTAATAGCACACGCATTGCCTCCGCGAGCAACGATGGTACTGTCCATGTGTGGGATGCAAATACCGGACACGAGGTTTTCACCAAACGCACTTTCTTCACGTACGAAGGCCATAGAGACGATGTAAGAGCGGTGGCATGGTCGCCTGACGGTACACGCGTTGCTTCCGGCGGAAATGATACCACAGTACAAATCTGGGATGCTGGATAACCTGGTAATACTATGGGTAATATTGCACATGAATTGAACATCCTCTTTCTTTATACTCACAATAAGAAAAATGAAAACAAGCTTCTCTTCTATAAAATATTCACAATGGAGGTTCTTATTATGGGTAGTATTGATAAAGGTATGTTCTTTCTCAGCGTCTTGATCCTGGTTCTGGCTTTAGTGCTACCTTTATATATAGCTTTTGAAAAAGGTCATCAGTGGAAAGAGCAAGCTGGCAAAGAGCCATCATGGAAATTCAGTGATTGGTCCGGTGTAATGACACCATTGGGAACACTCTTAGGACTCTTTATCCCCATTATTCAAAAAGACCCTCTAATTACTGGATGCAGCCTCCTTTTCGGGGCGATAACCCTCTTGCTCCCATTCATCTACGCAAGCATCTGGGGTACTAGTCGCTGCCCCAATTGGTTCTTTCTTCTTTGGAGTACTCTCATGCAATTGGTTGTAGTGGCCCAACTTCTGCTCGCAGCCAATCTCGCTGATGATAGCAGCGTCATCACTATTTCAGTACTACCACTTCACATATTCCGGGGATTCTTGATTGTCGGTGCCTGTTTCTCCCTCCTCTATACTTGGCGCACAACAAGAGAGATCATAGGCGGCCAATCGGTTTCAGCCATGCAGCAAACAAGCGCAACTTCTATGCCAGGTGCAACTCCGACAAATCCACTGCCAGTATAGAGATTGTCACATATGTTACTGCCTCTACTGCACACTGATCATTGTTACATCAAAAATCAGGGTTGAATTGGGTGGGATAGCGGTACCAGAACCTTGTGCTCCATAGCCCAAGGCGGCTGGAATAAGCATGCGGCGTGTGCCACCTGGCTTCATACCAATCAATCCCTCTTCCCAACCTGGAATAACCTGGTGTTGACCAAGTGTCAGAGTGAAGGGTTGTCCACCATGATCATAGGAACTATCAAACTTTTGCCCATTACTGGCAAGCCAACCAGTGTATTGTACAGATACCGCACTGCCCGTTTGGGCGGCAGTACCACTCCCTACTTTAATATCAAGATATTCCAAACCACCGGCTAATTTCGTTGGCGTACCGCCAGTGGTGATGGGCGGAGGTGTCGCTGGGCCAGACGAAGGGGTAGGGGTCGAGACTAAGGCTGTGGCTGTAGCATTTTTGGCTAATTGTTGCGCGTGTTGCGCTTCTTGCTGAACTAACTGTAGGGAGGTGATGCGCTGATACTGCCAGAAGATTACTCCAGCCAGACCAATTACCACTACAGCCACCAGGATACTACTCCAAATGCGTCGTCTGCGGCGGCGGTGCTCAATACGCATCAACCGTTCTTGCTGGCGTTGTCCTGGTTTAGTCAGTTTTTGTGTTACATTTTTTTGTTTATTCTCAGTTTGCGTCATTGAACGATTTTCTCCTAGCAGATATTTTCTACATTATTGCCAGCCAAGAGTACCATAATCAGAACAGCATGGCAAGAGGAGGGCAGGAAATTTACCATACGGCTACTCGACATTGTTAATACGGCTGTGCTACAATATATTTCACCGTTTAGAAACTGAAACGAAGCATTGTTGCTGTATAGCGCATCTTTTTGCGGTAGGACAGGCACAATAGTTTTGTATTAACCAACCAAACACCCACTCAATGCCAAACTATGGCATCCCTGCTAAATTTTTTTACTGCTAATATAGACAAGACTTTTAGATAAATTAAGGAGTTCCTATGCCTCAAGGGTATATACGTTTTCCACATATTTACCAGGACCGTATTGTTTTTGTTGCTGAGGACGATCTCTGGTTGATTGGGAGTGAAGGTGGTCGTGCCGAGCGTTTGACAGCAGCTATGGACGAAATAACGTACCCGCGTTTCTCGCCCGATGGACAAATGCTGGCCTTTGTGGCACGAGAAGAGGGACCGAGTGAAGTCTATGTCATGCCAGCCGAGGGTGGGCCAGCGCGCAGATTAACTTTTCAAGCAGCCTCGTGCCAGGTTTTAGGCTGGTCTCCTGCAAGCAATGAGATACTCTATACCAGCAATGCTGGCCAATATACTCCTGGCTATGATGTAATTTTCGCGATTAGCCCTGAGGGTGGCTTACCCCGACAGTTACCAGTGGGAAGAGCAAACGCCATCTCGTATGGCCCCGAAGGAGGAACAGTGCTGGGTCGCAATATCGGTGAACCGGCGCGCTGGAAACGCTATCGCGGCGGCGCGGCTGGCTATTTATGGTGCGACGCCAACGATAGTGGCAGTTTCCAACGTTTGCTCAACCTGTCAGGCAACATAGAATCCCCTTGTTGGGTAGGAAAGCGCATCTATTTTATCTCCGACTTTGAAGGTACTGGTAACGTCTATTCCTGTACTCCTAGTGGCAATGATGTGCGACGCCATACAGATCACGCGGACTTCTATGCCCGCACGCTCGCTACAGATGGAAGGCGCTTGGTCTATCACGCGGGAGCTGAACTGTATCTTTTTGATCCTGCGCAGGAACAGGTACGCCACATTAAGGTTGAACTCCCCAGCCTGCGCACGCAACGTAATCGCAAATTCGTCTCGGCTACGAGCTACCTGCACTCGTATACCATTCATCCGCAAGGCTATGCTCTGGCACTCACCGCGCGCGGTAAAGCATTTTCAATGAGCAATTGGGAAGGGCCAGTGTTGCAACACGGCGAACCGGATGGTGTACGCTACCGCCTGCTGCAGTGGCTCAACGATGGGCAGCGCCTCGTCGTTATTAGCGATGCCATCGGGCGCGAGGCACTGGTGATTTTCGACCCCGATCATGCGAGCGAACCGCAAACATTCGCCGATATCGAGTTCGGACGTGCGCTCTCCATGGCGGTTTCGCCGAGCGATGATATTGTTGCCATCACCAATCATCGCAACGAGTTGATCGTCGTAAACCTAGCGGATGGCACATCCGCCGTGGCTGATAAAAGTGATTATAAGCATATCAGCGGCATCGCCTGGTCGCCTGACGGTAGCTGGTTGGCCTACAGCTTCGCGAATACGCCGCAAACGCGGGCAATCAAACTCTGTAATATGGAGAATGGTGAAACCCATTTCGTTACAGAGCCGGTGCTATGGGATACCGCTCCATCCTTTGATCCGGAAGGAAAATACCTGTATTTCCTGGGTGCGCGCACCTTTAACCCCGTCCACGACAGTGTCCAGTTTGATTTGAACTTCCCCAATAGTGTCAAACCGTACGCGATCATGCTACGACGCGACCTCCCCTCGCCTTTTATTCCAGTGCCCAAAATTCCCGCCAGCAAGGAAAAAGAAAACGCTAGCCCAAAGAAACCCACTCCCGATGTCAAAGCGGAAACGCCACAAGACGACAAGAGTGCCGCGAGCGAACCTCAAAGTGAAAGTGAAGTAGGTAGCACACAAGAAGCGGAAACGCCGGAAGAAGACACAAAAAAATCGGCCCTGGAAATTGACCTGGAAGGCATTAGTAAGCGCGTATTAGCTTTTCCAGTCTCCGAGGGAGGCTATAGTGCGATACGCGGCATTCGTGGCAAAGCATTATTGCTTACCTTTCCCATTGAGGGGGAACTCCATGCGGGCACCGACTCTTACGAATCCAAAGGCAATATCTACAGTTACGATTTTGATACGCAAAAATATGAGCGTCTACTAGATGGTGTAAGCAATTTTACGCTTTCGCGTGATGCCAAGACGCTGCTTTATCGCTCCAATCATCGCCTTCGCGTCCTCAAAGCGGGCGATAAGGCTCCTAAACCGGAGAGCAGTGAAACCAATCGCGAAACCGGCTGGATTGATCTGCACCGCATAAAAGTGTCGGTACAACCTGCCGCCGAGTGGAAACAGATGTTTGCGGAAGCCTGGCGTTTGCAGCGCGAACATTTCTGGGTAGAGGATATGGCTGGCTTCGACTGGCAGGGTGTCTATGATCGCTATGCTCCACTGATCGAACGCGTCAGTTCACGGTCCGAACTGTCAGACCTCTTCTGGGAGATTCAGGGTGAATTGGGGACCTCCCACGCCTATGAACATGGAGGCGAATATCGGCGTGGCCCCTATTACCGGCAAGGATTTCTGGGCGTAGATTGGAGTTACGATAGCGAGCATGAACGCTACCGCATTGCGCGCATTATCCAGGGCGATACTTGGGATACTACAGCAACTTCACCGCTAACGACACCTGGCATTCATGTCAATAAAGGTGATGCTGTGCTGGCTATCAACGGGCAACGGGTTAACGCGCAACGCAGTCCACAGGAACTGCTGGTGTACCAGGCACGCAACGAAGTACAGCTCACTATCGAAGAGGCAGACAGCAAAGAAACACGAGTCGTGACAGTCAAGGCACTAAGTAGAGAATGGAACGCCCGCTATCGGGACTGGGTTGATGAGAATCGCCGCACCGTCCACGAGCTTTCTAAGGGACAGGTAGGCTATTTACATATTCCCGATATGGGAACCGAAGGCTATGCTGAATTTCATCGCGGCTATTTGACCGAATTCGACTACCCCGGCTTGCTCATTGATGTACGCTGGAACAGTGGTGGCTATGTATCACCCTTGCTCATGGAGAAACTGACCCGTCGGCGCGTGGGTTATAAATTTCGCCGTTGGAGTGAACCCATTCCCTATCCCAGAGAATCACCACGCGGCCCTATGGTTGTGCTCACAAACGAACATGCAGGCTCGGATGGCGATATTTTTTGCCATACTTTCAAGTTGTTAGGATTGGGGCCCCTCATCGGCATGCGCACCTGGGGAGGCGTGATTGGCTATACATATCACCACACCCTTGCCGATGGGACGCGGACAACACAACCCGAATTCGCCTCCTGGTTCAAGGATGTCGGCTGGAATGTGGAGAACTATGGGACTGACCCCGATATCGAGGTCGATATCTCGCCACAAGATTATGTCAATAACGCTGATCCACAATTAGAGCGTGCCATCGCAGAAACGTTACGCTTGATTGCAGAGCATCCCGCGTTGATACCTGCGCAACTGCTGAAAGAGGCGCAGAAAGATAAAAGCTGAACAAACTCCTCATGTCAAGGCAGCGCGAAATTTAGAGTTGCCCAATCAGTCGCCCTAGTCGCGCTTGCTCGCTCTGTAAATCCACAACTGGCACAGCCATAACGAGCAATTCATCCAGACCCGCATCCAGGAGTTCGTTCAAGCGTGCTGCGATGGCGGTTTCGTCGCCAGAAACGACCAGATTATCGAGCAGAGCGTCAGTCATTGTCCCATCGGGGGCAACAGGAAAGCCCGCGTCGGCGAACATCCCGGCGTAGAAAGGGAGCCGCCCGTATCGATTGAGTTGGCTACGTGCCGCCGCCAGTGCTGCCTGTCGATCCTGGGTGAATGCGACCGGAATATGGGCCACCAGAGGAGGCACCGGGCGATCACTTTTTGCGGCCCCCTCACGCAAGGCTGGCAATGCCTTTTCGAGCAGGTAGGAAACAGGACACACCCAGGAGATCGCGCCGTCGGCAATTTCTCCTGCCAGGTGGAATGCCCCTGTGCGCAAGGCCGAGATGAGAATGGGCGTTTGTGACGTGCGCGGCAAGGTCGCCTTGACCGTGAAGAAATGTCCCTGGTAATCGACTTTTCCCTCCCAAAGAGCTGCACGTAGCACGGTCATATACTCGCGTAGATGCTCCAATGGGGCGGTCATGGGAATGCCATAGAAGCCCTCGATAGTGGGGCGATGGCTTGGTCCAATGCCCAGGCGCAGCCGCTGGGGAGCAAGGTCACCGAGAGTCAGAGCCTGCTGGGCCATGGTTAGGGGATGGCGCGGATAAGTGGGTACAATGGCTGTGCCCATACGCACAGTGCTGGTCTGCACAGCCGCGGCGACAAAAATAGAGAGCGTATCGGGTGCTGATACAGTCTGCGTCATCCAGACCTGTTGCACACCCGCGGCCTCTGCCGCTACGATGGTAGAGATTACTGCCAAGGTATCTGTGCCAGACACAACCAACCCGACCCGATCACGAGTCAGTCGTGGCAGAGGTTGTTGCGAAACCGAAAGGGCTGTATCTTTCTTCTGCATGAGCTATATTTCCTCTCCAGTGAAGTTGCAATTTTTATTAAACGTAGCACGCGGCCTTCTGCGCTGTCAAGCTGGCAAGTTCCCAGACAACTGGAGAGAAGAATTTTCTGCAACACAAACAGGATGCATGCTATACTTGACCTGATAGCTGACGTGATGGTTTTCTTATTGAGAATGAAAAGACAAGATCATGTTCAATGAGTATATCGACAAAGCGATGCAATACGCTTCGTATACGCACATTGAAGATGGAACCTATTTTGGTCGGATTCCTGGCTTCAAGGGCGTCTGGGCAAACAAACCGACTGAACAGGAATGCCGCACGGAATTGCGTGAGGTTCTGGAAGGCTGGATACTCCTTAATATTGCTGACCACACACCTTTACCTAAAGTCGATGGGATGACGTTCGAAGTCGGGAAATTAGTCTAATGGCCTAACCTCCATCCTCAATTGACGGTATAAGACACAGGTGCTATTATGGAGTCGAAGAGTACAAAACTCTAAACACACATTAAATGCCGACGTAATCGGTAACGACAACAGAAAGAAAAAAGACAAACATGAGTGACTGGAATAGCAAGATTATCGAGGAATTTCGCACGAACGGTGGCAAGGTTGGCGGGCCATTCGAGGGCGCACCAATGCTACTACTTACAACAACGGGAGCTAAAAGCGGCCAACATCGCACATCACCTCTGATGTACATGCCTGACAATAATCGGATGATCATATTTGCTTCCAAAGCTGGCGCACCGACCAATCCTGATTGGTACCATAATCTGGTGGCTCACCCGAATGCCTCTGTCGAGGTGGGAACTGAGACCGTTAATGTCAAGGCGACCGTCTTAAGTGGTGAGGAACGAGATCGACTCTACGCGCAACAAGCAAAGCTCAACCCCGGCTTTGCCGAGTACGAGACGAAAACAACCCGCCAAATTCCGGTGGTTGCGCTGGTACGAGATTAACGTACCCAAGGCTTTATTGCTTAAGCAAGATTCCCGTTTCTGTTACAAGTGCCTCTAACAATTGAACTGCTGCGGTTAGGGAAGAAGGTTCCGGACTGAGTTTGGCAAACAGGTGCTGAACCCTTTCCTCTAATCGTGGTGGGCAAAAGGAATAATCTTCTTCTAACTTATCTCAACACGAATACAACATATCCGTCAAACTGATACGTATTGTACTGAGCAGGAGTAAATTTATGCTCTATGGCCTGAATCTGTGGCGAACCAGTCGGGAAGGCATAGCCTTGATGAGGGGATGAGTGGACGATGGAGCGATAGGGGAGATAGCGGTCAAAACCGGGTCGCAATTGATCATCCACCACACAACAAATGATCTTCTCCTGGCTATCAAAGGTTAGCCTGTTACAGGTCCAATACTCTGAATAGATGCGGGTCGCGCCAACTTTGAGGAGGTTGTGAATGAGAGCTTGTTCCCTCTGATAGGTGGCTTGAGCCGAGGGGACATCCATGAATGTGCGCACGGTGCCGACCACGAATGTCATTGCTACCAGCAGTAACAACCCTATTTTCAAGAGAAAAGTTATCGTCGAATACCACTTCGGAGAGAGTCGCTGCGTACTCAAACCCCGCCACGCAATCCATACGAGTGCCGGAATGGTGAGCAGAAGACAGGCGAGATAGCGGAAAGAAGTATCGGAATACACAGCGGCTGATGGCGAAATAGCATAGAGTAGAAGTGTAATACCTGCACTCACTAACAAGACAAGACGCCCACATTGACGAATAACCTCCTGCCTCTCCTCGAAAGGAGCATCGGGAGCGTCTTGCACGAAACCAGAGCGCAGTTGACGGCGATAGTGCCAAATACCATACACAGCACAGCCGACTGCAATGGCCCATAGAAGAAGATAGCCAAAGCCCCACGCACCTTGGAACACTAGACAGGGCAAGTTTGCACTTTTCAGCGGCCCAAAGGGCGGGAACGCACTGACGACACAGTGAGAACTTGCACCCGTTGCGGCCGGTAGAGCAATCATTATTGCGCCAGCTAGCTCGTAGAGCCTGGTATAATGCAGCATCAACATGAGATCTGCACCACCATGATGGATATCCAATAAAATATTCAAAGAGTTCTGATCGATGGGGGCAGTCAGATTGTAATAGATCAGGGGAAATGTGCCCACGATAAAGCCAACTAGAAGACTGATACCCTGCCAGTGCCACAATTCGCGACGGCAGAACAGAAAGAGCAGCAGACCGGCCATTGCCACAAATGGCCCGATCAAGAAATCGACCCAGAGCGCAAGTCCTATAATCAGACCTAGTAAACCATAAACAAAGATACGTTGCCATTTTTCCCCTTGCTGGCGATGTGAGGAGAGCGCGAGTGAGACCGCCAGCAGAGAGATAAGAGCTGAGAACAGAAACATTTCGGGATATTCACCCACAGCCTTCATTTGCAGAAAGATGACATCTGCCGAACCCAGACTGAGCAGAGCTACCGTCGCCAAAGCAAACTTCTCACTATAGAGATAGCGGATCAAGTAGAACATGCTGAGGAGAAAGCCAATATAGAAAGGTAAGAGCGCGAGGCGGAGCGTGAAGAGTGATGCGCCAAAGAGATGGAAGAGCGCTGCCGCCACGTAACCTTCCAGAGGCCCCATATAGGGGAGGCCATAGAAGAATGTTGGGTGTTCACCGTGGTACGCTATATGGAGCGCGACCAATCCCATATTTCCCTCATCACTGTTGGTGATCGGCCAGTTAAAATAGATGAGTATAAGACGAATCAGCCCACCAATCGCTACAATCGCGAACATAGTGCGTTCAGAAAGACTTTTATGTTGTAACCGTTTCAACAGATGCATACGTTTCCCTTGAAAAAAATATAGTGTGTTCTAGATGCTCACTCTCCCCTCACGAACCAGCCAATGCTCAGGATTACCTGTGGCAACAACTATTTTAGCAGGAAAGTGGTGAATAGGGAAGAGGAAGACAATATTCTGGCTGCTTTTTTGGAAAGCACTGATGACGATGCAGGAATTATGTCAAATGTCCTATTTAGCGTCAAGCGTTGTCAGATGCGCTAAACATTTATGCGTATCTACTACCCAGGGTCCATCGCCATGAAGTTCGACTTCGAGCTCATCTGCTGGCCCCACTGTCATGTCACGTTCGCCATCAAAGGCTAGCGTAACACGACGATCAAAGTGTAACGAAACACGCTCCCCTATGGCAAGCTCCTGGTCAGACTGTATAGTGACCGAGGCAAATAAGCCAGGGCCAATGGCGGCACGAATGGTTTTTCCAGCTTTGCCAAAGATAAGGTGTAAACCAGTTGGGCCACGTGCATCCAGATGATGTACCATGCCGCCAATCGCTGAGAGGCCAATACTCCAGGGTTGCGCACGCGTCAAAAATAGCTCCGCCAGTCTGTCTACATCCCAGATGGCACGCGCACCAATGACGTTATCGGTAGAGATTGCCAGATCAACGAGGGCCAGGTCAATGGGTATACCTTTCCTATAGAGTACCAGAACCTTTGAATGCCAGCATGCGACATCGCGAGGTACCTTGCCGCTTGCTACAATGCCAGCCGCAAGACCTGCGGTTGTACCCTCTTGAAATTCAGGAAAGACGTTATTGGTGCCAGTAGAGATGGGCAAGAGGGGAACACGACTGCCACAACCCTTGAATATAGCGCGATTGGTGCCATCGCCCCCCAGCGTGATGATACATGTTGCCCCCTGCTCGACCATTAATGCAGCCGCTCGTGTGGAATCTTCCTGGCGAGCGGTTACATTCATTGCTACATTTTCTGCCCTGATGCTTGTTTCACCCAATGCTTCCAGCGCGCCATAGCCGATACCAAGCGACTCAGGCATGAAAAGCACATGATCAATGCCAGCGGCCTCTAACCCCCGTAAGAGACGGCGCACAATGGCAATCTTTTCCTGGTTAGAAACAACCCAACCTTGAGCCACGATACGCCGAATGTCCTTACCGCTGGAAGGATTCGCAATAATACCAACCGTTACCATTGAGTTGATCTCTTCATATTCAAGCCTGTGTCAGTTGTGCCAGTAGTGGAGTCACGGCTAGTGGCTGCTCCACCGGTGAGGCATGTCCACTTTCAGGAATAACATGCAATTGTGCTCCTTTAATCGCAGCAGCCAATTCTTCGGCTAACGCGGGAGGTGTCAGTTGGTCCTGTTCCCCAACGATGACCAGCGTCGGGCATTGAATGGCAGAGAGGCGTTGTCTAAGATCAATTTTGGCAACCATGCGCGAGGCGGCAGCAATACTCGCGGCGTCACTCGCCAGCATGCCTTTGCGAATTGTCGCGGTTATCTTAGGATTGGTCGCCATGAAGTGTGGCGAGAAGCTGAGTTGCATGAATTTATCGGTAATAGCAGACATACCATTGAAGCTAGCACTACTGGCTAACTCAAACAAGAGATCACGCGTGGCTTGTGGAAACATGGCGGTTGTATCAAGTAACGCGAGGCCAGCTACCATTTCAGGATTACTGGCGGCTAGCTCCATAGCGATCATTCCACCAAGCGAGTGACCAGCAAAGGTAGCCCGCTGGATAGAAAGTGCCGCTAGTAAGCCTTTAAGATCCGCAACATGTTTCGCCAACGTATGGGCTCCTGTCGCTCGCTCAGAAGCACCATGACCACGTAAATCATAGCTAATGATTTCTCTACCCTTTAATTGACTCTCGTCCAGGCTTGCCCACAAGCCCATGCTACTGGCAAGGCCATGAATAAGCACAAGCGGATGACCTGTTCCGCTACGTTGTACGGTTAGACTGATGCCATTGGTGGAAATCTTTTGTTGAGCGCTATCATCATTCAGCGTGTCCTTTTTCGCTGTTATTGGTAATTCACTGCCCTCGATAACGGCAATCTGCCCCAGTATGGCACCGACCGCGAACTCATCGCCTTCCTCGGCCAGAACGGTTAGCATCCCGCTCGCATCAGCTTCAATTTCGCCATTGAGCTTATCCGTCTCCACCTCACAAATAGATTCCCCAGCAGCGACAATTTCACCGTTTTGCTTTAGCCAGCGCACGAGGACACCATAGGTCATGGTCATACCGAGCTTGGGCATAGTCACATCTCGCTGCATTGTGACCGCCTTTCTATGGAAAACTAAAGATTACCCAGCCGCAGCACGAAGAGGATATATTTTCTTCATGCTGTGGATAGGTAATTATTGTTGCCCTAATGGGCACAAACCGCGCGTGCGGCTGCGACGATTTTCTCAGGGCTAGGAAGGTAGGCATCTTCGAGCACAGGGCTAAACGGTACGGGAGAGTGGGGCGGTGTGACAAGCCCGACAGGGGCACGCAATGAGCTAAAGCCCTTGCTGGCAACAATACCCGCGATATGCGTTGCAAGGCCGCAGACAGGATTGGCCTCATCCGCGATTACTAAACGTCCCGTTTTCGCCACTGATCGCAGAATAGTGGTTTCATCCAAAGGAGAAATGGTGCGTAAATCCACAACTTCAGCGTCGATACCCTCTTTAGCCAGCTCTTCGGCAGCGACAAGGGCATGTCGTGCGGTCATGCTGGCACCAACAATTGTCACATCTTTCCCTGATCGTGTAATAGCAGCTTGACCGAGCGGCACCAGGTATTCACCTTCAGGCATCTCTCCCTTGAGTTGATACATCGCCAGATGTTCGCACACAATGACAGGGTTTCCGTCACGAAGTGCGGCGGTTAACAGGCCCTTCGCATCAGCAGGATTTGAGGGTGCGACCACCTTGAGTCCGGGAATATGCGCAAACATGGGATAGAGAACCATCGAGTGTTGCGCGGCAGCACGAAAACCGCCGCCAATGATAGTGCGAATGACGACAGGAATGGTCGCTTTCCCGCCGAACATATAGCGTATCTTAGAGGCCTGATTGAGCATAGAGTCCATGCAACTACCGATAAAGCTACAAAACATCAGCTCGGCAATAGGCACTAGACCGGTCGCTGCGGCTCCTACGGCAGCACCGATATACCCTGCTTCTGAAAGGGGCGTATCCCTGACGCGCTCACGTCCAAATTCTTGCACCAGTCCTTTAGTGACGCCAAGCACTCCTCCCCAGGCTTCATCTTCTTCCAGGTGTTCTAAGGTTGCTCCGCCCGCAACATCCTCGCCCATCAAAATGACACGCGGATTACGGCGCATTTCCAGGCGAATTGCTTCGTTGATCGCCTCCGCGACAGTGACGGTTTTTGTCTGCATTTGTACAGCCATGAGTCGTTCCCCTTTGTACGTTCTCTTGTCTAAGCAACTACGTATACATCAGTATCAACTTCAGTCAATGCAGGATAGGGGCTTTGATCAGCGAAGGCGGCAGCATGTTCGATATTCTCCTTCACACGTGCGTCGATGGCATCTAGCTCTTCACTGGTCAGTAAACCTTGTTGTGTAGTCAACGAGCGGAAGCTTGTGATGGGGTCGCGCTCCAGCATGCTTTGCTGTAGCGCATCTGTTTTGTACAATTGCTGATCACCTTCAAAGTGACCGTTGTAGCGGTACGTTTTGCATTCGAGCAGACTTGGTCCCTGCCCACGTCGAGCGCGGTTGATCGCCTCCTGACCAGCCTCATAGACGGAAAACACATCCATGCCATCAACAGAAGCACCAGGTATACCATAGCTAGCCGCACGATCTCCGATGTTTTCTATGGCACAATGATAGGAGGCAGGAGTAGATTCGGCAAAGCCGTTGTTCTCAGCCACAAAAACGACGGGGAGTTTCCAGATAGAAGCAAGATTGAGGGATTCATGAAATGTGCCTTCTTGAGCGGCTCCATCGCCGAAGAAACAGACACAGACGTTACCGGTGCCAAGCACTTTCGCGGTGAGTGCTGCGCCACACGCCAGTGGAGGCCCACCACCAACAATGCCGTTTGCGCCAAGCATGCCTTTACTGACATCTGCAATATGCATGCTACCGCCCTTACCCTTACATAACCCATCGGCTTTGCCAAATATCTCGGCCATCATACCATCTACAGCGCAACCCTTGGCAATACAGTGCCCATGTCCCCGGTGAGTACTGGTAATCGTATCATCATCTTTTAGATGGGCCATAATACCAGTTGCTATGGCCTCTTCTCCAGCATACAAATGGACAAATCCGGGAATGCGTCCTTTGGCGAACTCCTCTTTGACTCGTGTTTCAAAGACGCGAATAGTCACCATTGTCTCGTATAAGCGTAAAAGGGTGCTTTTATCAAGCTGCATTTGTTCCTCCCTTGGTCCTTACCAGGCGACCTTACCTGGCAATAGAAGAGCGAAGCTACAAATTAACGCCTACGATGCTTGCAATGCTTACATAAGTGTACTCGAAAAAATCGGCATAATCAATGGGCTTCAGACTTTTTTTCCCTGTACCCAGGTCTGCGCAATCACCGCGGAGGATGCGCCAAAGAAGAGCACATCGAGGAAATCCTCTGCTGTCCAACCAGCCATAGCTGGATGATGCATGTCAACGGCGATGAAGTCGGCGAGCATACCAGGAGCGATGACACCCGTTGCTAAGCCCAACGACGTGGCACCATTGTGTGTACCGTAGTCTAGCAACAAAGGCCCCGGCGAAGACATTTCATGGGCGACCAAGACGCGGCGGCGTTGATAGCGCATGCGAGCGGTATATTCAGCCCAACGCAGTTCTTCGATGGGAGCAAGGAGCGTATTGCTATCGGAACCAATCGACAAAGGAATATTGGCTGCCAGTAGAGCAGCATAGGGAGCGATGCCGTCGCCAAGATCGCCCTCAGTGGTAGGGCAGACACAGACACTACTGCCATATTGGGACAGCAGGGCAATCTCTTTATCATTGGCATGCGTGGCATGGATAATGGTTGTATGTGGGCTTAACGCGTCGAAACGCTCCAGCAATTCGATGGGGGTACACTGGTATGCCGCTTGACACTGCTCAATCTCAGCTACCTGTTCGTCGGCATGGACGTGAAACGGCAAAGCATGTTGGCGGCTGTAGTTGGCAATGGCGCGGAACCAGTGCTCTGGCACCGCTCGTACCGAGTGGGGAGCGACTCCTACAGCCACCCCTTTGGCACGCAACGCCTCGACACGCGCAAGGTATGCTTCAACCGAGGCATCGCAGAAATGGAGTTGGCCTTCCTCCGGCGGTTGGTGAAAACCAGCCTGGGCATAGGCGGTCATCAATAAAACGACGCGTATACCAGCCTCGCGACCAGCTTGCAGAATCGCCTCGGACATGGCGTTGGGATTAGCATACGGTTGTCCACCGGGTTGATGATGCACATAATGGAACTCACCGACGCTGGTATAGCCAGCTCTGAGCATTTCGCGGTACGTCGTAAGAGCCATAGTATAAAGACTATCAGGGGTCAATTGCTGAGCCTGAGCGTACATGGCGTTGCGCCACGTCCAGAAAGTATCCTTTTGAGATAAGGGGCGATGGGTATGACCGCGCAGAACACGCTGAAAGACGTGGCTATGCACATTGACGAAGCCCGGCAAGAGAACCATTCCGTTGAGCGGCTCTACATCAATGAGCTCAGAAGTAATAGAGGAGTTTTCTGGCACCGAATGACGTGAGGTAATAGAGGCAATACGTCCATCATCAGCAATTGAGACGACCATGCCAGGTTGTAAGCCGTCAGGTGTGTACACATAATCAGGGGCAAGATGGATCACACATTTCTCCTTGTTGGTTCATACTTTATTGAGCCCTACGGTACACATGTAATGCATGGTGGTTCGTCGTTCTGGGGATAGGATACAACGTGGCTTACTGTTAAAGCAATGGGGCGGGATCGCCGATAAGCTGGAAGGCGGCCCAGAAATAGGGGTGAGTGCGATAAAGCTGACCAGCGGAACGCGCCCGCGCTACAAAGGCCCGTTGCGCACCAGCGAGAGCCTCGGCCTTGGTACACTCGCCCAATAGTGCCTGGTAAAACATGCCCATCAGTTCAGCACTACTGGCATCGTCCACCTTCCAGAGCGTTGGCAATAACGAGGCTGCACCGGCATAGAGGAAGCCGCGCCCCAGGCCCATCACCTCATCGACACCACCCACGACGGCGCGACCAGTTTCACAAGCACTCAACGTGACGAGAGAACAGGAAGAAAGATCGAGGTTAAAGACCTCAATGGTACTCAGTTGACGGTCGAAGAGCTTAATGTGAGAAAAGTTAGGTGCGTCCAAACGGAAGAGGCCGTGAGCGGCGATATGCACAATAGGGCTACGCGACCCGGCCTGCCAGAGCAGCGTGGTGGTAGCGGCGCGATCTAACATTGGACGCGTGCCTAATTGTTGCGCGACCACCTCTGCCTCGCGTACAGCGTATTCCAAGCGACCATGATCAGAGAGACCCAGCACGAGAGAATTGCTTAACGGTATGCGTTTGGCGCGAATCCGCTCGCCACGCTGCAAACATATGCCCATCAGTGCGGCTGCCGGTAAATAGGAAACATTCAGGCGTTCAACCACGAACTGCGTCCCATCAAAAAGGCTATGAAAGGGCAGGTAGTGCAAGATGCCATAGGGAACTACGATCAGGTGTTCACAGGTATTGAGCACATCAGAGACGGGCTTGAGCAACAGATCATACAGTTTTTGCAAAAGGCCAAGGCCATTATCCAACAGACCCGCGAAAGCTTGCTGACGATCCTGGTCGCCAGAAGACTGAGCCGCCAGATCAAGATTGACGCGCCAGAGCGAGTGCAGACGCTCTAATTTCGGCACCGCCCCTGGCACGACATGAATATCGACACCGGCATGCGTGATTTGAAAAATGTAGAGGTCTTGTTCGGCAATATAGTATTCCAGCAGCAAGGTATTGTGCTTGAGATTAGGGCTGAGCGAGGTCACAATGCTATTGGTCCAATTGGAACGCTGACGTGTGCCAAGATCGCCCGCCAGGTGTAGTTGCATCTGCTCTAACAGGTGCTCGATACGATGCTCGCGTGACTGCATCTCTTTGCGAGCCTTCACCGGCCCGACGGCGCGTATGCGCATAACGGCGGTATCGCTGAGGCTGGCTTCATTTTCGGCCTCGTAGACAATCGAGCTAAACCAGGCCTGCTCTTCACGCAGTTTCGCCAGGTCTTCGAGAATGGCCTCTCCTGCCTTATCGGCAGCGCGTAAACGAATATCAATATTGTTGCGCAGGTAATCACCTAACACGCGTGACTTTGCTTTTTCAACGTAGATCAAGGCCTGATCTTTATTGCCGCGCTTCAAGGCCAGGATGATGGCATGCTGGTAGATACTGCCCTTATCTTCCAAGAAACTGGTGCGCTCGTCCAGCACCAAGCGGCTTTGAACATCATCGATGCCCTGCACGGCACTGTCATAGTAGCGTGCTGCCGCGTCCAAATCTAAGCCTTGCTCCGCGATTTTGCCGAGCAAGAAATCGCACAGATATTTGAGCTCAAGTAAACCCTGTGCCCGTGCGATGTCCAAGGCCTGGTCACAGAGGTATTGCGCGGTCACGATATCCTCTTTAGCGAAAGCGATGCGCGCGCGCAAGAGGGCAGAACGAGCCAGCAGGGGGAGAGCTTCCTGTTCCGCGAAGACGTCCGCTACATGCTGAGCCTCACGCATACTGGCATCCAACTGACCGTCGGCGAAATAGAGTTCGGCCTGTTGTAGCCGTACGCTGGCAGCAAGTCGAATAAATCCGCCTTCTTCAAGGATAGCACTGGCTTCTTGCAGCATGGTATCGGCAGCCTCGAAATTGCCTTCCATGGTTGCCGCTACCGCTTGATACATGAGCGAGTAGGCCAGATTGTGGAGATGACCGGATGATTGGCGAAAAAATGCCACCGTTTCACCCGCCAGTTCATAGGCCTCGCGGGCGCGATTGAGGCGGATCAGGCAGAGACAAATTTCCTGGGCTACCTCGGCGGCCTGGAACGACATGGTATGCTGCTGAAATGTCTCACGACTGCGGTTGAAGAGGAGCAGTGCCTGGCTGTAGTGTCCTTGCGAGGCAGAGATCTGGGCGATGTTGAGCTCTTCACGGGCAACCGCGACCTCCTGCCCCCCAAAGGCGGCAAAAGTTGCACGGGCCGCATCATGGAGAGCGACCGCCTCGCGAAACTTGCCTTGAGCAGCCAGGATAATCGCCTTATTGCCACGCGCACGAGCCAAGTTCAGTTCAATACCTTCACCTTGCAACATGTACGTATCAATGGCACGGTCGATGAGTCGCAGTGCCTGATCGTATTGGCCCAACTCGTAATTGACAATGGCGGCGTTGACATCTATTTGACCAGCACGCAAGAGTTTGCCATAGCGCATAAATATTTCGCGGGCGGCGGCAGCGTCACGCGAAGCCTCTGTGTTGCGATTCAACTGAATGCAGGCACTAATGCGACCAATGCGCGTGCGTGCCCAACCAACTTCATCACCTATCGCCAGGAACTCTTCTCCAGCGGCATCAAAAAAGGGGAGGGCATCGCGGTCACGATTCATACGCCGTAGTGCATCTCCGCGCGCCATTAATCCCAGCGCGTGAAAGCCTTTTTCGTTGGTGAGATCGCCAATGGCCAGCAGAAAACCGGCCAATGTAAAAGAGGCGAGGGCATCTTTATTCCATTGACGATCGGCCTCGCGTTTGATGAGTTCAACCAAAAAGGCCAACGAGTTTTCATCAAAAGCGGTTATGTGAGAATGTAAGAGTTGCCGTCCTTCCCGCTCATCCTTGAGAAGAAGCACGGCAACTAAATCTTGCGGCGTCATCATAGCAAAGTTTCCGCTACATATCTTGCGAAGTAATCGGAAGCTGATCGATCACAATGGTACTCTCAGGGAATTGTAACTCCAGCGCATAGGTCGCAGGAGCAATCGATGCAAAGACGAAGTTCCCTAACTCATCAATAGCCTGGATATACTGAATAGCGGCAGAAGGGCTAGGTCCATCTTGTGCAGACAGCAGCACCTGTGTACCCTGTAGAGCCTCTAAAGATTCACCATTGCGGGTGACAAAACCGATAAGTTGTATCGGGTCACGCCGATTGGTACCTCGTTCAACCTGGATGGATATATTTACATCTTCCGCACTATAACTTCGGGGCCACTGTGCAACCTGCGCCAGGTCGCGCTGGAAGGCGATACGCGGCTGGGGCGGAACGAGGGCCGCAATAATACGCCGGGCGCCAGCATTGGATTGTTCGCGTAAGCGATCAACCAGGCTCTTTACGCCCTGACCGGAACGATGATTATTACGCGGGGAGGAGGATTGCACAGATACACTTGGAATAGTGACACGCTCAGTGAGCATGGGATCATGCGCAAGAAAATCTGTGAGTGTTGCCACTTCAGCAGCACAGAGCACGCACATACTCAGGTGGTTATTGACAGCAGCAGTAAGTTCTCTACTGAGCATGCCCAACTGGTATTCGCCGAGTACCTGACTTGGTGGACAATCCCACCGATAGAGTTTGCTAGTTAGTGTAAGTTCCATTCGTTGATAGGCAGCCATCTGCGCTGCACAGCTCTGGCATGTTGCCACGTGTTGCACGACAAACGGTCTCACCTTCTCCCCCGCGAGATGGGCAAGTATTTCTTCATCACGAATAGCACCGGGTTCACTACACTCCATGAGCGTTTCCTTTTGATCAACATAGGATACAGGACTGAGAACTTGCGTACATAGAGCTGATGTCTCTCCCCAGTGCCATCAGCACATATACTCATTGCTAGAGCTCTTCTCTAGCGTTCTTCTTGTCCTCTTCACATCAATAAACGAAGTTCAAATCAGTTTTAGCACTTGTATCTTACAGTTGCTGATGTTTGAACATCGTCTGCAAACGACGATTGCGGCGCAATCGCTCTAATACGTTGCGCTTGATACGGTACACATCATCCACCGTGGGAAATAACCGTTTATGCTGGGTACTTATTTCGCTAGGTTTCATTCCATGAATATAGGCGAGATAGATCAGGACGCGCTCGTCCTCGCCATTCAATTCTTCCTGGATTACCTGCCATAAACCTTGGGCGGAGATGTTGGAGACCACATCATCGGCGGGATCGTCAGAGGCGGGTTCATGCTCAATCAGTTCCAGAGCCTCTTCGTATTGGCGAGCCTGTCGCGAACGGACTTCGTCAGCCACCACACTATGAACGCACATTTTGAGATATTTCAGGATGGCGGCGAGCGAATCAAAATTATCCATCTTCGCTGGCGTCAAGGCCTGCGCGAATTTGGCAAAGGCGGAATTCACTAAAGGAGAACTGCCATCCTGGCTCAGGATGGCGGCAGCACTCTGATGTTGCGTGACCCAGGTGAGTACGAGCGGGGCGTACTGTGCATAGATACACGTCCAGGCATCATCATCACGCTTTACAATGGCACGGCGAAATAATTCCAAGCAGTAACGATCGTTGGAAACGCTCTGCCGTAAAAATTTATTCGTTTCTTCAGAGCAACAACGTGCCAGGTCATTGATGGGGAGTAGCTGGATAGGCACACCTTTTGGATACTCCAGTGCGCTATCACCCTGTCCTCCCAGACCCGGCTGTGAGCCTGCTGGCTGAGAGCGGTTTAGAGACTCCATTGACAATTGCTCCCTGCTTCCAGTTAAATAAGCATTTCTCGTCCGACGCCTATGCAGTATAGCATGGACGATATAAGCGCACAAGTTCTCAGAAGAGTTGGCGTTCAAAAAACAGCTTCTCTACTGTATTGCACGGACAAAAAGCACAAAAGTATCTCCCCCTACCTAAAAGTACTGATGATACTACTTGACACAATGGAGGCGGCTTTTCTATGAAAACTATACACTATTTGTTCCTATTTAGCAATTCTGCACTCTCCCCCGCCGAAGGCAGCATGATATATTTTGATACATTTTGAACCGTAAATACTAATAGATAGCAGAGATTTTGTTGATTGCGACGTTTTTATGGTATGCTCACATGTAACCCATTTGCAATCATGTCCTGTCAGTACCGTCACTGCCATCGCGAATCAGCAACTTTTGGTCATCATTGGTGTCGCGCTAGGGGTGCTTATCCTCGCCGCTATCGTCGGCGTTGGTGTTGGATGGCGCATTACCGGCCCAATTCTGCAATCCGTTGAATATTTGCGTGGGAGCAGCCAATCGCTAAACACACTTGCGAGTAAGCAGAAGAGTGCGGCCACTGAACAAAAATGGGTTGTCGTTTCGTCACAGATTGGTCTGCAATCGGTGCAGTACTACACGGATGCCACACAGGTCGCGGCGCAACAACTCAGAGAAATGAGTACTGAACTGTCCCAGTACTGGTACCAATTGGATGCACAGACAGCCAAAGGCGCATTAGAGCAGATGATTAAGACCGCACATTACATTGAGAACGCGGCGCGCTATCAGTCGAGCAGCAATCAGAAATTGTCCACGGCAATTAAAGTGACCACGGAAGTGACGGAACAGCTCGTCACGGGCGCGACATCAGCTACCGACGCCGCTATCCAGTTGGAGCAAGTGGTCAATCAGTTGCGTGATGTCGTAGGAAAATAGGAAGTAATACCACATGCATGAAATTGGACGTATCACGTTATTGCAAGTACAGCGTTCTTCGCTCAAGTTAGGGGAACGGTTGGAGACCTATTACGATCCAACACCCCTGCTGAGCGTGGGAAGTCTGCGTCTGACACCGCGCGGGGTATTCGGTATTGCCGAAAATGGCAGCGAGGTGATGGACCTGCACCATATCCATCATCCCGATACGCATAATATTCGAGGTGTCAATGGTATCTCTATCGGCTTTACCAGTCACTACCAATCCATGCGCGAGTCCTATGGTGAGCATCTTGCCGACGGCATTGCAGGTGAGAACATTCTTATCGAGGCCGATAGCATCGTGGCGCTCAACGATTTGGGGAGCCGTTTAGCGATAGCACTGCAAGAGACGGGACAATTTGTCTATTTGACAAAGCTGAAAGTGGCTGCACCTTGCGTAGAATTCAGCCAATTTGCCGCCAATCACGGCAAGCCGCTGCCACCTGCCCAGTTGAAGGCCACCCTCCAATTTCTCAACGACGGGCGTCGCGGCTTCTATGCCACCATCGAAGATGCGCCCCATGAGCTGATTGTACATGTTGGTGATAAAGTTTTCGTGGTTAATGGGGCGTAATTGGCTCAGGAGCACATTGGATTGGAAACTCAAAAGTGTACATGAGCCGTTGATTTACCTTTTAACCCTCTTGTGGTGGTTCATCAAATAAGGTCGGCTGTGTACGTTTCTGTAAGCGTGTTTGCTCCTCGCGTTGTAGTTCCTGGATGCTCTTTTTAGGTGTGGGCAGATTCTCTGGCATTGTTCCACCGAGTCGTGTGATCGTGTCACGCACTTCGCGTCCTACTTCATGGTGAGTACGATTAGCATTCTCTTTACCGCGCACCTGATCACGCTCTAATTTCTGTTTGGTTTGGCTGGCGCGGAAGATGTTGGCAGCCAGCTCGTCGCTACCCATATGATCAAGAATCTGCTGCCTCTTTTTGAGTCCCTTACGAGCGTGTATATCTTTTGCACCCAAACCGCCGTATAACCCGCGATACCCGTGATCCTGGAAGATCGCAAAGTCAATTGGTTCTATGACTCCTGATTGTTGTGCAGTCGTGGCAAGTTGTGTGTTGTAGATGTTCATCTGTCCTCGTTGCAGGAGACGTAATTCATCTTCTGACATCAATGCTAACTCGTCAGCGATCTCCTGGCGGCGCGTTTGCTCTGCGAAATACTCTTGGCCCATCGCTACTACAAGCATTTTGGGATCGCCGTTCATCACGACTAAGTAGGCAGCATAACGCGAAAGTAAAATATCCTCAGTTCTGCGCTTACTGCCACTTCCAAGGGTGACCATTTTGTATGATTGTACAAAATGGTCACCAACAGTTCGCCCGTTCTCTTCACAAGCTTTTCGGGCGCGGTTAATAACGGTATTGCGGAAGTTTCTCCATTCGCCATAACCAAGAATCTTGAAGAGATCGCGAGCACTCCAATACTCACTTCCATCTTCAGCTATTTGGCGGATACTATCGAATGGCGACGCATGCGGTGTATTTTGCATAATTGAACACCTTTTCACAGAATTTATGCGCTGTATTTTATGTCAAGTAAAGGTCTGATGATAGTGTGTACGATGACCAGTCTTAATCACACCATCGCCGAGCCAGGCAAACGTTTTTTCTTTTCCCGCTCTGGCAGTTATTCGCCATATGGCACCCAGATATTTTTCACCTGGGTGGACTCACGCAGAAACTCTTCGCCTTCGCCTTGCACAGCATCTAGCCAGTGGCGGCCATGTCCGTAGTTGACCCAGGTGCGCTTCATATTGCTAGCCGAGGCCAGTTCTACACGCTTACTGCCGTCAGCCGAGCCAAAGTACCACATGGCATCGACATCGTCATGCTCGGTCAATACAGCACTCAGAGCATCTTTATCGCCCGTCACGATATTGACCACACCACCTGGTAGGTCAGAAGTCTCGAAGACCTGGTAACAATCGGTCGCACTGAGAGGCGATTGCTGCGACGGGATGACAACGACAGTATTCCCCATCGCGATAGCAGGTGCCACCAGTGAGATAAAGCCAAGCAGTGGATACTCTTCGGGACAGGCCATACCGATGACGCCGATTGGCTCCTTCATTGCCAGTACCACGCCGCGCAGAGGTGGTCGATGCACAACTCCCTCGAATTTATCGGCCCAAGCAGCATAGCTAAACAGCCGCGAAATAGTGGTTTGCACCTCGTTCGCGGCATCGGCATTGCTACGCCCGCTCTGTTGGACAATCCTGCGTGCAAATTCCTCCGCGCGTACCGCTAGATTCTCGGCGATGTAGTAGAGGATTTGCGCCCGGTTATGCGTCGTACTAGAGGCCCAACCACTGGCGGCATGGGCGGCTTCGACAGCGTTACGAATATCCTTACGATTGCCTTCACCAACCTGGCCCACAACGCCCTGCTCTGGGTCATAGACATCAAGGCTATAGCCGGAATCGGGTCGCACCTGCTTGCCCTTGATAAACAGCTTGGGCGTGCGATCTATGGGTGGGAACACAAAACCATTGAGAGGAGCATCTGTACGATGCCCATTTTCCTGGTTTTCGTGCTGGTCAGGCAGCGTGAGTTGGGCCTCATCCGCTTGATGCGTGGTTTGCTGCACTTCCCAGGTCGGTTTGACATACTCGTAGAGGCCCTCTTTGCC
>JBBQXY010000006.1:0-79421 GCA_038209195.1 Ktedonobacterales bacterium | reverse complement strand
GCCTTGTGCTTGTCCTCGTCCTGTGGGATGTCCAGAACCCCCAGCAGGACAGGCACAAGGCCCCCGCGTCCGCATCCCCTCGTCCCCCTGTCCCTACACACACGGTGTCGCCGTTCATTCTTATTTGAATGGTATTGCGATTTATCGGCAGTCGGGCCGGGCCGATAAATCGGCGGTGGGCGCGCTGAAGCGGCCCCTACAGGGTGTTCATAGGTCTTGGATTCATTCTTCTGGGGGATGTTGGCGGTGGGAGGGGCGACCGCGCTTCTGTTTCCCTTCCTCAGCTTGCACCTTGTATTGCTCAATGGCTTCTCGTGTACTGTGCCAACGTCCGTTGCGCTTGACGGCATCGAGCCGTCCCTGGCGTGCTAACCAGCTAAGATATTCCAGAGGATAACCGGAAGCATCCGCGAGTTCGCGCAAAGGTTGATACTCTGGTGCGTCAACACATGCCTCCAGGTAGAGGTCAAGTCCAGCCTCGACACATTGCCCGATCAGGTTTAGTAATGGTCCATAATTACCTGTGTTCGCGGCAAGTAGGCTTTGAATATAGCGTACCCGCCAATCATTGAGGAGCAAAGCAGGCGGATAGCTCTCTTGCATGAGCATGAGGTTGAGCAGCAGACGCCCAACTCTGCCATTGCCATCCTCAAACCCGTGTACTGCTTCAAAGCCGTGATGGGCAATTGTTGCTCGCATGACAGGGTCATACTCCAAGCCTACACCGTTGATCCATGCCACCCACTCACTCATCAGCCGTTCCACATCTCTGGCAGGTGGCGGTGTCATGTTAGAGCCGCGTATGTAAACGGGAACCGTGCGGAATTGCCCCTTTGACTCTAAAATCTTATCCATTACAAGGTTATGCAGCGTCAGGATAGTTTCTCTGGTAATGCGTACACGTCGCTCAACCAACTCGTTGACATAGGAATATGCCTGAGCATGGTTGGTTGCCTCCAGATATTCACGAAGTGGATGTCCGTGAATGGTGATACCATAATCAATTACCATTTGCGTCTCTTGTAAGGTCAAACTATTTCCCTCAATCGCATTGGAATGATAGGTCAGGAAGACACGAAGGTCATCGTTTAAGCGACGGACAGTATCGCTCGGTAGAGGACGATGGCGATCAAGGAGTGCCTTCTTGCGATTGAGACGCTCGGTCAAGCGTGGGTGCATATATGGATGATCTTGTTTATGTGGCATGGTAACTTTCCACGTTTTAAAAATATATAATTGTAACGGGTAGCCGTATATTAGCACTACCCGTTACAATTAGCAATACTCATTTCTCAAAAACTTGCCAGAAAATGGTGCAGAATGCTAGAATCTTTTAGCTGATACTATGTCTTGAAAAGAAACGTGTATAGAAATAAAAGGAAGAAAACATATGGCAATGACTGATCAACATAGAAGCAATGATTGGTGGGCCGAGGGTGACGCGCCTGTGCATACCGATTCGCGAGTCACGTATTTCGTGGATGGACAAAGAGCGATGTTCTCTATGTGTATGCATTTTCTGAAGGCACAGAAATATATCTATCTAGCCAATTGGGGTTTGACGCCAGGTATCGAGTTGGTGCGTGGCAAAGATCACATCGTCGATCCAAATAATAGTAATGAGCAAGAACGCTTGTTGGCTGAGTTGCGGATGAATGGCTTGCAGGAGGCAGATATTGCCTTCTGGTTTACCCACGCGCTTTCACTGCAAAACGTGCTGGGCTATGCCGTGAGCAAAGGCGTCGAAGTCAAGGTGCTCATCTGGGATAGTATTGAGATGATCTCACATTCTAATCCGCATGCCGCGCACGATCAACTCAGCCAAAGAGGTATCACCTGTCTGCTCGATGACAGTGCCCTCGATGTACGCGTACATCCTATTGAGGCCATAAAGCACCCATCTGAATCCTTGCACCAGAAACTTTCCATTGTCGATGGCACACACGCTTTCGTCGGCGGCGTTGATCTGCTGATTGAAGTAAAGGGTGATTTTGATCGGTGGGATACGCAAACACATGCCTACTCCTCTCCGCTACGCAAAACGCCACAAGACACCAGTCCGCACCCGTGGCACGATGCCCACTCTATTATCGAAGGCCCGGCTGCCAGCGACGTTGAGCGTAACTTTCGCCAACGCTGGAACGACGTGATACAATCTCACAAGGACGACCAGAAGCTGCTAGTACCGGAACATCCACTCCCGCCTGCCGTGCAGAGTCACAGTGTCGTACAAGTGGCGCGAACCATCCCTATACATACCTACAACTTTACAGGGGACTCCACTATTCGCGGTATCGCCCAGTTGTACGCGAAAGCCCTGGGCAATGCACAGCATTTTATCTACCTGGAGAACCAGTATCTCTGGATACGCGCTTTCGCAGGTATTGATTTGCCTTTTTTGAGCTTTGATAACCCTGAGATGGAGTACAACATCCGTAAAATTGGTGAAGCATTACAAAATGGTGCCAGCGTAGCTATCGTCCTGCCTGACCATCCAAATGTTGGACGTGCTTACACTGACGCGGGCATCTTACGCTTGAAACAGGAGGCACCGGAAGCAATAGCGCAGGGACGCCTCGCGGTCTTCTGTCTGGCAACCTCTGAAAGCCGACAAGACGGTGAACACTATCGGCCCATCTACGTCCATGCCAAGGTTGCTGTTATTGACGACTTGTGGTGTACGGTAGGTTCTGGCAATCTGAATAATCGCGGCATGCGCGACGATGTTGAAATGAACGTTGCCACACTGGACGCGGAATTAGCCGAAGGGTTACGGTTACAACTCTGGGCAGAACACCTTGGCTTCTACAACGAGCCCGATCTGTATGATCTGGCTGGCTATTTGGGACAGCAATACCAATTGCCGCAGGAGCAGGCGAATGGTAAACGCATTTTGCAGCACTTGCGCGAAACCATCGGTAATCCTATCATCGGTATACAAGTGATGGTGCAGTGGGCGAATGAGAACCTGCAACGCTATAAGGCAAAACAGCCTATGGTGGGGCATCTCCTCCCTTATCTCACAGCAGAGGAAGCGGCACAACAGGGACTGAACTTCCGTGAAGAGCATGGCTGGATTGAAGAGCCGTTACCCACCAAATAACCTGAAATAGCTATAGCAATGAGAATAGTTCAGGGGGTTCCATTGTTCGCTGTGCCAAATTGGACTCGACAGGTGTGCTCCACTATGCTACACTTGCATTAATGCATTTTGATGTAAGGGTACTTTCTATGGTTCTGGTGGGACTATAAGCGTATCTTTTTGAACTTGCTGGGCAATTCTAGTAATATGGCAACCATCATAATGAAATGCACTGACAAACTGAGAGGGGGGGAACGGCACGATGGACAGAACACCGCCAGATAACGATGAACAAGCCGAAAAACCCTCCCACAAGCCCAGACGAGCCAGCGTGCCGCCCACGACAACACCATCACAACCACGATATCGCTATCAGCCAATCGATCATCTTGAGCACCCTGAGATACCTAAAATTCTGCGCGCCTCACGCAATCTTGAGCAAACAACGCGGCATCCCGTTACTGAACTAGATGAGGATGAGACAACCGATAAAGACACACAAACAGAGTATAGAAAACCTGCCGTTATCACCAAAAGCACTCCGCGCTATCGTGTGCCAGAGCAGATCACCAGTAAAAATACACCCCTGGTGCCAGAAAAAAACCGTGCGCCTCTGTATACCACACCACCCACGACTCCACGTCCACCCGCTATTCGCATCCGGCACACGCGCCCTAAGCGTTCAATACAGCAACAACTGATTCATCTGACGCGTTCGCGCCCAGGTATGCTGCTCATTATCGGTCTCGTGCTCTTGCTGCTGTTCAGCGTTATTGCGTTCGATATTAGCCGATCTCAATCCGAGAATGCTGTGAATAGTATCGCCACCGTGACCAGCCAGAATAATGGCACGCCCCAAACCAGCATACAGAGTGGAAATCCCTATGAATTGATCATTACACCAGAGGATACCGATCATCCGCCGCCGCCGGTCTTTGCTACCTCAGCCTACTTGCTCGACGCTGATACTGGTGCTACGCTGTACGCGCACAATGCCTTTATGCACCTGCCGATGCTGAGTACCACCAAGCTGATAACGGCACTGTTAGCGGTGGAACAGGGCAAACTCGATCAACCCATCACAATTACCAGTGCGATTGCCCGTGATATCAGCAAACTCAGTGCCGATAGCACGGTCTTCGGGCTCAAACAAGGCGAAACGTACACGCTAAGCGATATGCTCTACGGCCTCTTGCTCCTGTCAGGCAATGACGTGGCCATTGCCATCGCGGATACTCTTGGCGGCACCCTGCCCCATTTTGTCGCCGACATGAACCAGAGAGCGCATCAACTGGGACTCAATGACACGCATTATATGAATCCTCATGGTTTGCTGGACACAGAGCATTATTCCAGTGCGCGAGATCTCGCTGTGCTCGGTCGCTACGCGCTGAATAATCCCATCATTCACAAGATTAGTGGGGCTGAAACCTATGATATACCGAAAACCAGCACCCATCCAGACCATCCATTGCTCAACGGCAATCAATTTCTCTTCTGGTATCCCGGCGTCGATGGGGGGAAGCCAGGTTACGATGGGGGGGCCAATTTTGTGCAGGTCATTTCGGTTACACGCAACCATCATCATTTGATCGGGGTCACTATGCATACCATTAATTGGTGGACAGATATGCGCGACCTCATGAATTGGGGCTTTGACAGTTTCACCTGGATCTCGCCGCACGACGTGGATTCCCAGCAAAATCCCATCCCGTACGACTACCTGTGGAACTACTTTGCCAGCGACGCGAAGGAAAGTACCATTGCAACGGCTGGTGGTCGCTACTATATCCTCACAGGCTACAGCATCCCTAACCCCATCCTGAGCTACTTTGACAAGACTGGTGGGCTGAAGCAGTTCGGTTATCCAGTCAGCCTACCTCTAGCTTCCGGTGGAACTGCTATCAGCCAGCACTTCGAGAAAAGTACCATTCAGTGCGATCTTGCTAGCAAACAATGCACCTTCGCGTAGCATTGATTAGTTGAGCCTGGCAGAGAGCATCTCATCGAGGAGTTTCTTGACGCTCGTACCCCACGCGTCCCAGTTCAATTTTTCATCGAACGCTGCTCTACTCGATTGCACCAGTGCGGCATAGTGCTGCTCATCCTGGTAAATCTTCGCAATAGTCTCGGCATATTCAGCGCCTCTAGCACTAAAGGGGAGCATATAACCGTTTTTACCATCATGGATTACCCCTGCTACGCCGCCAGTGTTGGTGGTGATGACGGGCAAACCGAAGGCACTTGCTTCACAGAAGACGATGGGCGTACAATCACCTCTGGTGGGTAAAAGCAGAAAATCAGATGTTGCAAAAAGTTTATAGATTTCCGCACGCTGGTGTTCGTCATTCTTGTCCAGGAAGGGTATGACTGTCATTCTTTCATGTGAAAACTCTGGTGGGGGAACGCAACCGCAGACGATAAGTTCAGCCGCTATGCCCAACTTCTCTAACTTCAAAAGTGTCTCAAAGGCGATTTCCCCACCTTTGCGCTGCCAGTTCACCGCCATAAAAAGCAATCTACAGTGTCCTGAACGCGTCCTTTGCAAGACTCCTTCTTTAGCGGGAGGCAGTTCTAAATTCGCGCCATAGGGAATGACGTGTACGTTGCGTTCAGCAGCATGATATGTTTCAATGGCAGAGTCCGCCCCCCATTGCGAGGAGTAGATCAGCATGCTGGCATTGGCAATAGCCAGGGCCTCCGTCTTATCGGTTTGATAGATGGAGAGTTTCAGAAGATTTGTGTATTGGGGATAATAATTTTGCAGGATGGCGAAGGTTGCGTCTTCTATTAAGACGATGGGAATATCTGTCTTTAAAAAAGCTATTTCGGGTGAACCAGCGACGGTGATAACCACATCGAACTGCTGTTTTGCCAGCCTTTGGGCAGCAATTTTGGCATATTTTTTTGCCACTAAGAAACTAGCGTTGTATTCAAACCCCTTCTTGAGGAAAAGACGCGCACATTTATTGATGATTTTGCCAAGTGTCTTTTGCCGCACTTTCATCGGGCCAATGTAGGATACTTCGCCGCAGTGCTTTTCGAGGGCCTGGGCCAGGTAATAGACTGTACCCGACCATGAGCGTCTATCCCGTGGATCGAATGAGGTCAAAAAGGCAATTTTCGTACGCGAATGCGCGTCATGCATGATGCAACCCTTCTATCTGTTCATCGTTGTGCTTGTGCGTAAACTCCATCGAGAGTACGGAGCGCAACTTTCGCATCGTACCGCTCCAGAATCAGTTTACGAGCATTGGTGGCCAAACGCAGTGCCAATTCCTTATCTTGTAGGACTTTGGCACAGGCTTGAGCGAATGCCGCAGGGCTATCCGCCACCAGGAGGTGTTCGCCATCACGCACATCCAGTCCCTCACAACCAATGGTCGTTGAAATGACGGGGACGCCCATTGCCATCGCTTCTAAAATCTTTACCCGCACACCGCCGCCTGAAAGAATCGGCACAGCTAACGCGCTGGCATGTGTCCAGAAAGGAATTACGTCGGCAACATAGCCATGAAGATGTACGCCCTCGTACTGCTCCACTGCGGTCTGCAAGGCATGTGGTGGTCGCGCGCCCACGATGTCGTAGGTTAGGCCTGGACAGAGATCACGTAGCTGCTGATATCCTTCACGCAGCCACCACATCACCCCTTCACTATTAGGCAACCAGAACATTGTTCCGATCGAGAGCAGACGGTTAACTTCAGGGCTGCGAGCGTCCCAGATGGGTGTGAAGTGTTCGGCATCTACGGTAATTGGTACGACCTCAATTGGTACAGTGTCGTCGGCTATGACTTTTAGTGCCTGCTTATCCTCTTCGCTCACTGCCAGCACCACGCTCGCTCGCTGGCAGGCCTTCCCTTCGAGCTTGCGAATGATACGAGCCTCGCGAGCCAGAAACCAGCGTTTTAGAGGGTTGCGCTCGCCCTTCTGGAGACGGTCAAATACTTGCCAGACAGCATTGTGTTCGTCAAGGATGACGGTTCCTTTCCACTCAGGGGGCACAAACTGCATCATATTGAGTTGATCAACGTGCAAAACGTCAATGCGCTCTTCTTGCAAGAGTTGCCGCACTGTGGCTTGCATCGTGGCCCGGTAATCGCGGCGCATCAAGAACGAATTGCCTGTCAACAGACTCGCTACGAGAAAGCGTACATCGCCGACCCTGGAACGGTTGAGTGGAATAGGAACAACACGACGACAGATCTCGCGCAGCTTTGCCGCGTCTTGCATCTCTTTAGCACTACGCACATAGGTACAGTAGACTACGTCATGTTCCGCAGCCAGGTGCCGTAACACTTGGAGCGTTTTGACCTTCGGGCCTGCATCAGGGGGGTAGACCAGTACCTGTGTTAGCACTAACACGCGCATAACGTTCTGCCTCTCATAGAATTATCTATCACATTTTTGGGTGGGCACTCTTACTAGAGGCTCTTTGCAGAAGAAAGCTCTCCTCTGTTATTGTTTTGTCTTTGGATGAAAAACTGCGCTCTGGGAGCGGGATGGTCAGCAATCGCCTGCTGATACACGTCGACGAGACGTTCAGTTACGCCACGCCAATTGTGTTGTTGCTCCACATACTGGCGTCCATGTTCACTTAACGTCGTACGTAAGGTGGCATCATTCAGCAAACGAAGTGTAGCGCTCGCAAACTCCTGGGCGGAACTGGCGGTGAGCAAATCACGACCGGGCTGTGTACCTAACGTGGAGGCGGCCTGGGCGGCAACAACCACGGGCGTACCCAGTGCCATCGCCTCAAGGACTTTGTTCTGAATGCCCACGCTATAGACCATGGGACTCAACATTACCTCAGCTCGTCCTACATAGTGGCGCATATCATCAACATAGCCCGTTACTTCGACGCGAGGATCATCCGCCAGCCGTTGAATGATGGCGGGTGGCTTGCTGCCGGCAATGGTCAGGGTAGCCTCCGGCTTATGCTGCCACACCAGCGGCATAATCTGTTGACAGAGGTAGAGTGCTGTCGCAACGTTCGCGTGATAGCTCATTTTCCCAGAGAAAACAAGGTTGAAGCGGCGGCGTTCCTCTTGCCGCGGATGGAAATACTGTAGATCGACACCATTAGGCAGAACGCGAATGTTCACATCTAGCTCTTCATCCCTACTACTCTTGATATTCATCTCTGTACGATACAAGTCGATCATGGCCTGGCGATCCCGTTCTGACGTGACCACTACATGTTGCAGGTGATTGAGCATCCTGGCTTCGTAACGCCGCGTGCGTTTATGCTCCAGTAGTGCAACGGTACGTACTGACAGGTTTGGACCGGCTGTGATGGTTTGCTTGCAGAGCAAGCTGATACAATCGACGGCATCCCAGACCAGCGGTAGATTACTACTGCTGGCTTCCAGCGAGGCGATGCCGCGCAAATGCTCTACATGCATTACGTCAAAAGATCGTTGCGCGCAAAGGTCTTGCACGGCAAGCATAAAACGCCTTGAGTGAGCATATGCTACCTGTAAAGGATATTGGCTGAATAATGCAAAGCCGCTACGCAAAGTAGCCAACCGCTTTGATTCCTCTACCACTACCACCTCGAACCCCTGACCGCGCAGTGCCTCGACATCAGCAAGCTCCTGCGCCGATGCACTCTGCGTCACAATAGTTACTTCATGCTGCTGATGAAGTTGCGTCAGAAATCCATAGCCACGCACACGGATACGTGAAGGTGGATAGGGTGTCACAAACAGGATGCGCATAATATCTCTCCCATAGCACTGTAATCTCAGGTCCTTCCGTCAGTCACACCTCAAAGAACAGCTATCCTATAGGTACCCCAGAGCCTCAAGTTTTAAACGCACACTTTCCTCTTCTTCCTCCGAGTAGCCATAATCATCGCTGGCAACATCTTCATACTTGCGCTCATCGGTATACGAAGCTTCGGTCTGCTCCATATGTCCCTCTTCAAAGAGTCCTGAGAGGGGTTTACCATCCATATCGTTTGGAATGGGCAAGCCGAGGGCATACATGACAGTCGGAGCAACGTCGATAATCCCTGCACCTTCGATATGGGCGTTGCGACGAATATGCGGGCCAAGGGCGAGAATAATGCCGTCCATTCGATGCACGCCGCTCAGCTTCGAGATCACATCCAGCGGAACATCGCTCACCAATTTGTCAATGCCTGTTCCGCCCTTGTACTGATCTTGGGTGACGAGGATCAAGTCGGGAGCTGTCTCCAAGCGTTCGCCGTGATACAGTTCCTCGCGGCGATAGGCCTCTAACACAATCGGTTCACCTGTTTTAGGGTCGCGCAAACTGCGCATTTCTTCCAGAATGCGTGTGCGAATGGCTTCATACTCCTCGCCTGGCTGCACACAGCCTTCTGGCTGCCGACCAACGACATTGATCATGATGCCTTCCACCGGAGGATACATGGGGAAGCGATAGGCCTTAGTATGCTTCCAGTCAATGGCATCTAGGTCCATCATGGTCTGCGAGTCCATGGTGGTCGCGATCTTCTTGAGGCCCTGTGGTAGGCTGCGATAGACCTTTTCCAAGTAGGCGAACCGACGAATCTTCGTCCGATAGAACGTCTTGAAAGCCGCTTTGAAGCCGCTTTTTTTACTTGCTTTCGCACTTGGCTTTAGCAAATTGAGTGTTCTCAACACATAATTGGAGTTGAGATAATCTTTGGGGTGCGAGCCACCGCCGTGATCCGACATGACAATCACGGTTGTATCGTCATCGATAGCCTCTAAAAACTTGCCGACACAGGCGTCAGCAGCCTTGTAGACCTCGAGGATGAGATCGCCATAGAGTTCTGCCTCTTTGGGATCGTACGCAGGATGCTGGGGATCGATATACTTCCACCAGTCATGGTGTGCACGGTCAGTCGCACCGACGACCATGATAAAAAGCCCGTAGTCATCCTTATTCATGAGGTCAATCGATACATCGGTACACTCGTGCATCGAGCGATTCATCTCTTTGAGCAAGACATGACCAGTAGCGGATTTGAAGAAGGCAGCGTCTCCCACCATGGGAGGAAGAGTCTTACCGAGCTCCGGTGGATAGGTAAACGACTTGCCGGTATCCGGTGTTGGATAGCCAGAGATCATGAAGCCATTCACTTTCCAGGCAGGATACGTCACCGGTACAGTGACTACCCCTACCTTCTGGCCTGCCGCTCCCACGATATCCCAAATGGTCTTACCAGCGAAAGAATTGGAGTCAACAATGGTATCAGCAAAACAGCCATAGCGCGTATTATCATAATCGCGGAAATCATAAACGCCATGTTTGCCAGGATTATAGCCCGTTGCGAACGTGGTCCAGGCGGCAGGTGAAATGGGTGGATAGACTGAGCGCAATTTGCCATAGACCCCGCGTTGCATTATCTGCTTCAAATATGGCAATTTGTTTTCCTCTACCCAGCGATCTACGAGCTCAGGAGTAGCACCATCAAGTCCGATAATCAAGACTTTTGTTCCCATACTTTTTGTTATGACCTCCCTATTTACACTATGAGAAATTTTGAACTATCTGCATGTTTCAATACCTGCATACCTATAGCGAAACATACTTACCTTACTTTCTAACTGGACTTTCTCACTACACATTAGCGTTAGTATAGCAGTCGTTCGTTCTGAAAAGGCAAATGATTGGTTAAGATCGGGTTGCGGAATGTTTCTCGCTGTGGTGATTTCTTAACCAGCTTGCTCTTCCACATTTCCTAGTGGCTTGCACATTTTTTGCTGATTAGGTACACTAGACAAAGCCAACTTACCTTATTAGTATCTTCGGCACATTGGATGAATAGATAAAGGTGTATTAGTGCGTATATTATTATTGAATAACCTCTACCCGCCGTATGTAGAAGGAGGAGCGGAAATCCTGGCAGGGGATATAGCTACAGGGCTGGAGCGACTGGGTCACGAAGTCCTGGTGCTGACGAGTTCATTTGGCCTTGCGAAGGCAGAGCAAAATGGGCACATCTGGCGTACACTCCACCTTGCTCCACCAGCTCATTTTGATCGCCAGCGTCCTCTTTGGCGGCAACTTGATCAACCATATAACTATTATCGACGTTACCACTATCCTGCGAATGCAGATGAATTATGCCGTGTGGTAGCCACGACCAAACCTGACATACTCTACCTTTGGGAAATTGCGGGCCTCGGTGTGAATTCGATGCTCAAAGCACTCCCAGCCTTGAAGATACCTATCGTCTTTCATCTGGGTAGCTATGTCTTGCTTTATGCCAATTCGCCTGAGACCGAGCAATCACATCTGCATAACCGATGGCTCAAACAACGCTTGATCGGCACGCTTCCTGCGCTCACTTTCACCTCGCTCATTGCTGTCAGTGCTGCTGTCAAACAGCAGTACGTCCAAGCAGGCTTCGATGCCGAGAAGATTGAGGTCATTTATAACGGCATAGAGCCGCGCTTTCTGAGTTTGCCCCAGTCCGAAGCTATGGTAAACGAGAATTATAGTAAAAATGGTGCGAAAGAATGCTTCCAACTACTCTTCGTTGGACGCCTACGCGATGAAAAAGGCATTCTTATTATTCTTAAAGCACTTGATCTGTTGCTGGACGAGCAAAGTAGGCAGAAAGATAATGCAGAGCATCCTTTCTTACACCTGCATATCTTCGGAACTGGCGATAAGACCTATGTCAGAGAGTTGGAGACGTTCCTTCATGAGAAGCACCTGACGCAGGTCGTGACTTTCCATGGCAAGGTTTCTCAAGATGAACTCATAAGATTCTACGATTGCTCCGATATTATGCTTGTACCCTCGTTGTGGCAGGAGCCATTTGGTCTCGTGGTCGCAGAGGCAATGGCTCGTGGCTTGCCAGTTATTGCCTCCAATATTGGTGGGCCAGCGGAAATCCTGACGCACGATGTGAACGGACTGTTAATTGAGCCCGGAGATGAACAGGCGCTTGCATCTGCAATTACACAATTGTTAGAGAACTCGCAGCAACGCGCACAACTCGCCTCGGCAGCCCGTACAACGGTACAGGAACGCTTCACCATAGAGGAGAACGCCAGGCACGTTGAGCAGCATCTACTCCGGGCCATACAAAAAGATCAGAAAATAGGTATACATACATAGCAGGGGGAATTATTAAGAAATGCAAAACAGCCGTCCAACAGGGCCTACGGTGCCATTACGTTTGGCACTTACCATTATCATAGGAGTATTGCTTCTTGGTGTAGTAGTATTCTCAGTTTTCTACTTTATCATCTTTAAGCAACCAGGTTCGGGACCAGTAACGACCGTTACCCCCACTCCTGGTGCAACCACTACCCAGGTTGTCGGACCCAGCGGACCGTGTACGGCAACGAGTCCCTATGGGTTCACGACGATACATGCTGATAGTTCGCTCGTGACCGTCTACAAACAACTCAATGTATGCTGGGTTCGCTATCAATATCACTGGTCAAAGATTGAGACCGCGCCGGAAGTATATGACTGGAGCCAGGTTGATGCTGCTCTTGCTATTGTGAACGCGGCCCACATTCATGTAGACTTTGCTATCCAGTACGCTCCCACCTGGGATTTAAGCCAGGTCTGCTCTGGTGATGGTCAGCATTTCTTGCCTGGCCCCGCTGAAATGACAAAGTTCGCCACTTTGCTGGCAACCCGCTATGATGGCAAACATGGACATGGCATCATCGACTCCTTCGAAATTGGCAATGAGGAATATGACTCCCATTTTGTACCAGGTCTGGGCAACAACCAACCATGTCGTAGTGCCAGCTACTATGGACCAGTTCTCAAGGCTGGCTATCAGGCCATCAAAGCCGTCAATCCGCAGGCACTTGTGGGCATGTTTGGCATGTGGTGGCATTATGAGCCGCACATTCAAGATTTTATGACCTACCTGTATACCAATGGGTATGGGCCATACATGGATTACATGAACTTCCATTATTACCACAGCGGAGCAGACCCTTCGGTGACAAATGGAGATGATCCCTCCTTCGACCAGGAATGGCAAACTATGCGCGATATCGCCACAAAAAATGGCTTCCCTCAAAAACCCATCTGGGTCACGGAAGTGGGTTGGCCCACTAACAATGGCTCTGGTTCAAGCACCACTGTGACACCAGAGGTACAGTCCCAGTTCATGCAATACATCCTCAACGAGTCTGCAAAATCTGGCGTTGTGCAGAGAGTCTTCTGGTTCACGATTAACTACGGTCACCAGAGCGATAGCATCTATCCAAATACTGGTAGTGGTCCATTACCCGCCTTCTACGCCTTACAATCCATGATCCGTCAGAAACCACACTGGAGCTAAGCCAAGGACGAAGTAGCAAAGAGGAGGGGAGGAGGGGATGCCGTCTCAGGCGGCAGCCCCTCCTCCCCGCCGCGTTGCGACGTTCTTCTCTATCTTTTAACAAGTTCTGCCTTCCAGATTGAGAATTCTCCACGTTTGCACCCTTTTTATAACCCTATCTCAACCAAATTTGCACTTTTTCACTACCGAAATCTAGTAGACTTCCAATGGTAAATGCATTGCATTCATACTATTAACTTTGTTCGAAGCATCGAAGTATCGAAGTATTTCTATTTCTAACTTTGTTCGAAGCATCGAAGTATTTCTATTTCACGACCAGAGACAGTGACCTCTCTTAGATCAGGGATTACGGTATGTAGAAACGCCGATACGTACACAAAGCTACTGATTTTGAAATTACGACCAAAGATATTTCGTTGCTAATATTTACCTTGGAGGACTGTAGATCATATGGAAGGATATACACATGACCAACGGTAACAATTTTGAGAAGTACCAGCGATGGGGATTTTCGTATCCTCAACAATTACATCTGACTCGCACAGTGCATACCTTGCTGATAGTAATGCTAGGAGCATTACTGCTAATTGGAGCATTCTATCAATCACCAAAAACACCTCTAAAAGCGGCATCACCAGCAAAGTTAGGACGAAGCACGACCAATCCTATTTCTCACATTGTCTTCATTGTCAAAGAAAACAGTTCCTTCGATAGTATGTTTGGTACATTTCCCAATGCGGATGGTGCAACCACCTATACAGACATACATGGGCAAACCACCCGTTGAACCACCAGCCCGACCATCTTATTAGTGACATTGATCACTCTCACGCGGGCTATCTCAAAGCATCTGATCATGGCAAGTTAGATAATTTTGCTAGCCTCTACGGTGCAATACAAAATAAAGGAGATGTCTCTGATTCGCAGTATTGATATGGCAAACACGTACCTGTCCAGCTATTAAAGGTGCATCTCTTCAGAATCAAAGTCAAGGAGATGGTGACTAGCATCACCGAGACAGGATTGTGTCTTGTGAGTATTTCTTGTTAGGAGATTTAGGCATGAAACGTTTTCTCAGTTCAAAGATTATTCTGGTACTGATTGTATTGGTCATGATTGGAGTGAGCACTTTTGCTATGCTCGGACGGAAACAAGCAGCACATGCTGCAACTGGTGATTGGCCAACATTTCTTGGTAGCAATGCACGGACGGGCTACAACTCGACTGAGAATACTATCACTCCTTCCACAGCAGCCAATCTAAAGGTACATTGGGTAACTAAATCCAGTACAAATCTGAGCGGTGAGCCAGTGCTTGCAAATGGGCTTCTCTACTGGGGAGACTGGAAGGGAGTAGAGTATGCAACAAATCCATCAACAGGAAAACAGGTATGGGCGACCAATTTGGGCTCCAGGCCTGGTCATTGTACACCGTCCTACGGGGTGACTGGTTCCGCGACGTTTGCCTCTGTATCGATAAACGGTGTGACCACTCCCGTCGTTTTCGTATCCGGGGGGACGGTCAAAGTCTATGCATTGAACGCGAACACAGGCGCAATTCTCTGGCAGAGCAGCTTGGGGACGGTCGCAAACCAGTTCATCTTTGGTTCAACAGCGGTTTTCAATGGTAGTGTCTACGTCGGAATTGCATCTGAAATAGATTGTCCAGTCGTTCAAGGGCAGCTGGTTCAGGTTAACGCCTCAACGGGAACGATACAACATGTGTTCAATGTGGTGCCTAGTGGCTGTATTGGCGGGGGGGTGTGGGGGTCGCCCACCATTGACGAGGCGACTGGTATGCTCTATTTTGGCACGGGCAATGGGAATAAATGCTCAAAGCCTGGAGCTTACAACCAGTCGATAGTAGAACTCAATGCCTCTACTCTCTCTTTGGTTGGGTCCTGGGCGGTGCCAGCTTCAGACGCAGTTACTGACGGAGACTATGGGAGTACTCCGACACTCTTTCAGGCAACGATCCAAGGTACCTCACATGCTATGGTAGGATTAGAGAATAAAGATGGCTACTACTATGCCCTTGACCGGACTAACGTCAGTGCGGGGGCACTGTGGAAGGTGAGAATTTCAGCCGGCGGGTCAGCTCCAGAGACGGGAAATGGCAGTATCTCGTCAAGTGCTTACGATGGTTCTACACTTTATGCAGCAGGGGGAAATTCGACGATTGGGGTTCGTAAATGTAGGGGTAGCCTACAGGCAATTGACCCAAACACCGGAGCATTCCTCTGGCAGAAGTGCTTGAACAACCCGGTTCTCGATTCTGTGGTAGCTGTTCCAGGGCTAGTGGTGATAGGTTCAGGCAATACTATGAGCGTCGTTAACTCTGCGACAGGAACTACGCTCTATAGTTATCAAGATTCAGTGACAAATGGGAGATTCTGGGGAGCAGCTTCTATCTCTAACGGAATAATCTATGAAGTCAACAGGAATGGCCAGCTATTTGCCTTTGGGTTGTAAGTGATACTATACACGATCTCAGTTCGTGTCTTCCTATCTCGTGAACGGTTCACAGCAAACGAAAGACCTGGACTTCCTCGGTCTATTGTCGACCGAGGAAGTCCAGGTACCACTTAACGAGGCTCAACCTTGCGCTTACCTTTTTAACCCAGTTGGCGACGGACCTCATGCATATCGTAGTAGATCGCCTCGCGTACGATCTTGCCTTGCTCACGCACCACGACCGTCACGCCGCGAATGGAGAAAGGACGACCCGAGGCGGCTAAGCCAGGAAAATCCCCGGAATGGGTTCCCGTCGCCGTCCACTCCACGGCGACTTGCGTCCCATGCGCCACCCGATTGTTTACGTGAATCTGCAAATCAGGGATGGCCGCCATCCCGATGCCTTTGCGCGACATAATGGCGGCTCTCCCCACAAAGGGCTCAGGGTGCATGCTATCTTCGACCACCGCGTGTTCCGCGTAATCGTGCTGGATGGCTCCCGAATTGCCGGAAGTCTGATGCGCCAGGTGCTCTTGGTGCAATTGCAAGTTCTGCGCTGGCTGCTCATCGGGATGGGCCACGGGGGCGATCTTAGCAATGGGCGTGGGCAGGGCGGTTGCCGCCGAGATGGCACTAGCCCCCACAGCAGTGAGGCCGAGGGCGGCCAGGGTTTTCATAAAATTGCGGCGCAGCATGCGTCCTGCGCGTACGTCCTCGACCATTTGTGGGATGGTGGGGCTCGTTTCTTCTTCGTGCATGGTTCCTCCTATGTTCTACTCTTCATTGCTTGATACAAGCTCAATGCAAACATCTTTGTCGTGCATGCTCCTGAAGCATTGGTGGTAGGGCTATCTCATTACTTCGTGAGCATGTGGTACAGTAGCATGCCGTTGCTAGGGCACGCTTGCCTGAAATGCGGTCACCTTCCCCGTGATCGCATTGGCCAGGTAGAGCAGTACGCCACACTGGCCCGAGGTCAAACTGCTATCGCTGGTCGTCACCATCCACCCACCTGGCTCAGTGGTTCCGGTGGCCCACACCTTCGCCGTCAGTGTCGTACCCACCACGCGGAAACGGATGCTATAGTTCGTCCCCGGCTGGGCGACATAGTTCACGCTCCCCAGATTAGTGATTCCCCCTCCGACCTTCTTTACCACCGTCAAGGTCTTCCCGTTGATGAATGCTCGATAGAGGTTGTTGCTATTACTCCAGCGCAAAGTGGCTCCCAACGTATTGCTGCCATAACTACTCAAGGATCCACTGAAGAGGACTTCCGCGTCGGTGGCGACGGGACCCAGCACGGCATTGTAGCTCCGGGCACTCGTGCCGCTGCCCTGCACCTGTCCGCTATCGGCGCTGATGGAGAAATTGCTGAGCGTGTTGGCATCGGCTCCCCAACTCTGCCCATCGGTAGCAATTCCCCAGAGGGATTGGTTGTGACGTACAAAAGTGTCCTGCGCAAGCGTTGTACCGGGTGTCGTCGAAGGAGTCACGCTAGGTGACGCCGTGACACTGGCCGTCACCGAGGGCGTCGGGGTTGGTGTTGGCGCATTGGGCAGGCCGAAAGCGTAGAGGGTTCCGCTATTGTTTGCGACATAGAGGGTACCATTGACGATAGATGGGCCGGAGTCGATTGTGTTGCTGGTTTTGTGGTTAAAAAGGATCGCTCCTGATGTTGTGTCAATGGCCAGAATATATACTCCCTCGGCAACAAAAACTACTCCTGGCACCGCGCTCACGGGCGCTAGAACATTGCCACCGTTGAGACAATCTTGCCAGATGAAGGCACCAGTGGTGGGATCGAGTGCCCGTATACTGCCAGTACACGCCTTACCACCAATAGTTGTATTACGACCTGCGACGTAGAGCATTGAACCATCCCACGCGGAAGAGGAGATACTGATGGTACTGCTACTTATTGGTTGCATCCAAACTGGCCCCGTGTGAAGAGCATTTTGGTCCAAGGCATAATAGGTGCCGTTTTTGTTGACGACCCCAACCATCTGACGTGTGGTGCCCTGGATTGAAGTCGTGAAAAGGGTTGGCGTGGCCCCAAAATCACTGTCCACGCGATGTTGGGATGCTGGCACTTGCCACGCATCGACATACGAGAGGTCTGCGGCATTAAGCTCTATCAGGGCTTGCGCATACGGTTCTGTCGCGGAACACTGCCCATTATTACCGGTGGTGATAAAGAGCTTGCCAGTAGCGTCATTGATGGCTGGTGAGCTCCAAATGCTCGCACCGATGCAGCCAGGGGGTACAGTATAAAAGGTGTTCTGAATGACTCCGGTGGCGGAATCCAACTTGATTAACGCTCCGCGTACCAGCGGACAGTCATTCACCGATGAGAGCCCAATATAAACACTGCCATTGTAGACGACGGGTGAACTCCACACAAAGTTATTCCCCGTGGTGCTGAGAGGAGTTTTCCAGATAGTGCGGCCATCCGCCGCATTCAAAGCGTATAAACTGGCGATCTTCGTGGTCGGGTCATCACCTCCGACAAACACGACCTGGGTGCTGCTCTGATTGATGGTGACCGTGTTGACGCTGGGAGTGCTCCCGATGCCAAAGACATCCGGCGGGCTACAATTGGCGATCTGCCCGCCAATCGCAGCAGACCACAGCTTATTGCCAGCGAGATCGGTAGCAGACTCTACCCCATTCCAGGAACCACCATAGACTTGACCATTCGCGACCACCGGCTGCGCGTTCACGCGCCCCCCCATGGAAGACGTCCATTTGACTTTTAAAGTAGAGGCAGTTGATGCTGTTATTGCACTTTCGGTACTGTTGTAGCCGGTTCGAGCGTCGTTGCCGAGAAACATCGGCCAATCAGATGAGGCAGCATGAGCTGACTGTCTGGGATACTGCACCACCCCTGCTACCACTAGCACCATAGCAATTAATAGTACCAGTGCAGATAATGGCATCCAGTAGTGCCTGGCTTCTGGTCTCGTCTTACGCGTATTACGCAGAGCCTGTCCCATAGATGAATATCCTTTACCATTATTTTTCATGAGTTCGCTATGCCCTATTATCCTTGCATTGATAAAAGCCGTCAGATTGTTCATCGTTCGATGTAACAATTATTCCGACCTGTGTGGACACGAGCCAAGCTATAATCATATCTATACAATGATATCTATCTATCTACGCATAACCTCTTCATAATTGAGTTGAAATATGGTTACGTTTGACAAAAAATGGTTGTAATCCGTCAACCAGTTGTTTTTTGATGACTCGCATTACTATTCTGAAGAGGGGGGATGCTACCTAAAATGGTTAAACAGGCGAAAGCTTGAAGGAGATCAAGTTTCCGCCCGCATTTGACAGGTCGTATACGGAGGTGAGAATAGGGGAGGAGAACTAGCTCAGTTGGCGACGGACCTCATGCATATCGTAGTAGATCGCCTCGCGCACGATCTTGCCTTGCTCACGCACCACGACCGTCACGCCGCGAATGGAGAAAGGACGACCCGAGGCGGCTAAGCCAGGAAAATCACCTGTATGGGTTCCCGTCGCCGTCCACTCCACGGCGACTTGCGTCCCATGCGCCACCCGGTTGTTTACGTGAATCTGCAAATCAGGGATGGCTGCCATGCCCACGCCTTTGCGCGACATAATGGCAGCTCTCCCCACAAAGGGCTCAGGGTGCATGCTATCTTCGACCACCGCGTGTTCCGCGTAATCATGCTGGATGGCACCCGAATTGCCCGAGGTCTGATGCGCCAGGTGCTCTTGGTGCAATTGCAAGTTCTGCGCTGGTTGCTCATCGGGATGGGCCACGGGGGCGATCTTAGCGATGGGCGTGGGCAGGGCGGTTGCCGCCGAGATGGCACTGGCTCCCACGGCGGTGAAGCCCAGGGCAGCCAGCGTTTTCATAAAATTGCGCCGCAGCATACGTCCTGCGCGCACGTCCTCAACCATCTGGGGGATGGTGGGGCTCGTTTCTTCTTCGTGCATGGTTCCTCCTGGTTTTCTTTATTTGATACAAGCTTTAGACAAACTTCTTCGTCGAACGGTACTATGCCCTTGTTATGGCACGGTTGCCTGGAACGCGGTCACCTTCCCCGTGATAGCATTGGCCAGGTAGAGCAGTACGCCACACTGCCCCGAGGTCAAACTGCTATCGCTGGTCGTCACCATCCATCCTCCTGGCTCGGTCGTTCCAGTGGCCCACACCTTCGCCGTCAGTGTCGTGCCCACCACGCGGAAACGGATGCTATAGCTCGTCCCTGGCTGGGCGATATAGTTTACGCTTGCAAGGTTGGTGATGGCATTACCTACCCTCTTTACTACTGTCAACGTCTTCCCGTTGATGTAGGCCCGATAGAGATGGTTGCTATCACTCCAGCGCAGGGTGGCTCCCAGTGTGTTGCTACCAAAACTACTCAAGAAGCCACTCAAGAGGACTTCCGCGTCAGTGGCGATGGGACCCAGCACGGCATTGTAGCTCCGGGCACTCGTGCCACTGCCCAGCACCTGTCCGCTATCGGCACTGATGGAGAAGGTATTCAGCATGTTGGCATCGCCCCCCCAGCTCTGCCCATCGGTGGCAATTCCCAAATGGGATTGGTCGGCGCGTATAAAGGTATCCTGCGCCAGCGTCGTACCGGGCGTCGTCGAGGGAGTCACACTCGGTGACGCTGTGACACTGACCGTCACCGAGGGCGTCGGGGTTGGTGTCGGCGCATTGGGCAGGCCGAAAGCGTAGAGGGTCCCGCTATTGTTTGCCACGTAAAGGGTGCCGTTGGCGATAGTTGGAGCGGCGTAGATTGTGTTGCTGGTTTTGTAGTTAAAAAGGATCGCTCCTGAAGCAGTATCAACTCCTACAATATGTGTTCCCTCGGCAACGAAAACTACTCCTGGCACCGCACTCACGGGCGCCAGAACATTACCATCGTTGAGACAATCTTGCCAGATTATGGCACCAGTGGCGGGGTCGAGTGCTTGTATACTACCTGCACATGCTCTATTACCAACCGTTGTGATACGACCTGCGACGTAGAGCATGGCACCATCCCACGCGGAAGAGGAGATACTGATGGTACTGCTACTTATTGGTTGCATCCAAACTGGCCCCATGTGAAGGGCGTTCTGGTCCAAGGCATAATAGGTGCCGTTTTTGTTGACGACTCCCACCATCTGGCGTGCAGTGCCCTGGATTGAGGTCGTGAAAAGGGTTGGCGTGGCCCCAAAATCACTGTCCACGCGATGTTGGGATGCTGGCACTTGCCACGCATCGACATACGAAAGGTCCGCTGCATTGAGTTCTATCAATGCCTGTGCATAGGGTTCCGCCGAGGAACACTGCCCATTATTGCCCGTGGTAATAAAAATCATGCCAGTAGCGTCATTGAGCGTCGGTGAGCTCCAAATACTCGCACCGATGCAACCATTGGGGACGGTATAAAAAGTGTTCTGAATGACTCCGGTGGCGGCATCCAACTTGATTAACGCTCCGCGTACCAGCGGACAGTCATTCACCGAGGAGAGCCCAATGTAAACACTGCCATTGTAGACGACAGGCGAACTCCAGACAAAGTTATTACCCGTGGTGCTGAGGGGAGTTTCCCAGATGGTGGTGCCATCCGCCGCATTCAACGCATATAAGCTGGCAATCTTCGTGGTGGGATCATCACCCCCGACAAACACGACCTGGGTGCTGGTTTGATTGATGGTGACCGTGTTGATGCTGGGAGTGCTCCCGATGCCAAAGACATCCGGCGGGCTTCAATTGGCGATCTGCCCGCCAATCGCAGCAGACCACAGCTTGTTGCCAGCGAGATCGGTAGCATTCTCCATCCCATTCCAGGTACCACCATAGACTTGACCATTCGCGACCACGGGTTGCGCGTTGATGCGACCGCCCATAGGAGACGTCCAATTGACTTTTAAGGTGGAGGCGGTGGTTGGATTGATAGCCGTCTCGCTACTGTTGTAGCCGGTTCGAGCGTCGTTGCCGAGAAACATCGGCCAATCAGATGAGGCAGCATGAGCCGACTGCTTTGGATACTGCACTATCACTGCGACCACCAGTACTATAACGAAAAGTAACGCCAGTGCAGACAATGGCACCCAGTAGCGCCTGGCTGCTGGTCTCTTCTTCCCCACTACATGTCCCATAGATGAATATCCTTTATACTTTAAGAATCCGCTGTGCCCTACTATCCTCGCATGAATAAAAGCGGTCAGATTGTTCACTGTTCGAATGTAACAACTACGCCCACCTTTGTGAATACAAACAAAGCCTTTATCGCACCTCCATTATGATATCTATTTATCGATGCAAAAACTCTTTATAGTTGAGTTGAAATATGGTTACGTTTGACAAAAAATGGTTGCAATACGTCAACCTGTTGTGATTTCCTGGCCAGCATCGGTTTGTAGAAGAGAGGGGATGCCGCCTAAAATGATTGGCGCACTCTGTCTGGAGCGAAAGAGGTAGAGGAACACACCTTTCCTGGCATCCATGTGATGTATGGCAACGAAAATCTTCCCATCCTTGGCAAGCGTTTGAATGCTTATCTGACGGAAGCACAAACAACGATAGCGCGTGAACGGGTATGACGCTAGCTCTGCCCGTTCAGCGAAATTTTTTATAAGAATCGTGAGAAAAGTAGCAGCTCTGCACCATAAAAACTAGCAGCTACTGAAGCTGATGAGTTGGTTAGTCGAAAGCTGGGATGAGATGCTTTCAACTAGCCAACTTATCAGTATAGTTGGGAAACTGCAAAAGCAGGTTAAGAAAATGTTACATATCTACCAACTTCATAACCCAATCTCAACTTCATCAAAGTGACTTTTCATGGCCTGTACCTTGTACACTTCTATGTGTAGTTGCGTATTGTTACGTTTCATTTGTTCTTATGAACTACATTCACAGGATTGAGGTATCGACATCCCTGGTTCTTTGGAGAGCTCAGCATGGTGAGGAAATAGTGGGTGGGGAGAACAATAGAGCTTTTAGCAAGGTGGAGCAGCGAAAATAAAATTGATGGGCTGTACAGGTTTGCATTGCTGAGCTTACTGACCGAGTTGTATATAGCGTAGGAAGGGTCCCTTTAGATGTCAACAGAATTTCACAATAAACCCAAAAGTAGCAGAGTTCGCTCTCACCATATTTCTTCTTTTGCCAGTCTGTTGCTGCTTACTTTGATGATGGGAAGCATATTTTTTACTATAACCCATCCAACCAGCGCAAAAAATCCCGTAGCTCCGGCAAGTTTTGGCTTTACTTACACAGGCGATTACGACCAAAACGCCGCAACTACAGCGAACTTGCAAAAGATCTCGCAGTTATATAATGCTAATCAGATCAGTTTTAATCTGGGTCTTGGCGATTACAGCTATGCTTCAACCGTCACCAAAGCTGTGGCTGATTCGTGGAGCACGTACGCGAAAAACAACCTCCCAGCCAACTTTCCTTTTGAGATTGTTGACGGTCGCCATGATAGTAACCAGATTAGCGAGTATGAAGCAGATCTACCAGATCACCTCGGTAATGTCACGACGAATTGTACCAAATGCGCCTATGGACAACAATACTACTTTGATTATTCCGTAGGTGGTACTACTTTGGCCCGCTTCATTATGATCTCGCCGAATCAGACGATACCTCCCACGACACTTCCTCACTACACTTACAACTACGATGTGGGCGGAGCCGATTATACCTGGGTCTCAAATGCCATCGATGATGCTCGATGCGTCAGCACTTGTTCACATTCTGTGATTCCCTGGGTGATCGTGGGAATGCATGAATACTGTTTTGTGATCGGTACTGCCGCCTGCAAGGATCAACAGTTGTTGGATATGCTGCTCAACAAACATGTTGACCTGATTTTGCAAGCCCAGAAACATAACTACCAGGCCAGCAAGCAGCTAGCGCTGAATACCACAACCTGTGCGACTCTAAACGCTACCAGTTACAACGCTAATTGTGTTGCCGATGCCACCACTAACATGACCCAAGGTAAAGGCACCGTCATCATGGTAACAGGTACGGGAGGAGCATCCCAACTTCCCATTGACAATCCTAATCCTGATCCCAAATATTATTACTTTAGAACCTCGACACCCACAAATAATGTCACCTGGGGCATCTCACAATTTTCGATCTCGGCGACCCAACTGAGCGAGCAATTCGTTCCAACTTCGGGGGGGACGTATACGGATAGCTTTACTATCTCAAATACTACCGCCACGCCCACGCCTTCGGCAACCACTAGCCCATCGGCAACAGCAACACCTTTTTCCACTCCAATGCCGTCATTGGGGCAAGACAACTTCACGCGTTCTGATCAGACCTACTGGGGAACCGCCTCAGATGGGCAGTCGTGGGGAGCCAATGCCAATAGTTTCAAGTTGTTTTCCATCAAAGGCAATACTGGACAAGTAGCTGCCACATCGACAAACAACTACTATGCTACCCTGGGACCACCTGCACTTGATGCGCAAGTGCAATTCTCTGGCTCCATCAGTAGCTTCAGCAGTGCCAATTTGGGTGCGGTCTTGCGTTGGACCGATAGCCAAAACTGGTATGAAGCCTTGATTGATGGCACGAATCTTACTATAGAAAAAAAGGTCTCTAATACCATTTTCAAACTGAAGAGCGTTCCTTTTGCCGCAACGCCAGCGACATCGTACACGCTACTATTCAGTATTACAGGTACGTCGCTTTCCGCGAGTGTCTGGCCTTCGAGCGGTACGCAACCAGGCACCTGGATGGCAACTGCGACAGATACTTCCTTTGCGGCGGCTGGCAGTACCGGTCTGCATGTTGTCGTCCAAAGTGGAGTGACCGTAACGTTTACTACCTACCAGGCAAACTCACTGCCGTAACAACGAACTGAGCTGATGCTCACTACGAGGTGCCTCGCCACTACACAGTACACGTCATGCGAATGGCAGTGGAGATGTACTGGCAAGGCTTGCCTTCATCACGTCGCAAAAAGAAGGACATGGTAAGGCCGATGAAAACAGTATTTGGGAACAGGGGAAAGGGCTGGCCTCATATGCGCCTTCTCCTTTCTCTGAGCATTCTTTTCCTAGTTGTAATCGTGACCGCAAGCGTACTGGCGACATTTGCACTCAGTCGCGGCAATGCACCCAAGATTCAAAGCCACATCAATCCTACCAGAACGCTCCCAACACCTAGTCCTACCGCAACCCCGACGCCAAAGGTTATTCCAAGTTTTGGCTTTACTGTAGCTGGCGATTATGGGCAAACGAACTACACAACGGCGAATCTGAACTATATTGCGCAACAGTACACAGTCAAGAAGATCAAATTTCACCTGGCGGTGGGAGATTTCAGCTATAACACGAGTGTCAGTGCTGCCACATGGAGTGCCTATGCCAAAAGTCACCTTCCTGCTAACTTCCCCTTCGAGGTGCTTTCCGGTGGCCATGATGATACCCAGATTGATAGCTATGCAGCCGATATGCCAAACCACATTGGCACCATCGTCGGGACTTATGCCAAACAATATTATTTTGATTATCCACAAAATGCTCCCCTGGCTCGCATCATTCTAGTGACGCCCAGCGAGGTGCTGAGCGGCTATAGTTATGGTAAAGGGAGTACCGATTATAATTGGGTCTCAAGTGCCATCGATAGCGCAAGAAGTGCTCACATTCACTGGATTATTGTAGCGATGCATCAATTTTGCTTCGTGATAGATAGCACATCCTGTGCAAGTCAAGATTTACTGGATCTTTTGCTGAGCAAGCATGTTGATTTGATCTTACAAGCACAGAAACATAACTATCAGGCCAGCAAACAACTCGCACTCAGTAGTGCATGTCCTGTCCTGCCGATTTTCAGCTATAATGCCCACTGCGTCGTCAATGCTTCGACTCACTTGACTAAAGGTGTGGGTTCAGTCATTGTCGTAAGCGGTACAGGGGGGACAACCCCACTCCTTGCTATTGACACCACTTCTGATCCTAAGATCAACTATTTTCGAAGCTGGATGGGAGCTAACATTAATTCAACCTGGGGCGTATCTCAATTTACGGTTACTCCCACCCAATTGACGATGCATTTTGCGAATGTCTCCGGCAAGTTTACAGACGGCTTTAGCATATCTGGTTAGTTTTCGGGGAGAAACGCGAGGATAACATTATTGTAATCTGTCGTTGTAGGGGCCGGTTTACCGCACAGGCCGATAAATCGGCGGTGCGCGCGGTAAACCGGCCCCTACACGCCATTCACACACTCTCTTTGCTAGCTGTTACACTTCGAGCAATTTATTCAGTTTGCGCCGCTGGAGCCCACTCTTCGCGCCATTCTCTTCCGCAAGAGTTGTTTGTTTGTCTGCTGTAAACAACTCATCAAGCGTGCGTCCATCGAAAGCAGAGGGGAATGGTAACCCCATGCCACGCAGCACTGTTGGTACAAGGTCATATATTTCCGCGTTAGGAGCTTTGAAACCTTGCTTGATGCCTCCACCAAAGGCATAGAGGACGCCATCCTTCTGGTGCGTGCCACGAACAACGTTTGGCTCGTCCCAGAGGTGCTTATTACCAAGCGTGACACGGAAGGTGATACCGTCAGAGGGCAATACAAGCAGATGCCGTTCCGGTGGGGCATAAGGTCCCGTACCATAAACCTCAGTTGTAAAAAGTTCATCCACTAGTGGCTTACCACTTTTGGGATCAACCAGTTGCTTGAGATTTTCCATCAGTTCAGCCAGGCCCTCATCACTCAGCTTATCGCTCAAAAAGATATCGGCATATCCTCCTCCGAAGCCAGAATGCGAAGGTACACAAGCGAGGGTGCGCTCCCAATCGATCACGGACAACGCGGAATAATGATGCATACCGCTATCTTCTGTCTTGAACATGCCAGAGCGACCGAGGGCCTTTTTTGCCTTGCGAGCCAGGGTAAGCAACCCTATTCGCTTCAGTGCTTGCTTGAGCGTAGCAGATTTGCGGGCATTCGCCTGTTGGTGGTTGAGGTTAGGCGTGAACAATCCTTTGCTGAACAGGTATTCATTGATATCAAAGAGGCGAGGTGCACCCTGAAAGCCATGATCCGAAACAACAAAGAGTTGATCATCTGGGCCGAGTTGCTCCATAACTAAGCCAAGGGCATGGTCGAGCAGACGGTAATACTCAGTTGCCCGTTTCTCAAGGGTAATGATATCCTGCCATAAAGGATGTTGTAAGCGATCAGGGCCAACAAAGACGGCATAACAAAAATCCCAGGGCTTCTCTTTCAACAGGCGCATCATCAGTTCAATGCGCTGCTCAGTCATGCGTAGCGTAGCATCAATGAGTAATTCTGTCGCTTCCGACCTGGGATGATTCCAGATGTTGCCATATTCCAGGTCAATAGTATAATCTGGCGCGATACGGTAGAGTTCTTCCTTGAAAGAATTTGGATAGGTAAAATCGGTATCGCTACTGGGAGTCATATACCCGCTGACCATGATGCCATTGACCGCCTCAGGTGGATAGGTCACAGGCACATTCAGCACCAACACCTGTTTGCCATAATCGCTCAGAATGTTCCAGATCGCTTTCCCGCCTTTACGCTTCGTTTGCACATGGGCATTGCGCTGTTCATCATAGGTCCAGAAATCATAGACACCATGACGTGCAGGTTTTAAGCCTGTTGATAGCGAAGTCCACGCGGCTGGCGTGAGCGGAGGGAATTTTGATTCGAGGACGGCCTCGCACCCCTGCTGTTGCAAGCGTTGGAAGTTGGGGAGTTCGCCTTCTTCCATCAATGGGTGTAGGATACGAAACGTCAACCCATCAGCACCAAAGATAACTGTACGCATAGTATACCTCTTCTTATTTTTTCTTTTTTTTGCCACGTCTGAGTTTTTTGCCGACCATATCGAGTACGATTCTGTCTTCAGGGCCGATCTTAAACAATAGCAGCAGCCCAACATACATCGCCACATAGACAGGCACCAGGAAAAGATCAAACGATATATGATAGCGAGAGATTTGTAGTGATAGGTGATAAAAACCGAGCAGGTAAAGGAGGCCACCTGTGATGATGGAACTAATAAACCCGGCCCCTAACGGCTTGAATACATCCCAGTGGTATGGCTGTATCTTTACCAGAAGACGGACCTGCAATAAGCGCATCAGATTCACGACAGACACTGCGGCACCAGTCGCGATGGCAACGCCCATCGCGCCATAGTGAGGAGTGAGAATAATACCAACGATTAGATCGATAATGACGGCGACGAGTGAATTGACGAACGAGATCTTGGTATGGCCAGTCATCAGGAGGATATAGCCAACCGAACCAGTAGCAACATTGATCATCGTGCCGATGGAGAAGGCAATGACTAATGGCCAGGCCGGAACAAATTGCGCCCCGGAGATACTCAGCAGGGAAACTGAGAAAAGGGAAGCAATCCCAAAAAGCGGTAAGCTGAAGGTAATAGACCATTTCGTCACGATATGAAACATAGCCGCTAATTTTTCATGTTCGCCTTGGCTGTGCAATTCCGCAATCATAGGCGCAAACATAGCATTTAAAGAATACTGAGGTATCACAATATTGCTACTTATTTTGATAGCAGCAGCATATTGACCGATGGCAACATTTGAAACCGCAAAGAACGCCAGCAGTAATGTATCAATGGATTGCAAGACGGTATCAATGATAGAAGTCAGAAAGTTCGGTGCGGCGAAACCCAGCCAGACGCGCAGTTCGTACTTTTCTGCTCCCGGCTTCAGCATGATAGCAATTCTGCGGAAAAAAATGTAGAAGCTGAGTATTGCACTGATCATCCCATAAATGACCGTCACTACTACAATTGAGGTCAAATTACGGAAGAAAACGACCGCCACGATCAAGAGCACAACAAAGGCGATAGGCATAAAGATGCGCTGTAACAATACACGCCATTTGAACTCCTTCAATCCTTGCAAACCACTGGTCCAGACGGTCTGCATGCATAGGAGCGGTACCATAGGGGATAGAATCACCAATATGGGGGCCAATTCGGGCGAATGCTTGACGGTAGCCAGGAAAGGGGAGGTAAAGAGCATGAATAGGGCCCCAATTAGTCCGGAAATACCAGCGATAGCGGTGCAAAAAAACACCAAGCCGCGCAATGAAGCCATTTGCTTCTTGGCGCGGTAGATGGCTATATAGCGAACCATAGCATCATCAAGGCCCAGATTAAAGATTGCGGTGAGTAATCCGACTACGGACATACCGAGCGTGTAAAGTCCAAAATCGGCCGCGCCAAATCCACGTTGAATAATAATATTGCCAATATATTTGACAATACTCCCACCAATATTGCCGATACTGACATAGGCAGCACTACCCGCCGACTGTAAAATCTCCGACTTCATGGCAGGCTGTGCTGAATCTTGCTGCTTTGAGATGTCTTTGAGCACCATTAAGGGGATGGTGTCTAACCCGTCAAACTCAGAGCCATTATTCTTGACGGCAGGTTTAATGTCATAGGCAAAGGTTTCAGGCCTCCGCGCCTGAACCTGGTTGCCTGGCTGGCTCAACCCATTAGGGGACGCCACCCGCAGCGTCGCTTGCTGCGCTATCGTTCTTTGCTCTCGCTCCTTCACCCCGCCAAGGGTTACTAATTTCATCGTGGCTTGCTGCGCTATGGCTTTTTCCCACTGCCGTTCCAGATTGCTGAGTGCTTCTGTCTTGACAGTGGGCTCACCTTCGTCCTCATCTTGGGCCTCTTCTTCTAGATCAGCCGGTAAAAGCAGCGAAGCGTCTTGATCTGGAGGAACTTTGTTCACAGGAACGAACTGTAATTGGTTATAGCGCGATTCAGAGGCGGACCACGTAAATCGCTCAAAGAGTTCTTCCATACACTATTGCTGCTTTCCGAGGGAAAAGATGTGCTTGTTTTTAAACATACCCTAGATCACGTAAACGATTGATAACAAGCTCCTCATCCTCCTCAGAAAGCTCCTGGCTCTCAGCCAGTGTCCGAATAGGATGAGTTTCCAGATAGGAAGATAAGAACAGAGAACTCACAGCAGGGCTATCCATGTCAATGTATTCGATACCTAGCGCATGTAGCAAGCTAGGTACTACAGCAGTGAGCGGAGCATGTTCGAATACGGTTCCGCCTGTCACCAGGACAGGAGCGGCAGCAAGCAGAAAGCCACTCACGATTGAAGGATGAACACCCGCCATACTCATTGTGCCAACTGGAGGCGTTGTACATATTGCTTCGTCAAAGCCCAAAAGTGTGCTTTGAGGCGAAGGAGCGTATCCTGGTTTGAACACTATGACGAGGTCGGGTGCGCAGAAGAGATACTCGGGGGAATACAGTTCCTCCTTGCGAAATACTCGCTCAATTACCTGTGCTCCCGTCCGGGCGTCGCGCAGTTTTGTTGGCAGAGCCTTGACCAGTGACGTACAAACTTCCTCATATTCATCCTGTGGATGCACTGCCCCCTGTGGGTCGCGTCCCAGCAGGTTAACCCAAAGTTGCCCATGTCCCGCGTAGTAGGCAAGTGAATTTGGCCAGTTAATCAAGCCGCTTTGCTCGTCACGCTCGATCAGTTCCATCTCCGCAAGGAAGTTATTGACATTGACAAAACAATTCACAGGAGCGGGCTGGCTATCGGAAAGCAATGCTAGCAATCCCGTCTCTCCCACCCAGGAGTGGGCCATCTGTAGTGCTTCCGCGATAGCTGTAGTACTAGCATTGAACGCTTCGCCCAACGTACAGCGCACAATCTTGCAGGTCGCTCTTGTCTCCCCGTTGTCCGATTGAGTTAGATCGCGCACGAGCCCAGGTAATCCAGCGGGTGCGATCTCCTCAAATGCAACCTCCCAACCAGCGGCACGTAGCAAGTCCGGCAACGTCATGGGAGCAGCGTCCCTTCCTGCTGACTCCTCCACAATGGTGTAGCCATCCATGCCTTGTTGTGGACGCGGTAAGCGACAAAGGGGCATGAGTGTATCGAAAAAACCAAAATGCGCTGGCAATTTTCCACTCGAAACCTGGTAGTACTGCGCCTGTGGTCCCGTAATCGGTGACGACTCAAGCTCAACCAGTGTTCCATGCTCCAAAAGGCTTTTCACTTCAGCAAGCGCCCGTACATCTGTCAAGGAGATGCCGCTTAACCAGAGGATGAATGCCTTCCGTATTTCTTTATCGCCGTTGCTCATTTGTTTGTTTTACCTTTCCAATCAAAACACATCACATCAAAGTATTTGTCGCTTATTTTTCAAGTCTCAATCCCCAACGAGCCATGCGCCACAGTTGATCCTTATACATTATACAGCCATAGATAATCCATGTAGAAAAGATTTGTGTGATACTGCCAGAACTACCGACCTGGCGCGGTTGCAAGAACATAGCGCCCGAAGTAAAATCGCCCAATAACGATCCAGTGACCAGACCCATACCCACCATTGCCAAGATACGATCGTTGCGCGTCTCTGGTGTATTCGACCGTCGAATAATCCGATTTGAAATGACAACAATCACTACGACAAATGAAAGGTAGAAGAACACCCCCAATGGACCGAGTTCTGCCAGAATTTGCAAAAACCCATTGTGGCAAACACCAAGGCCCGTCTTGGCAAAATCGCGCAAGTACAGTGGTAATTGCGTGAAACGCTGATCGTACGCCCAGAAATTGCCAGGGCCAACGCCAAACAAGGGACTCTTGCTCCAAACACGCAGTGCATCCTGCCAAATGATGAAGCGATAGAAATCAGCAGTTTTCACGGTGGCCAACTTGTCAATTTCGGCCTTTACCACTGGCAGGAGCGGCAAACAGGCAAAGCAGAGCACGATGAACAGTTTGCGTGAGTACGCTAAGGTTATCACGATCAGGCCAATGCCAACCTCCAGCCACCAGCTATTTTGCAAGCAAAAATAGACACCGATCAAGCAGAATACCACAGCAACGGCATAAGCAATCCGCATACGCCAACGAGTCGCACAGAGGAGACGGGCATAGCCGATCATTGTCCCCAGAGCCAGAAGCTGCGAGATCGATTTTAAGGTCATCCAACCCAGCTTTGGTTCGCTAAAACGGAACGTGTAGATAGTGGCACCGATACGCTTAAATTCAATCATAACAAACATTGCTAGCGCTACAGAAAGCAGTAAGAAAGCCGTTTGAATATAATCAGCCCACTTCTCTCTCTTGGTGAGAGCTGTAGTCGTGACAGCAATAATCAGCAAAGGTAAGCAAAAGAGAGCAACGCCATACGCCTCGTCCAGTATTATTGGTTGGCTGCCAATTTTGTGTGACACGCCATATGACCATATGAGTTGGATCATAACGTTTGAGACAAGCGACATGACGAGCAGCCCGAGCAGGGGCCAGATAGCCCAGAATGATGGCAGGACGGGTTTTATGACACGAAAAGCCACCTGAAACAACAGGACAAAAAAGAGCCAGAGTAATAAAGGCAGTGCAGGGAAAATTGACAATGATTTAATTGCCAATATCTGCGGTGCGATAGCTGTTGATGAAATGGCGAAAACAAACAACCCAAATTGTGTTCGCCAGGTCATCAGAAACAAGATGACCAGTGCTAACGCAGGCGCAAGGATATAGAGCGGGTAATCAAGCACGTATTGACCGGCGATACCTGCCACAATGCCGCCCAGAGCAATGAGCACGATACGCGGCCACCACAAACCTAACGTGCGCCGCCATAAGATGCGGCGATGGTACGCACGTTGTTGCTGTAGTTGTTCGGTGATATCCGGTGCGCCTCCTCCCGCAGGAGGAAACGCACCATTCGAAAACTTATCCGCAATCTGCATAAGAACCTCACTCACCCATTCCAGGACTCGACGGCGGTGGAGGCATCATGTCTGAGCCGCGAGCTGGACGTAGGGATTGCCCATTCTGCTGATTATTCATACCATCACTGGGAGACGCAGGCAGCGATACCCTGGGCATAGGCGAACCCACTGGTCGATTTGGAAACGGACTATTCGATGGGAAGACTGAAGCTCCCATGATTGTGGATATGGGTGGCATGCCCATTGGCATGTTCCCCTGATAGGGCATCGAGGACGCACTCGATTGAGCAGGTAGCAACGGCACATTCGATTGCTCAGGCGATGGCATGTTAATTTGCGTCGGAACCCACGAATCCGTCGGCGGCGCCGACGTCCGATTGCCGATATAAGCACTGGCGTAGTAGTTGTTTTGTTTACTGCGAACAACACGGTTCATGATGATGCCAGCAGGAGTGCGTGTCAAAGAGTTCAATAGCTCTTTTGTGCGCAACAAGAGCGGAAGTTTCTCATGCCGTGCATCGATAACGAGCGCAACACCATCAGCCATACCCGCCAGTACACTGGCATCAGCACCGCTTAACAGTGCGGGGCCATCGATAATGACGACATCGACTTTCGTGCGCAATTGCTTTAATATGTCCGGCAGTCTCTGTTCCATCAGAAGCGTGGCATCATCCATGGGATCGCCCGCAGACAACAGCCAGACGCCGGGCACATTACAGCGCAACACCGCGTCATCGACATTTCCTCGACCCATGCCTTTGAGCAGACCACTCAACCCAGGTCCAGTACCATTCATACCGAAGGCAAGATGGGTAGCAGGTTGCCGCAGGTTGCCGTCTACTACCAGCACTGTTACGCCAGCACGAGCCAGAGCGGCTGATAAGCCAGCGACCAGCGTGGTTTTGCCCTCCGCAATCTGGGGACTCGTCACGAGCAAGATAGCACCGTGTGGTGCTTGCCACGCGCCAGGTAAGACACCGGTAAGCCGGAGATTCGCCGCTATATCCGCTAATTCACGCTGAGCATGACCTTGTACTTGTGTAGCCGATTCTTTGACTTCTTTACTATCGGAAAGACCTCCCAGGTAGGCCATACCCAGTTTCTCTTTTATTTCTCCATCGCTCCGTAATCGGTTATCCAGGAAGATCAGCAGCAGCATGATCATAATACCAAGCAGCAAACCTACTCCCGCGCTGACACCCATGATAATATAACCTTTGAGGGAATGGGTCACACTATTTGGGGTAGCCTCTTGAATCACGGATGTATCACCTAAAACCGTGGTTGGCAAAACCTGAAGCTGGGCCTGCAAGGTATGGATGGTACTCGTGGCGTCGAGCGCATTATTGTTGTAAACAGTGTACTGTGGAGTAGTGTTATTAGGGAGCGAAAACAGTTTCGCATCCCAACCTGCCTTCACTTGCTGCTCGGCAGCTATTTGGGACGTCAGAGCACTGCGCTTCGCAGTAAGTTGTGCCTGAACTTGTGATTGGATATAGGCTACAAAGGTGTTTGCAACATCATTCGCTAACGTCACTGTATCCGCAGGATGAGTAGCAGAAGCGAGCAATAGAATTGTCGGAGAAGTTGTAGATGTACTTGGAACTACGTTTATAATGAGATCATTTGCGGTATAGCCACGTTTCTGCAAATCGGGATTATGATCAATCACATATTGCATTACAGAAAGAGACTGGAGCTGGGCCGAGTAGTCAAGAGCTTTGGCAATGCTATCTGTAATAGTACCACCGACAGGTCCACCAGGATACGTCGTACCTGGGGCTCCCTCCTGTACATTCAACTCGGACGATACTTGGTACACTGTCAGTTGCGATCTCGAAAGGAAAAAACCTACGGCAGAGGCAACCAGTAGACACGCCAATAAGATCCAACTATATTGTTTAATGCTTGAAAAGTAACGTTTCAAAGGACTCTCCTTCCCCAAATGTGACTCATTTTGTTTGAGATCCTATTCAGAAACATATATCCGGGACATAAATGCTCTGGACGGATGCTTTCAATTCTAAATAAGCTCTTCTTTTTGAGACTCTGATCTATCAGGATATGTTCGTTCTATGCAAGTACTGCATATACATTTCAATCAATGTGTCCCAATGTCCAATACTTTTCGTATTGTACCTGCACTCGATTGCTATCTACCCCGGTATACGGTTGCGTTTCGGTAGTGATTAGCGGCATGAAGTTAAGATTCCATAACCAACTTCTACCGCTGCGCACTCATGCATCAGGAAGCCAGGAACACTTTCACGAATATCGCCTGACCACTAATGGCAATGTTGTTCTGATAGGTTGGATAGAAAGCAACAACGCCTTCCTCCACGCCCGTACCATTCAAATGGTAACTGACCGAGCTTGTAAACGGGACACTCCCACTTGTAGCAGAGCTGCGAATAGCGCCTGAATTACCCACCATAGTATACGTGTCATCATAGAGCACAACCTGCCCCACAATATTTCCAGTGACGACAGAACTCCCACTGATATGGGCTGGGCTGGTAAGCTGCGCATACGCCGCCGGGCTACTGAGCGCGGCATTCCCGTTGATTGAGTCGACCTGCTCGACTTCATAAATGTTGGTGACAACTTCATTTAAGTGATGCACGGTGGCAACAAAGCCGCCGCCGCCCGCAGCCAAATTGGTCACGGTAATGGGCAGAATGGTGAGTTGTGGCGCGTGCAGTGGCAGTGTCACGGTAAAATTTGTCCAGTGGAAGATATTCCTGGCCAGCCGTGAAACGACCGAACCTGATGCTAAACGCCAGGAATCACGTATCATCGCCTGCGTTTGTCCCGGTTGCAGCGCTGCAATCTCCGAGTTGACGATGGTTTGAGCCTGTTCAGACTGGTAACGCGTCATATCTGGGAACATTCCAGGGAAGATCACCTGCCCAAACGACGTACCATTCCACTGGAACTCCTTGAACAGGTCTACTGGCCCTTTAATGACGTCATTAGGATTAACCGCCGCCGTCACAATGGAACCCACTGAACTGATAAATGCATCGCCATTGAGCAATCCTCGCGTACTCAAAAGACGGTTAGGAGTACCAAAGAGGTTATTATACACATAGTAATCTAACTTGGCATCGGATGAGTAATAACGGACGTCTATCAGTGCATCCAACGTACCCGCGCCTTCCAACGAGCCGCAAAAGACCTTTTGCACCTTATTGACATTCGCTTGCGTTCCAACGAGCTTATCCCAATTGATGGCAAGGTTGGAGGAACAGCCATAAAGCGACAATGTGATTGTCGGTAGTACAGGCTTGACAGCAGTAGGAGAGACTGTCGGTGTTATTGCGACCGGGCTACCCGTCGTCGGTGTTCCAGTCTGAGTCGGTGTCGCAAAGTAGTTGGTGCAGGCACTGAGCAGCACTAACAAACTGCATAGGAATAGAACCGTTCTAATGGATAATAAATCAGGACGTTGCAATAATCGCTTTCTTTGTTGATTGCGCCACTGTTTACGTGCCACCCTCGATAGCACTTTCATAGCTCGTACCTCCGTATACTGATGATCTTCTGGCCTCCCTGTGAAGAATGATGGTATAGTTTCTCGTGTTGTTGGTTCATTTGCAACTCGCTACTACTCACTGCTGGAAAAAGGCCTCTCTTATTTGTACCTTTAAGAATAGTCTATCGGCAAACCTAGGCGAAAGTTTAGTCTGATCGTCGGAATGCGCTTTACATATACAAACGACACATCTTTCACCAAATAACAAAGATGAACATCAATAGGACTCCTGCCGTAAAAGCAAAACGAGATAACGTATTACTAGTAACATTGCTACCAACTGGTACACTATTCAAAATGGCATTTCCAGAGGCGGTTATCATTTCATAACCCTATTATACTGATTACAACCACTTCATAACCGGCCATTCATTTTGATATTTACATTCATCGACTATGCTATGGTCTCTATTATAAAAGTAGCGGTGCGAAATCTAACCAATCTTCCTTCATGGACAAGAGGAGCAAGCAACAAATGAACATACTCAAAACCGCGAAGTCTTATACCAGGACTTCCGTAAACTTTTCCTTACAGGCTTATAGAGGTATAACCCATCAGCTGCGGCTCCTGCCGGATTTTTTAATTATTGGCGGTCAGCGCTGTGGAACTTCTTCCCTCTATTACTATCTGACCGAACATCCCAGTATTGTGCCGGCTTTTACTAAAGAGCCGCATTTTTTCGATGAACATTTTGCCAAAGGCCCTGCATGGTACAGAACACAGTTCCACACTTCTTTACAAAAACAGTATGTCAAAAGCGTCTTCAAAAAAGACCTCTTGACAGGAGAAGGCACCCCGTATTACATTTTGTATCCGCATACGCCCAGAAGGACGTTCGAGGTTGTGCCACATGTCAAGCTCATTGCGCTCTTACGCAATCCCGTTGAAAGAGCTTACTCTCAGTACTGGATTGAGAAACAGGCCGGCTTTGAAACCTGGTCATTTGAAGACGCCATCAAAGGCGAGCAGGACAGGCTGGCTGGCGAATACGAAAAAATGCTCCAAGACGAAAACTACTACAGCGAAAGCTTCCGGCATTTTTCTTACCTCACGCGCGGTGTCTATGTCGATCAATTACAAAACTGGTTGCGCTATTATCCCCGCGAGCAAATGCTTGTCCTCAAAAGTGAAGACTTGTATAGCGATCCGGCCGGCGTTGTCAAAAAGTCTTTAGAGTTTCTCGGCGTACCCACTGGTGAGCTCAACCAGGAATTCAAGAATTACAGAAGACCAAGTAAAAAGGGCTATCGGAACAAGGGAGTCACGCCGAAGCTGGACCCAGCAATGAAAAACTACCTGGCAGATTACTTCAAGCCGCATAATGCTCGTCTTTACGACTTCCTGGGCGTCGATTTCGGCTGGGATAAGTAATCTCTTGCTTTGATTATACTAACACGAAAGGAGCTGTAGCGCATACTCTCCCTGTCTCGCGTTGACAAAGAGTTGGCCCTACAAGGCACCCATATGAATACGTCTACCAATACTTCTAAAACGACGGAAGGCCCATCTTTTGGAGGTGCGATATCCTCTGCACAAGAGCAGTCCGCTAGGCCTCTCAAAGGAATGCAGAGGGAGAGCGAAACTCCGCTGATCGCGAAAATCTATCGCGGAATGACTAGCCCACTGCGGCTACTGCCCGATTTCCTGGTTATTGGCACACAACGCGGTGGCACAACTTCTCTCTATCACTATCTAGAAGAGTTGCCCTCGATCGCCCCTGCCACAACGAAGGAAATACATTTCTTTGATCGCAGATTCGACAAGGGTCTGGCATGGTATCGTGGTCACTTTCCGACCGGGCTCGAAAGACTGTATGAACAACGCGTCAATAAGCAAGCTTTTGTAACAGGGGAAGCCAGCCCTTCGTACCTGTTTCACCCCCATGTGCCACGACGGATAGCCAAGGCACTGCCCCATGTCAAGCTCATTGTCCTGCTACGTAACCCCGTGGATCGCGCCTACTCGCAATACTATCATGCAGTTGAGCTCGGCCTTGAAACATTGCCTTTTGAGGCAGCTATCAAAGATGAAGAGGAGCGCACAGCCAGAGAGCGTGCCAAGATTATGCAGGACGAGCAGTATGAAAGCTATGCATTTAAGCACCTGAGCTACCTGAGTCGCGGCATCTATATTGACCAATTACAAACGTGGATGAGCCTGTTCCCGCGTGAACAGTTTTTGATTCTCAAAAGTGAAGAGTTCTATGCCGACCCTGCCAGCAGCGTCAAACAGGTTCTGACCTTTTTAGATGTGCCAGAGCAGGGAATGAAAGAGCAGAAGTATAAACAATATAACAACACGACGTACTCCAGCATGGATACTGCGCTACGCCAACGGTTGGTCGAGTACTTTGAGCCGCACAATGCTCGCCTCTACAACTTCCTGGGCGTCGATTTCGGCTGGGATCACTAACATTTTTTCGCATACTTTGATGAAACCAAGTAATTGCGTATACAACAACTAAACGAAAGGAGCAGTGGCGCATCCTCTCCCCGTCTTGTTTTACCAGGGAGGCTCCGCGTTACACATCACTTTTCATGAAATCTTCTCTTGATACTACAGGGTCAGCGGATACTCGCACTTCCAAGGGGAGGGCATCCTCAGCACAGCAGGACGCCGCCGCCAGGGAAATAAACACCAGCATTCCGATTCCCTTGCCAGACAAATTCTATAGAGGCATCACTCATCCTATCCGCATGCTACCTGATTTCCTAGTCATTGGCACGCAGCGGGGCGGTACCACCTCCCTTTTCCACTACCTGGAAGACCATCCTTGCATCCAGCCCGCCGTCAATAAGGATTTACATTTCTTTGATCGGAAGTATGCGAAAGGTCTGGCATGGTATCGCGGTCACTTCCCGACCAGAATCGAACACTATTACGCGCAACGTGTCCGTGGACAAGCATTGCTCACGGGAGAAGCCAGTCCCTCGTACCTGTTTCATCCATACGCTGCCAAACGCGTGGCCCAGGCCGTACCACATGTCAAGCTCATCGCCCTGTTACGCAACCCAGTCAGCCGTGCTTATTCTCAATATCATCACGCGGTCGAACTGGGGCATGAAACACTATCCTTCACAGAGGCCATCGAGGACGAGGAAGAACGAACCGCACGCGAACAGGAAAAGATACGGCAAGACCCGCACTATTATAGCGAAGAATTTAAGCACCGCAGCTACCTCACCAAGGGCATTTATGTTGATCAATTACAAATGTGGATGAGCCTGTTCCCACGCGAACAGTTCTTAATCCTGAAGAGCGAAGAGTTCTATGCCGACTCTGCCGCTGTTTTTAACCAGGTTTTGGCCTTTCTCAACCTCCCCGCGATGGAGTTGGCAGTGGAAAAGCCGGCCTTCAAGCAGTATAACAATAACATTTACTCCGCCAAAATGGAGCCAGCCATGCGTCAGCGTTTGGTCGAGTATTTCAAGCCACATAATGCTCGCCTTTACGACCTTCTGGGCGTCGATTTCGGCTGGGATAAATAAAATGAGCACGTTTCCTGAAACCAGCAGTACTGCAGAGACGCAAGTGACCGACGGTGCGTCTACAGATTTTGGCGTACTCGATCCTCTTACCATGAGGGCACGCAACATCAGCCAGGTTCCCCTGCTGGGGAAAATCTATCGCGGTATGTCCAGTCCGTGGCGGCTCCTGCCTGATTTTCTGCTCATTGGTACACAGCGCGGTGGTACGACGGCCCTCTATCACTACCTACAAACACATCCCTGCATCACGCCCGCCACCACCACGGATACGCATTTTTTTGAAAAGAAGTTTAACAAGGGCCTGAGATGGTATCGCGGTCACTTTCCGACGAGCATTGAAAGATACGCTAGGCAGCACTTGCGCCGACAAGCATTGCTCACAGGAGAAGCCAGTTCCTCATACTTGTTTTACCCACATGCTCCCAAGCGTGTAGCCCAGATCATTCCACACGTCAAGCTCATCGTGCTATTGCGCAATCCCGTGGATCGCGCCTATTCGCAATACTTTCACGCTATTGAACTGGGGCATGAAAGCTTATCCTTCGCAGAGGCTATCGAGGGCGAGGAAGAACGAACAAACCAGGAGCGCACAAAGATTCTGCAAGATGAACAGTATTACAGCGATACCTACACACACCGCAGCTATCTAAGCCGCGGAAAGTATGTTGAGCAATTGCAGCCCTGGATGAGCTTATTTCCACGCGAACAATTCTTGATCCTCAAGAGTGAAGAGTTCTATGCCGATCCGGTTACGGCCTTCAAGCGCGTAGCGGCTTTTCTGCAGCTCCCTGAAACGGAACCGCAACTGAGGAAACAGGCATACAAGCAGTATAGCCATAATACGTACTTCACCACAATGGACCCGGCACTACGAGAGCGTCTCATCGAGTATTTCAAACCACACAATGCTCGTCTCTATGACTTCCTTGGCGTTGATTTCGGATGGGATATATAAAACGCTGCAAGAGAGAAATCTTAACATATTTAACGCACTCTTAATCACATCTTAACCTTTTCGCTACTGCTAACTACAGACCTATCGACTACACTGTAGAAGTGTGCAAGAGATGGGTCTGTTAGAAGTGGGGATAGCACTATAGTACCAGTTTAGGCAGACAGGATTGAGAGGCACATAGGCATGGAGCATATCACCACTACGTCACCTTCGCATCCAAAACAAAGTTCAGCTTCTCAAAAAGCAATCACACTAAGTATAAATACTTATCACATTCATGAACCCTCTATGGTATATTATGTAACTAAACGACTACTTGATATCATTTTATCACTGCTGGGTATAGTGTTTTTGCTTCCCGTCTTTCTGATTATTATGCTCTGCATAAAATTCGATGATGGTGGTCAGCTCTTCCATTTTAGAGAGATTATTGGTCTGCACGGTCGCCGTTTCCATGCGCTAAAGTTTCGCACAATGATACCCGATGCAGATATATATCTTGCAGCCCATCCTGAACTCATGCAAAAATTTCAACAGAACATGAAGCTGGAACATGATCCACGCATCACGCGCATCGGTCACTTTCTGCGTAGAACAAGCCTGGATGAATTACCGCAACTGTTCAACGTCCTATTTGGGCAGATGTCACTGGTGGGGCCACGCATGATTCATCCAAGTGAGTTGCCACGCTACGGTGAATGGGCCACCAAGCGACTCTCTGTACGACCAGGTATCACTGGTCTGTGGCAAATCAGTGGCAGACAACGTACCTCTTACGAAGAGCGTATAATGTATGATATGCGTTATATCGATAGCCGTTCATGTATTAATGATATACTTATCCTGGTTAATACGCCAAAAGTCCTGTTTAAGCCCACTGGAGTCTAAATGTCAATGCGAGAGGGAGTTTGAAGGAGAAAAGGAGCGATGACAGGTCAATTGACAGAACAGGAATATACCATGTCCCCTTCACAACGGAGCAGTCAACAGATATCCGTTGTTTCTCCATGTGTCTGGCCCGGCGCACCGTGGCGGACTGAACCGCAGATCGATAACGAACGCCAGGCTTATCTGGGCAGACTTCGAGCTACCACAGCGAATATTGCCGCCGATATCTATCCCTTTCACGATATCAAGCTGAGCCGTGCCGATGTCGAGTGGCTGTTGGCGACTCAGGAAAACCAACTCTCAGCAACAGAGCGAGGAGACGCCCCCCAACACACAGGTACGATTTTAGGCTTAGACCTGCGCGGCACACATCTCCAAGAAGTGAACCTGAGCAATTTGCCCCTGACACGCCTGGTAGGCGGAAGAAATTGGCTCGTCTATCCCTCTGCAACGACAAATCAACGTGTTACAGCAAGTATCCATCTTGCCAGGGCCGATCTCGGCGGTGCGCACTTAGAGGACGCGTTGCTCGGTGATGCCCACATGGAAGAGTGTTTCCTGGGCGGTGCATTTCTCGAACGAGCCTATCTCGAGGGCGCACATCTCGAAGGGGCCGATCTTGAAGGCGCGCACCTCGAAGGCGCTAATCTCCTCGGCGCACATCTCGAAGGCGCTAACCTCGAAGGCGCACACCTCGAAGGCGCTAACCTCGCTAAGGCACATTTGGAAGAGGCCAATCTCGCCGGTGCATCATTAAAAGGTAAACCTGCTCCCGCTGATTTCCTGAAGCGTGTACGACAGTGGGACAAGGACGTTTTGCCCCCTGCCAATCTGCAAGGTGCCTTCTGCAATACGGCAACTATCCTGGAAGATATCGTCCTTGGTGACGAGCAGTTTGGCTATGTTTCACTGGCCGATATCCATTGGGGAGGCGCGAATCTCTCGGTTGCGCAGTGGGAAGCGGTGACTATGTTGGGCGACGAGCGCAGAGCACACAAGACGAAATGGCTCTATAATTACCGCTGTGCTGTTCGTGCGTATCGCCAACTCGCTATCGCGTTACAAGAGCAAGGGTTGAATGAGGAAGCGGTACCATTTGCCTATCGAGCGCAAGTACTGCAACGGCGCGTCCTTTGGAAGCAAATGTTGCAACTGAGACGAAAAGGTCGCACGAGTATAGTACGCTTGGTACAGAAGATGATAGACTATCTCTTCTCATGGCTGCTCGATCTACTCGCAGGCTATGGCTATAAGCCTTTACGTGCTCTCTTCGCTTACGTGTTTGTCATCGCTGCATTCATGCTACTCTACTCTGTGCAAGGCACAGTTTATGATACGCATCTCTCATGGGAACAATTGCTAATAGTCAGCATAACATCATTTCATGGACGCTCATTCTTCACAGCCCAGATCGAACTAAGTTCAGCACAAGCGTTCACTGCTGTTATCGAGGGTTTTGTTGGCTTCATTATGGAGGTGAGTCTGATTGTGATATTTGCGCGGTGCTTCTTTAAAAAATAATACACACACAATAATCCCGAAGGAAACGAAAGCATGCTTTATCTGTATACTGCACATCAGCGTGAGCAAAGAGACTTTACGTCCAGACAAGCACTCTCTATAGCGCAAATCATCGCCCTGCACAGCATCGATGCAGAGACAGTCGCTCTGACATGGATGATGCTAGAGCATGGAGTTTCACTTACCATAGCTGGCCCAACCGAACCACGACCAGGGGCTGGTAAATCGACCGTTATGAACGCACTGCTACAGTTTCTCCCGGCAAATTCCGCCCTGGCGTATATGTCTGGCAAATATGAGACCTTTGACTTTACGCGTCTACCGGATGTTAAGCCCACTACCACCTATGCGGTCTGCAACGAGGTAAGCGATCATCAATCTACCTACATGTGGGGAGCAGCAGCGCGACGCTATCTGACCTTACCCGCCCAGGGCTACCACATTGTTACCACTGTCCACGCCGATACCATCGATGATGTTCTGCACCTCTACCAACACGATCTGCACTTACGCAGTGAGGACCTGCGCCGCTTAGGGCTCATTGTGAACGTTGGCTTAATCGGACAGGGGAAATCCCCGTTGCGGCGCTGGATATCAACGCATATTTTGCCCACCCAACCGGATCCGCTGCATCCAGAAGCTCTCACGCCCTTACCGCTCTCACGCTGGAACGCCGCTACTGACACTTTTGCACAGGCAAGTCAGTCTGTCCTCGATGAATTGGCAGACTGGACAGGTCTCGCGCCCCAGAATTTTACTGCTGCCCTCCAGCGACGTACCAATTGCCTCCAAGAGTTAGCCAGAGGAGAAGGTGCTGACGTGCAGGTGGTGCAGGTCGCCATTGACGAAATACGGCGGCACGAAAAATAGAGGAATGACAAGCGGGGATGCAAGTGGCGGTCGCCACCTGCATCCCCGCTTGTCATGTGAAGTGAAACAGAGCACTAAAACGGTCATCATATTGATAAAACTACTCTTGACGAGCCAAGGGAGATAAGCCATACTACGCTCACAATGAGCCTCTATGAAAATTCTGAGATGGTAGCAGATATACCAATAGATAAGGAAATCGTTTGATGCCCGTATTAAAAACACTTTATGTAAAAAAACACTTTATGCAGCTCTGTCTTCTCCTCTGCCTGACAGCATATTCGTTACTATCATGCGACGTGATACCTTCTGTTTCGATCAACGGCACACCTATCACTTCACCTCCTACCAACGTCGCGGGAGCACAAGGTACGCCACAAATGAACATCTGGTACAAGGGTTCGACAGGAGTCGAGATACGTTATGAAGATTGGAAAAGTCCCGGCAACAATGAAGATACCGTCACCATTGTGCGTTTCGATTTACATTATGTCAAATTAAGTGTTGCCTACCAGCCATCCGACCCACTATTGTTGAGCGACTGGATGCAAAAGGAACAGGCGACCGCTATCATCAACGGTGGCTACTTCGATAATCAGAATAATGCCACCGCACTAGTCGTTTCCAACGGGCAAGTCTCGGGTTCATCGTATAATGGCTTTGGCGGCATGCTTTCTGTCGATACACATGGCACTATCGCTCTCCGTTCATTGCACGATCAGCCGTATGACCCCAACAATGAACAGTTGCAGCAAGCCACCCAATCCTCACCGATGCTACTTTTGCATAGCAAAGCCACCCAATTTGATGCCAACGCGGCCAGTTCGCGCCGCAGTGCCGTCGCAGTGGATAAACAAGGCCGCCTACTGTTTATCGTCAGCCCCAACATGGCATTCACGCTGGGTGAATTCGCCGATCTGCTCGCCACCTCCGACCTGGCGATTGACAATGCACTTAATCTCGACGGAGGTGCCTCAACTGGCCTCTATGTGAAAGCTGGCAGTCAGCAAGCCTCCATCGACTCAATCGCTAAACTACCAATTGTCATTATAGTCAAAGGAAAATAGCAACGCGCCAAAGGTATCCGTGGATATGAGCGATTACCCACGGACACTACTGGCGCGTTATTATGAAACCGCTTGCGCCACAGCCAAACTTTCCTGAACCTCACTCATTCCGCGCTGTAACTCTTCCTGAATCACCTGCACGGCCTCGGTGAGGGGCACGATACGGCTCTCCTTTTGAGAGCGCAATTTGAGTTCCATGCCCCCATTCTTCAGCGCACGTTTGCTGACCACCGCCCGTAAAGGTATGCCAATCAGGTCGGCGTCGTTGAACTTGACACCAGCCGTCTCCGTGCGGTCATCATAGAGTACCTCAATCCCTGCCGCCGTCAGGTCAGCATAGAGTTGCTCTGCCACCGGTCGCGTATCTCCCTTGTCCAGGTCAAATCCAAGCAGGTTTACCTGATACGGAGCGATATTTAAGGGCCAGATGATGCCCTTCTCGTCGTGGCTCTGCTCCACGATGGTGGCCATAATGCGTCCAATACCGATGCCATAGCAGCCCATCAAAATTGGGTGCGCTACACCCTCAGCATCCAGAAACGAAGCACCCATTGCCTCGCTATAGCGTGTCCCCAGTTTGAAGATGTGACCAACCTCGCTACCACGAATGGCATGCAGCGTTCCGCCATCGACGATACAGGTTGCGCCATCGTAAGCAGAAGCGGTATCCTCCCACACGTCCACGCGGAAATCTCGCGGATAGTTCACGTTTTTCAGGTGGTAATTGGCTACATTGGCTCCCGCGACGAAGTTATTGCCCAACTTCAACGAGATGTCCGCCACGATGAAAACCTGATCATCCTTTTGTACCGGAGAGGTGTAGCCAGCCACAATGCCCGCCTGTGCCAGTTCCTCAGCGGTGGCCAGGTGCAGGTCTGCCGCATTAATGCTCTGGCGATAGAGCGTATTCGTCAGCTTGACCTCGTTAATATCCAGATCGCCGCGCACGATTGCCATCACCAGCTTGCCACCTGCGACGTAACAGACGGCTTTAATCGTCTTCGCCGCTGGAATGTGCAAGAAGGCCGATAAAGCGCTGATCGATGTGATGTTGGGAGTATAGATCTCTTCCAACGTAGCTTCTGGCTCCAGGGCAAGCTCGGTGCGCACAAACTCAGCCTTTTCGCGATTGGCGGCGTAATCACATGTATCACACATCATCGCGTCGTCTTCACCCGCATCGGTAATGGCGAGAAACTCTTGCGACTCCTTGCCGCCAATAGCGCCACTATCGGCACTGATGGCGATGAAACGCATGCCACAGCGCGTAAAAATGTTACGGTAGGCCTGTGCCATCTTGCGATAGCTAACATCCATACCCTCGTAATCGGCATCGAAGCTATACAAATCTTTCATGATAAACTCGCGCACGCGCATCAGACCAGCGCGGGGACGCGGCTCATCACGCAACTTTGTCTGAATTTGGTAGATCAACTGCGGCAGGTCGCGATAGCTGCGCACGAACTCGGCAGCCAGTGTTGTCACCACCTCCTCATGGGTGGGGCCAAGCACCATATCGCGCCCCTTGCGATCTTTGAGCTTAAAGAGCACATCGCCCATCGCCTCCGAACGACTGGGGCCGCCGTTGGCCGGAGGAATATCCCACAGGTCTTTCGGCTGAATGACCGGCATGGACACCTCCTGTCCACCGGCCCAATCCATCTCCTCGCGCACGATCTGCGAAATTTTCCGTATCACACGATTGCCGAGTGGCAACATACTATAGACTCCCGCCGTAAGCTGGCGAATAAAGCCTCCCCGTACCAATAGCTCCTGGTTGCCGCCCTCCGAATCGCGGGGTACTTCACGCAATGTTTTTGTCAGTTGTTCTGAAACTCGCATCATTCCTCCAAAGTTCTTTGTATCCTACACCGTCAGCGCAAGCACATCGCTTACCTGACCGCCATTAAACTCGACCATTCGTTGGCCGGCAAGGGCTACGTATTCCTGGATCAGGCGCGGCTCTTTTCCGGCAGGCGCGTAAATCGCCAGGAGAATATCCATTGTTGTCGTTGTCACCTTGGTGCGTTCCGAATCGGCAACGGTACTGCCCATAATGCCGTGGTCATCGGCGATAATGACCTTATGGGCGATCTGGAACACCTGCCGCCCAATGCCAGGATACTCTTCGCCAGGCTCCCCGACGCGCACGACGATCTGCCCTTCAACGTTGCGCAGGTCGTAAATGCACATCGGTAAAAGAAACTCCAATGAACAGAGGTTGTTCACATCCACCGCCGTATTGATTTGATAGAGACCCAGCCCCTTCAGCACTCGTCGCAATAGAGCCTCCGAAGAGGGGCGATAGCGCGTCGGGTCAAACCCAAATGACTTTTGTAGGCCACGAACTGAAGCTATCTGGGCATATTCCGCGAGCTTTTCCAGTGCAAAGTCACGGCTCTGTTGCTGGCACAGCGTCTCCACCTGCTGCCAGAGCCGCTCGTCGCGCGCACGCACTGTCACCCCCTGTATCGTCACCATACCAAAGGTGACACCTGGGATACGTGTTTTTAAGCTTTCATCCAGTTGTAATCGCATACCTCAATCCTTGCATGTCGTGTCGTGACGTGAGCCAAAAAGACCATAAAAAAACTCGCCCTCTACAAAGGACGAGATTGTTACCCGTGGTGCCACCTTCTTTGAATTGCGCCTCACGACACAATTCCGCTCACGCAGTTTAGCCGGGTGTTGCCACCTTTATTGCTAACCGCTTCTTCTAATAACGGTGAAGTCTTCCGGTCAGTTTTTTACGTCCTGACGCTCTCAGGTGGGTTCAACGTGGTAATCGTCTACCGGCTTGCACTCTCCCGGCTCGCTATTCGACTACGCCATCGCTTACTGTTCCTAATCAATGCGCTGTCCATCTTTTATTGGTTGTATCCAGAATACACCAATGTTTGTGCATTGTCAAGTATGATTGAGGTTAGCACATCAGGTAAATCCCTGATATCTCTTCAGGTAGATTACCGACTATATGATATGCATAGAGCGGACAGGATTGTCTGCTTTGAGCATATTTGGTGAATGAGAAAGAAAGATAGCATGAAAAAGCTTGTAGCAACTTTTATAATTTTAGGTTTGCTGACTGTAGTAATAGCCGCCTGTAATAGCTTAAGTAGTAGCGGGGGGAACAATAGCGCTGGTAATGGCAACGATGTACACATGAGCGATAGTAATTTTGTGCAGTCCACGGTCACTATTCAAAAAGGCACTTCGCTCAATCTTATTGATGACACGGGCACAATCCACATCATTCAGAATGGCACCTGGACGAATAACACGCCCATCCTCAAAAAGGAGAGCGGCGCACCCATCGTCAACCAAACTTTTACGGGGAACGATACGCACGAGGTAGGCCCATTTACGACGGCTGGTACCTACCACATCTTCTGCACTGTTCATCCAGGGATGAATTTGACGGTGGTGGTGGGATAAGTCACGAGGGTGATTTCCTGGATGACTTTAAAAGTCATCCAGGAAATCACCCTCATGCTATCTAAAGTACCCTAGGAAGCTGAAACCGCCACATCATCGACAAAGAACGCGGTTGTCACGCTGAAACTGCTGGCGGTGCGTGCATTGAAGACCAATGTCACGGTTTGGCCCGCGTAGCTGGACAACACATTCGTTGCATTAAAGGTCACTTGCTGCCAAGTTTGGTTGGCATTGGTGTTGCACGAACGCTGCAATTTGCCGATCACCTTCCCACTACTATTTACCAGATTCACGGTCATGCTATCGCGGCAGGACTGGGCTGTACGGCTTGTATCTCCAAACCACCAGTAGCTGACCGTAATATTTGATGCGCCACTGGGCACCGTGAAGCTCTGACTGATGCTATCGTTACAACTGCTATAGCCACAGAGGTAGGCACTGTAATTGCCGCTATGTGGATTCGTCGTGTCGATGAGCTCGTAGCCCGAACCCGATGTTTCCTGCCAGGGGTCGACACCTTGCTCGAAGCCGCCATTCTGGAGCAATGAACCGCCCGGAGGTGGAGGTTGCGGTGTCGGCGTATTGGTTGGATTCGTGGTCGGGACTGGTGTTGGTGTATTGGTTGGATTCGGTGTCGGGGTATCAGTAGCTGTTGGACCCGGTGTGGGCGTACTGGTTGGACCCGGTGTGGGCGTACTGGTTGGGCTGGGGGTCGGGGTTGGATTTGGGACACCACCACCCGCGATATCGCGTGCGATATTGTAGATATCCGGCGAGCCTATACCGGAAGCCATGTCATACCCAGTAGTAGCCGGGTAAAACAGGTTGTTCCCGCTGGTGACATCGTGGAAAGGTGGATACTGCTCTTGTCCATTGAACAGGCCATAGAGGACCGGATTGGCAAAACCCATACGAGACTTTCCTTGCTTTTGCAAGTACTCATTGATCAGCGCGGTACTACCCGCCCAGAGAGGAGCAGCCGCGCTGGTGCCTCCAACGACAATCCAGCCGCTAGAGGAGCAGCCCGATGCCGAAACAGTGCAATAGACCGAATAGCCGCTCGCGGGATCAGCATCCGCTGAAACATCTGGTACTTCGCGGTTGCCGTTGCTGTACTGGTTTTTTACGCCAGTACCCGTCTGCCAGCTTGGCTGGGCGAAGGTGTTGCTGAGACCGCCGCCACCGCCAGAGCCTTGCGGACTGCGCTGGGTGTCGGTGGGATTACTCCAAATCGACTCGGAACCATACGCGCTACCACTCAATTGTAAGTTGGTGCCACCAACGGCAGTAATATTGGGATCGCCAGCAGGAGAATCAACCGCCAGATTGGTATCATTGCAGTCATACGCTCCGGAGTCACCGGCTGCGGCATACATGGCGATACCCTGCGCGGCACCTTGTTTGAAAATGGTATCGAGCGTTTGTAATTCGGCAGCACCGGAAGCTGACTCACACTCGCCCCAACTAATGGTGGTAATCTGCGCTTTGTTGTCGGTGACAATTTTATTGTAGGTATCGTTGACGCCTTGTGTGCTGTTTGGCCCCTCATAGACAATTTGGTTTGCCTTTGGAGCCATGGCGGCTACCACCTCCATGTCCAGTTCGACCTCGATGGCACCTGCACCAGCAGCACCAGTGGTACCATCCACCAGCACATTGCTGATGTTGGGCGTACCCAGGTTATATGTTTGCAGGTACTGCGTAACATCGCTACTCTGGTAGCCATCCAACTCAAAGACAGCTACGGTCTGGTTATTGCCCAGCACACCCGCTTGCTGTAATGGAGCCGCGTCGTAGGCACCCACCAGGTTAGTGGGGGTGTAGCCAGCCGTGGCATTAGGCAGAGCATGAGAGAGGCGCATCCCCAGCCCAGGCTTCCCACTTTTTGGGTTCATGAGGTGTGAGAGTGGGTGCATTTTGACACTGTTATCGAGACCGCCGATAGAGGCAATAAGAGCTGAAAGTATGGATGGAATCGTCGGCGCACTGGCATTGGCATAGAACGTGTTTGCACCCAGTTTGTAGTTATTAATGACCACCTGAAAAGCAGATTGGGCTTGCGTTACTGACGCATTCGCGTCGATCAATAGACCATTCGGGGAAATACTAGTGACGGTTAGACCCTGACCGCGTAAATAGCTTACGACTTGCTGTTGTTGATCTACCGTCGGGCCGAATTCATCGGAAAACTCTTGCGGTGTCAGAAAACGATGAAACATGGCTGAACTGGGATCATAAAGATTGTGTAAAAGATTATCCAGTTCTGGTTGGTTGCGTGGGTGCAACCCGATTGAGAGGTTTAGTGGCTGCGCTCCGTTGGCAGCACCGAGTAATTGGGCGTGGCTCAGCAGTGGGACCGTTTGCCCTTGAACAGGAACACGAGCTGCCTGTCTGGCCTGGGCAATGATGTTAATACTAAAGGCACTGATGCCAACCACTACAAGTACGACAAACGCTATACCAAGCTTGTGTACAATTTTACGCTGCATGTGGCTCTCCAACTCAAAATAAACGCAATACAATACAATGATATACAATGATTAACGTGAACACTGAGGGGCTTGGGGGATTTTTACGTTTTGGCAAAAATCAGCATTTGCCGGGTTTCTCAGAACGGGAATTTTTTTTGCAATTACCAGGGTTATTGCATATAATGGCTGAAACTTGTAGGAGCGCAACACTTTGCGCCTAATTGAGAGGAGCGTCAACGAGTGGAGACGATCACGTTTGACAAAGTGACGAAAGAATATCCTGGGGCTAGTAAACCTGCCGTTGATGCAGTATCGTTTGAAGTCAAAGGAAGCACGGAAGCAAGCTCTATTTGTATGCTGCTGGGGACATCCGGTTCGGGCAAAACCACCCTATTACGCATGGTCAATCGGCTCATCGAGCCTACTTCCGGCAGGATTTTGTTCGACGGTCATAATATTTTAGAGGAAAACCCCATTACGCTGCGCCGTCGTATCGGGTACGTTATTCAGCAAGCAGGGCTATTCCCCCACCTGAACATCGCCGAAAATATCCGCATTACCGCCGAAATTTCTGGTTGGTCCAAGCAACGGATGACCGCGCGTGTTGACGAACTGCTCGAACTGGTCGGGCTGAACCCTGCTGAATATCGCCGTCGCTTCCCCCGCCAATTGTCGGGTGGTCAACAACAACGCGTCGGGCTGGCACGCGCACTCTCTACCGACCCCGATATTCTGCTGATGGATGAACCCTTTGGCGCGCTAGACGCCATTACACGCGAACGAATGCAGGACGAACTGCTGCGCATCCGCCGCACCATGCACAAAACGATTCTTTTTGTCACCCACGACGTTGAAGAGGCCTTTCGCCTCGGCGACCAGATAGCTGTCCTTTCCGAAGGCAAACTGGTACAACTTGGCACTCCCATCGACTTGCTGGCCCATCCTGTCAACGACTTTGTGCGTAAGCTAGTCGGCGCGGATAATATGCTGCGCCAATTGGAATATCTCCCGGTCACCACGGCCCTGGACAACGAGTACAATAACCTTACCTCTGCTTCAGCGAATGAGCCACGGTGCTCATCCAGCGCGACCTTGCTACAAGTTATGCTCTCGTTAATCGAGAGCAATAGCAGCAAGCTAGTGGTTTTTGATGAAGAGACCCAGGAACCAGTTGGCTACGTCACACTGAGCAGCATTAATCGTGAAATTACTCGCTTCCGCCGCACTGAAACGAGTGAAGAAGTCGCCAAAAGATAAGAAACGCAAAAATCTCAATGTAGGAGTACAAGGAAGAGAACTTTTGACAGTTTCCCACCTGTTGTTGTGTTTGACATTTCCAACCTTATCAATTAATATACAAGATAGAAAAGGCGTACTAGATAGATTTAGTGCAAAAAATCGCCTATTATCATAGTTTTTCTTACCATAAGATAGTGAGAACAGTTCCACCTGGCGGTGGAATTATTCTATAAACTCATATATTATGCGAAGATGAGAAGAATGGCAGGACTCTACCGTCAGGAGACGCGATGATGGATGGCATATCCGCTGAGGCCGATATTTCTGCGACCAGTGATATCTTTGCTGGGGGGGGAGAAATGGGACAGCTCATGCGCTCCTTGGATTGGTCAAACACGCCCCTTGGTCCCCATGAGAACTGGCCACAGAGCTTACGTACCACGATCAGTATTTGTTTATCTTCTCGTTTCCCCATGCTCATCTGGTGGGGACCCGAACTTATCATGCTCTATAACGATGCTTACCGCCCGATACTCGGTGATACCAAACATCCACAGGCAATGGGTCAGAGGGGTCAAGAGTGCTGGCCAGAGATTTGGGACATTATTGGTCCTATGCTTCATGGCGTTGTAAACAGCGGTACTGCCACTTGGTCAGATAATCAGATGCTGCCCCTCGAACGCAATGGCTACGCGGAGGAATGCTATTTCACTTTCTCTTACAGCCCTATACGTGACGAAACAGGCGGCATTGGTGGGGTCTTTACTGCTGTTACAGAAACGACACGCCAGGTATTGAGCGAACGTCGCTTGCTGATGCTCCATGACCTCGCGGAATATGCCGCCGAGGCGAAAATTGCCGCCGAGGCTTGCTCTATTTCCGCTGGCATACTGTCGCAAAATGCTGCCGATATCCCCTTTGCCTTACTATACATATTGGAGGAGGATGGCAAAATAGCTACGCTGGCTGGCAGATTTGGCCTCGATAGCAATACCCCAGCCAGTCCAACACACGTTGATTTGAAAACTGAAGCACCCAACGGTAAGCAATGGCCTCTCGCCCATGTTGCCTATACACAACAAGCCGTAATCGTGGAACATATCTCGATCCATTTTGAGCCGTTTCACGTCTATAGTGATGGCCCACAGCCCCATTGTGCGCTGGTATTGCCCATCTCTCGCCCTGCGCTACCTACTCCTTATGGCATATTGATAGCAGGGATTAGTCCCATGCGAGCACTCGACGACGACTACCGCAATTTCTTCGAACTTGCCGCCGAACAGATCGCTACATCGGTAAGCAAGGCAAATGCATACCATGAGGCAAACCTTCGCGCAGAGGCGCTAGCCGAACTCGACCGTGCGAAAACAGCCTTTTTCAGCAATGTCAGTCACGAATTCCGCACTCCTCTCACTCTCATGCTCGGTCCTATTGAGGATGCTCTAGTCGATGGCGAGGACTCACTTTCACCACTACAATATGAACGCTTACAGATCGTGAGACGCAACAGCTTACGCTTGCTCAAACTCGTCAATACGCTGCTCGACTTTTCTCGCATTGAAGCCGGACGCACAGAGGCGATCTATGAACCCACAGACCTGGCAGCCTTCACTACTGATCTGGCGAGTGCCTTTCGTTCCGCGATGGAACAGGCAGGGCTACAATTTGTTGTCGAATGCTCACCCCTACCTGAACTGGTCTATATAGACCGGGACATGTGGGAAAAAATCGTGCTCAACCTGCTCTCCAACGCCTTTAAATTCACTTTCATGGGCCAGGTCACCGTGTCGCTGCACCAGAAGGACATTGCTGTCCTCTTAAGCGTCCGTGATACGGGTACAGGTATCTCCCAGGAAGAGTTGCCGCATCTTTTCGAGCGTTTCCACCGTATTCGGGGAGCAAAAGCACGCACTCACGAAGGCTCTGGCATTGGTCTTGCCTTGGTCAATGAGTTGGTCAAACTACACAGCGGCACTATACACGTTGAAAGTGTTCTCGGCGAAGGAACTACCTTTACCATCACTATCCCACTGGGTTCTGCTCATCTCCCCAGTGACCGTATCGGCACAACACGGACAGAGCAATCAACCGCTATAGGTGCCGCGCCTTTCATCGAGGATGCCCTGCGCTGGCTACCTAAAAGCAACACGCGTACAACTGGTGAGCTTGTACTCGAAACTGCGGATGTAGAGCAAGCGGTCTCTGATACAGAGATACCATCCAATGAAGTCCAAGAAGCGACGGAAAGACCTGGTGCCTCTATTCTGCTGGTGGACGACAACGCCGATATGCGTGACTACGTGCAACGTCTGCTCAGTACTCGCTATAGCGTACAAGCTGTTTCTAACGGGGCCATGGCACTGGCGGCAGCTTTCGAGCAGAAGCCAGACCTGGTCATCAGTGACCTGATGATGCCTGAACTCGATGGCTTTCAACTGCTCCACGCATTACGCTCGAATCCCCACACCCAATCGGTACCCGTTATCTTACTTTCGGCCCGCGCCGGAGAGGAAGCAGCTATTGAGGGGCTAGAGGCGGGAGCGGATGACTATCTAGTCAAACCATTTTCCGCACGGGAACTGCTGGCCCGTGTCAAAGCTCACCTGGAAATCGCTCAAATGCGTAATGAAGCAACAGCGCGCAGCCAACAACATACCGACCGCTTGCAAAAATTAGCGAACGCTGCTCTAGCAATCAACTCGACGCTCTCCAGTGAAGAGATTTTATGGCTTATAACCGACAAGGCGCGGGCAATTATCGGCGCACACCAGGGCATCACCTCTAGGGTTCCACAAGGCAATTGGACGCAGGCTATCAACGCCATCTCCCTCTCCAACACCTATGCCTCCTGGCGCGATGCAGAAATACAGATTGATGGTTCCGGCATCTATGGCGTCGTTTTCAACAATAATAAAGTAGTACGCCTTTCACAAGCTGAGCTTGAGCGGCACGCAGCCTGGCTTGGCTTTAGCAAAGAAGCACAGGAGCGACCACCCATGCGCGGCTGGCTCGCTGTGCCATTGATCGGGCGCAATGGACAGAATCTGGGCCTGATCCAACTCTCAGATAAATACGACGGTAGTGATTTCACAGCAGAGGACGAGGCTATACTCATACAGATCGCCCAAATGGCTTCTGTGGCTATCGAAAATGCTCACCTTTACCAGCAAGCACAAGATGCCATCCACGGGCGCGATGAATTGCTCTCCCTCGTCTCGCATGATCTAAAAAATCCCGTTGGCACTATTAAAGGCTATGCTCAGTTGCTAGGCCGCATGGTAAAACGTGGCGACGTGCTCAACACTGAGCAACTTATTGATGGGCTGGCCAGGATTGATGAAACTTCGACAAAAATGACGCGGTTAATTAACGAATTGCTGAGTATGGCGCGTCTGCAAATGGGACAGCATCTTGACCTTGATCCTCAGCCAACCGATGTCGTTGATCTCGTGCGACAGGTGGTCGCTGCCCAACAACAGACAACCATGCGTCACAAACTCCTGTTACACTCCAACCGCGCAACATTAGTCGGGCAGTGGGATACCGCCCATCTTGAGCGCGTGTTCGCCAATCTCATCTCGAACGCGATCAAATATAGCCCCCAGGGAGACGATATTCTAGTAGGGATTTCGCAACAGGAGGTAGATAACGTTCCGCAAGCCGTTATTGCTATTCAAGATCACGGTATCGGTATTCCCGCCGCTGACCTCCCCTATATCTTTGAACGATTCCATCGCGCTGCCAATGTCACGCGCAGTATTAAAGGTACAGGCATCGGCCTAAGCAGCGCGCAGCAAATCGTGGCCCAGCACGGTGGCAACATCACCGTGGAAAGCACGGAGGGAAAGGGCTCTCTCTTTACTGTATGCCTACCACTCTCAACTTCCGAAGAGTCTGCTCCACACAGTAATGGTGAGTAAAAGCCCATTCGTAACGTATCTTTACATGGCAAAAACACTAAACGGAATTTTTTTGTGGCTAGCTCATGTTGTATTATGTTGTTCGTGGCTAAAAATAACCGGTAAAGGAGAAGTATGCATTATCTGCTGAGCGGCTACAACTACGATCTCACCGATCCTGAAAGCATCCCCAACCTATTCCTACAACATCTCAATCTCGTTGGTATCACGATGCTCATCTCGATCATCATCGCTATTCCTTTGGGCCTACTAGTGGTGCGCTTTCGCCGTCTCTACCTACCGATCATTACGATCACCGGGTTGCTGTATACCATTCCTGGCATCGCCTTGATTGGCGTGCTTATCACCGTCACGCACTTGACTGCTGCTACCGTCATCATCCCCCTTGTCATCTACACGCAACTTGTTTTGATCCGCAACACTGCCGCCGCCGTCAATGGTATTGATCCTTTGCTCATCGAAGTTGGACGTGCCATGGGTCTGAGTCGTAGCCAAATACTGTGGCGTGTTACGTTACCGCTGGCTTTGCCTGTCATTGTGGCCGGTATTCGCATTGCCACGGTGACAACCATTGGCATCGCCTCTCTCGCCTCGCTGGCAGGTCAGGGTGGCTTGGGTGACTTGATCTTCAATAACCTCGACTCGCGCGATTTCGATGCTATCAGTGCGGGTGGTATCTTAATGGGTCTACTTGCTATCGTTGCCGATCTCATTCTGTTGGGAGTGCAAATCGCCCTCAATCGGGGCCGCAGCGCGTTATCTGTTGCCTAGAGGAGAGCTTTTGCTATGAATGTCATACAATATATCATTGACCTCGTACAGAATACCGCGCAAACTGCTAGGGATGTGAGCCAATTTATCGTTGATCCCAACAATGATTTTATTGGACACACCATCGAATACCTGCAAATTTGCGCTATCTCCATTGTGCTGGCGATTGTCATTGGCGTAGCACTGGGCGTGGCCGTCTCGCGCAGTCCTATCGCGGCTTTTATCGCTGTCAATATCAGCGGCTTGATGCGGGCAATTCCGGTTATCGCCTTCCTCATCCTCGTTATTCCTATCCTGCACACCGGAGATCCACCCACGATCGTCGCCCTGGTCATCTTAGGCATACCGCCTATTCTTTTGAATACCTACACCGGCATCCGTGGCATCGACCCCGCCACCATTGACGCGGCTAAGGGCATAGGTATGACCACATGGCAGAGTATTACTCGTATCCAGACGCCGTTGGTACTACCCATCATCGCCGCCGGGGTACGCACCTCTGCCGTCCAGATCGTGGCAACAGCCACTTTGGCGGCGATTATTGGTGCTGGCGGCTACGGCGACTATATTGTTGACGGGGTCAATACGTTTAAAAACGCGGAAATCCTTGCCGGTGCTATTCCGGTAGCAATACTGGCAATGATGATAGAGCTAGTTATGAGTTGGCTACAACGCCTACTAACCCCTGAGGGCTTGCGCCTACAGGAAAAGGTGGATATAGCTAAAGCATAGCTCAGCCCGTTGGCACCAATACCGCAACTAGCGTTTTGAGCCAACGACTTTTTTGTCTTTTATCACGAGGAGGAAATTATGGCTCCCCACAAACAACACTGGCGGGTTAAGGTTCTCGCCCTGTTTGTTTTCCTACCAATGCTGATCCTGGCAGCGTGTGGAAGCACTGGCGGTGGTGGCACTGTCAATGGTACCACCCCTGCCAAAGGTACAGTCACCGTTGGAGGGAAAAAGGATGTCGAGGCACAGTTGCTCACCGAAATGTATAGCCTGTTACTGCGTAAAGCAGGCTACACGGTCAACGAGAAATTGGCCTTTGGCAACACCCCTTTCAATATCGCGGCGATCAAAAATGGCGACATCGACCTCTATCCAGAGTTCACCGCCACAGGCCTCAATGTACTGAATATTGCTTCCACGTATGACCCGCAGAAGGATTACCAGGCGGTGAAAACTGGCTTCGAGCAGCAGTTTAAAATTACCTGGCTCGATTCCGCCCCGCTGAATGACGGCTATGCCATCTGTACCTCGAAAAGTCTGTCTCAGAGCCTCGGTATCACTACGATCTCGCAGTTGGCACCGAAGGTCTCGCAATATACTCTCGAGTCACCTAGTGATGGTATATCCTTCGTTGACAACCTGCAAAAGACCTATAGCTTCACAACAAAGAGCTTCAAGAAGACCCAGACTGTGAATTACGCCATTGGCTTCTCCGCCGTCCAAGCGAACCAAGCTCAGTTCAACGTCTGCTATGGCACAGATGCCACGGTACCACAGCAGAACTTTGTCTTCTTGCAGGATGATAAGAATGGCTTCCCGGCCTTCAATCCAGCCCCTATCGTGCGAGATGCCGTGCTAACAGCGCATCCCGATATCGCGACGATCTTGAACCCGCTGGCTCCAGACCTGACCACTGATGTCAGCATCATGCTGCAACAGCAGGTCGCAACCAAAAAGGCCACTGGTATGTCCGTAGCAGAGGCTGTCAAAGAAGTAGCGACAACGTTCTTGCAGAGCAAAGGATTGATGTAGTAACGTATGGTGCTTACACCTGGCACCCGCAAGAGGTTCCGCTACCGTCGTACAGTAGGAGAGCTTCTTGCGGACGCCAGAGTTCTTGCTCTCCATTCTCGCTAGCAGTTTTGTAGCCTTTAGGCACAGCAAAGCGGAAATCTCCAATGCCATCGTCGATGGCATTGGAGATTTCCGCTTTGCTGAACTTACCCTTATACCGCACCCATCAATGCTTTCTCCATCGTGATTGCGTCGTGCCCACGCAAATGCTCGCGTATGGATAACGCCACCGCTGCGCCCTCGCCGGCGGCACTGACCAGTTGCTTAGTGCTGCCCGCGCGCACATCGCCCGCCGCGAAAATGCCTTCTGTGCTGGTCTGGAAATCAATGCCCGTCAGAATAAAGCCCTGCGCATCAACTTTGACCACGTCGCGAAATGGGCCGCTATTGGGAGAGAGGCCGATGAAAACAAAGGTTCCCGGCACGGCCAACTCGCTCGTCTCACCCGTCTTCCTGTCCTTCACCACTACCGCATCCAGGTGATTGTTGCTCCCCTTGAACTCCACCACCTCGGTATTGAAACGGACTGCCATTTCAGGTGAGTTCATTGCTTTATCGACGGCAATTTTATTGGCGTTCAACTCGGCACCACGCGCCAAAATTGTGACCTTGGAACTGAAACGTGTCAGGAAGGCTGCCTCTTCCACCGCACTGTTGCCGCTGCCGATTACAGCGACCTCGCGCCCTTTGTAAAATGGGCCATCGCATGTCGCGCAGAAATGGACTCCTGCCCCAATATAATCCTCTTCCCCTGGCACGCCGAGCCGCTTATAGGTCGAACCAGTCGCCAGCAAGACAGCATTGCTGCGGTAGATATGACCGGCTTCGGTTTTGACAAAATGGGCATCCTCGTCATTGCCAACGCTGACCACGTTCTGCGCCGAGAGCATTTCGACCCCAAAACGCTTAGCTTGCTCGATCACCCGTTCCGCGAACTCCGCGCCTGTCACCCCTTCGGGGAAGCCCGGATAGTTGTCCAACCGCTCAGTAATGCCAGCTTGCCCGCCCAAACCACTGCGCTCGATGATGAGCACATCGAATCCGTCGCGAGCGGCATAAATAGCCGTAGTCAATGCCGTTGGTCCACCACCGATGATGATGAGGTCATAAAATTCACATTTGGCCTTCGTCTCCAAGCCCAGTTTCGTTGCCAGGTCGGCATTGGAGGGCTCTATCAGGAGTGATCCGTCGTCAAAGACGATGGTAGGGATGCTCAGTCCTCCGTTCTGCGCTTTTTGCACAAAGGCTTGGCCTTCCTGGTCGTCTTCGATATTGATAAATTCGTAGCGGATGCGCTGCTCTCCCAAGAATTTTTTGCTGCGCTTACAATCGCTACACCAGTTCGTACCATACAATTTAATGTTGTTTTGCGAAGCCATACAGTTTGGTTCCTTTCTCTACATACTAAACCTAGCGTAGGGGCCGATTTATCGGCCCGTGTCCACGGCGGATTCGCGCCGATAAATCGGCGGTGGCGGCGATAAATCGCGCCCTACAGGTATTACTGTCATATTTTACTATTCTATAGACTAGCAACACGTACCTCTGCTATTCAATTCCCAGAGTGTGCATAGAGTGTCCAAAAATAAAATGAGGGCGCGTGAATAATCACGCGCCCTCGTTTTTAGGATGCACTTTTCAATTACGCGGCCTGTGCGACGATTGTCTGTTGTGCCTCGACGGCGATACGACCATCGTGGACAGTTAGCAGAGCTGTCTGACCAGCGGCAATCTCTTCGGCAAGCAAGGCATCAGCCAGGGCATCATCAACGTTGGTCTGGATGGCACGGCGCAATGGACGCGCACCATACTCCTCGTCGAAACCTTCCTTCAGCAGGAAGTCCCGTGCCTCATCGCTCACCTCTAAGGCAATACCTTGATCGGCGAGCCGTGTCCGTACCTGGGCCAACAGTAGATCAACGATGCTATAGAGTTCCGTTTTGCCCAGTGAATGGAAGACCACAATCTGGTCAATACGGTTGATGAACTCAGGACGGAACATGTGCTTCAGACCTTCAATGGCCTTCGAGCGCATGATCTCGTGCTGCTCATCGCGTACTTCGCCATCCTTCTTCGTTGAGAAACCGATGCGGACGGCCCGTTTGAGTTCCGAACTACCAGCATTGCTGGTCATAATCACCACGGTATTCTTGAAGTCCACCGTACGACCCTGACCATCCGTCAAACGCCCATCGTCCATAATCTGTAACAGAGCGTTGAAGACCTCTGGATGGGCCTTCTCCACCTCGTCCAATAAGATGACGCTATAGGGGCGACGGCGCACTTGCTCGGTCAACTGACCACCATCGTCATGTCCAACGTAGCCCGGAGGGCTCCCGAATAGACGCGCAACGGTATGTGGCTCCATGTACTCTGACATATCCAAGCGGATCAAGTTATCCACACCACCAAAGAGTTCAGCCGCCAGAGCCTTCGCCAGTTCCGTCTTACCAACACCAGTTGGGCCAAGGAACAGGAATGAACCAATTGGGCGTTTCGGATCTTTCAATCCGGCACGCGAGCGGCGAATAGCACGACTTACCGCACTGATAGCCTCGTCCTGTCCAACGACATGCTTGCGCAAATCAGCTTCCAGGTTACGCAGGTTGTGACGTTCACTCTCCAGCATCTGGCTGACCGGTACACCGGTCCAGGTCTCAACGACATGCGCGATATGCTCAGGCGTGACAATCAAGGTCACGATATCCTTCGACTCGGCACGTGCATTATCCAGTCTGCCCTGTGTCAACAGTTCATGCTGGCGCAGTTTTGCGGCATGCTCATAATCTTCGGCATTGGCCGCGGCTTCTTTCTTAGATTGGATATCAGCCAGTTCAGCTTCAAGGTCAGCCAATAGGTTCGGCGTAACGATGCCCTTCTCGCTTGCATCCAGCCGCAAAGCCGACGCTGCTTCATCCATGACGTCAATGGCCTTGTCGGGCAAGAAACGATCATTGATATAGCGATCAGAGAGTTTCACCGCAGCTTCGATGGCATCATCGGTAATGCTGACGCCATGGTGTGCCTCGTAGTTGGCACGCACAATGCGTAGCATATCCATCGCCTCTTCCTCTGAAGGCTCATCTACCTTCACAGGCTGGAAACGACGCTCCAGGGCGGCATCTTTTTCAATATGTTTGCGATACTCATCCAGCGTGGTTGCGCCAATCAAATGCAGTTCACCGCGCGCTAAGGCGGGTTTCAGCATGTCGCCAGCACCAACCGCTCCTTCAGCAGCACCCGCGCCTACCACGGTGTGCAGTTCGTCGATAAAGACGATGACATCTTTGGCCTCGCGCAATTCCTCAAGGATCGATTTGATACGCTGCTCAAACTGTCCACGGAACATCGCACCGGCAACCATGCCACCAATATTCAGCGAAATGATGCGTTTGCCACGCAGTGTGGCAGGTACATTACCTTCCTGGATACGCCGCGCCAGTCCTTCGACAATGGCGGTTTTACCCACACCAGGCTCACCAACCAGCACCGGATTGTTCTTCTGGCGGCGACCAAGTACAGTTATTACACGCCGCAATTCACGGTCACGTCCTGCTGCCGGGTCGAGCTTCCCTTCCGTCACTTCGGCGGTAAGGTCACGACCAAACTGGTCCAGGGTTGGTGTTTTACTATGTTTAGCCTGTCGCTCAGCGGTAGCCGTATTGACTCCGTTGGCGGCAGAGGCGGAATTGTTGCTATTAGGAGCGAAACCGAATGGCATTCCTTCGGGCCTATCTTGCCCATTTGGACCACCCATCTGCTCCATCGCGGCACCCATCAATTCATCAATACAAGACTGACAAAGGTAGTGTTGCACACGACGACCATTGACTATCTCATCTACGCGCATGCGAGCGGGATTTTTTTGACAACGTTCACAAATCATTTAAGTATAGCTCCTCACTATAGATGGTCTTTCACATCTTGTTTTAGCAGACTCAAGGTGTGACTGCTAGATTATAGCAGATAAACCGCAGCTTGTCTAGCACTCTATCATCCTGATTGCTAACACTGATGATAACGCTGTGATGAAGGCCATTATTCCCAAATTATCGACATAATTTGGGAATTTGTGAAATTACATTTTCAGGATGCAGAGAATAGGAAGGGTTGAGGTTGCGGCTGGCTTTTAGCCTGCCACAACCTCAACCCTACATGTGGTATAGTCAAGGTGATCAAGGTGCTCGAGGTGCTCGAGGTGATCGAGGTGATCGAGGTGATCAAGGTGATCGAGGTGATCGAGTCTACAGTGTACAAGGAGGTTCAACGATGGATTTCGCGTATTCAAAGAAGGTCAACGCACTGCTGAAACAATTAAACGACTTTATGGAGCGTTATATTTACCCCAACGAGCAAACCTACGAAGATCAAATCACCGCCTCTGGCGACCCGCACCACCATGCTGAAATCGTCGATGAGTTGAAGGAAAAGGCCAGGGCGGAAGGCCTCTGGAACCTTTTTCTGCCCGACGAAGAGTTCGGCGCGGGCCTGACCAATCTGGAATACGCGCCGATGGCAGAGGTCATGGGTCGAGTTAGCTGGTCATCCGAAGTCTTTAACTGCGCCGCACCGGACACGGGCAATATGGAGATATTGGCCCAATTCGGCACGCCGGAGCAGCAGCGACAATGGCTACAGCCTTTGCTCAATGGCGAGATTCGCTCGGCCTTCGCCATGACCGAACCAGACGTTGCCAGCTCGGATGCCACCAATATCCAGTTCTCCATTCGTCGTGAAGGCGATGAATATGTCTTGAACGGGCGCAAGTGGTGGATATCGGGCGCGGCCCGCGAACGCTGCAAAATATTTATCGTGATGGGCAAAACAGACCCCCAGAACCCTGACAAGCACAGGCAACAAAGTATGGTGCTGGTGCCGCGCAACACGCCCGGCTTCACGATTGTGCGCAACCTGAAAGTGATGGGCTATGTAGACAACGAGAGCCATTGCGAATTGAGCTTTGAGAATGTGCGGGTGCCGGTCAGCAATTTGCTGGGCGAAGAGGGCGGCGGTTTTGCCATTGCTCAGGCGCGTCTTGGCCCCGGACGCATTCACCATTGTATGCGCGCCATTGGCGGGGCGCAACGCGCCTTGGAACTGATGTGCCAGCGTACCTCCTCGCGTATAGCTTTTGGGAAACCGCTTTCAGAACAAGGCATCGTGCAAGATTGGATTGCCCAATCACAATTGGAGATCGAGCAGGCCCGTCTCTTGACGCTCAAAACTGCTTGGATGATCGATACAATTGGCAAAAAAGCGGCACAAAAAGAGATCGCCATGATCAAAATCGCCGGGCCCGCCGTCTTTACCAATGTCGTCAATCGTGCCATCCAGGCCTTCGGCGGTGCTGGCCTGTCTGAAGACTTCCCCTTGGCCTCGATGTGGGCGCATGGACGCACGCTGCACATCGTTGATGGCCCCGATGAAGTCCACAAACGTTCCCTGGCAAGGACAGTGATCAAAGAGTTGACGCGTTAAAAATGAACCTTAACTTACTATTTAGGCCATCCGTAGGGCGCGATTTATCGCCGCCACCGCCGCACCCTGTCCGGGGGACAGGTAATAATCGGCCCGTACCCACGTCGGATTCGCGCCGATAAATCGGCCCGTGGGCGCGCTAAAGCGGCCCCTACGGCTATTTCTTGACAGAGCATATAGAGAAAGGACGTCATAATAAATGACCACACTTCCTCCCTTGATACATGAAGAGAACCTGCGCCAGTACCTTGCGCACCATATAGCGGGCGAAGATGCTCCCCTGGAAGTCACTCGTATTAGCGGTGGGCATTCCAATGAGACATTTTTCATTCAGAGAGGTACACAGGAATGGGTCTTGCGCCGCCCTCCACGTGGGCCATTACTTCCTACCGCCCACGACGTGCTACGCGAGTATCGCGTACTAAAAGCACTGAATACCACCACTGTGCCAACGCCACGGGTCGTACTAGCGTGTGAAGATACCAATGTGATTGATGCACCATTCTATCTGATGGAACGTGTGCATGGCATCGTCGCACGTGATGAGTTACCGTCCTACGCCGACGGTGTCGCCGGACGACAGGCCATCAGTATTGCCTTGATGGATGCGCTGGTTGCACTGCATGGGGCGGATTGGCGTGCTATCGGCCTCGGAGACTTCGGCAAACCAGAGGGCTATCTAGAACGTCAATTGCGCCGTTGGGGCGGACAGCTTGAGAAGTCGCGCCAACGCCCACTGCCCGATTTAGATGCCGTTACCGCCTGGCTCGCTGGACATATGCCAGCATCAGGACCCGCCACGATCGTGCATGGCGATTTTCGTCTGGACAATGTCATGCTGTCAAACGACGAACCGCGTGTGATAGCGATCTTTGATTGGGAGATGGCGACCATCGGTGATCCTCTGGCCGATGTGGGCTACTTGCTCTCCTTCTGGCGTGAGCCAGGGGACCCGGAACCCGATTTCGCCTCCGATGTGTGGCGAGCCATGGAGCAGCCAGGGTTTCTGACGCGGAAAGAGATCACCGATTATTACGCTGAGCGTACTGGGCGAACTGTGCGGGATATGGCTTTCTACGAAGCTTTAGCCATCTGGAAGCTGGCGATTCTCTTAGAGGGCAGCTATTCGCGCCATCGCTCCGGCACTACCGATGATCCCTTCTTTGCCCGTTTAGATGAAGGTGTCCCCGCGCTGGCGCGCCGGGCACTACGAGTTTGTCACAATGCACAGGTGCAGTGAATTGCACCCTATTTTCCAAAGGAATGCAACAACATTTATGGCAGATCCATTTTTATTGCAGCGCAAGAATGCTGCTGAATTGTTTATTGTGCGCCATGGTGACGCACTGCCCGGCCCCGATGAACTCATTCCCAGCGGTATCTATGACGATTTACCGTTGAGCAGTATCGGGCGCGAACAGGCCCAGGCACTGGCGGAACGGCTCGCGCCCCTGCACTTTGACGCCATGTATAGCAGCCCATTGCGCCGTTGCCAGGACACTGCAGCTCCCCTAGCCGAACGCTGGGGGATGACACCCACCATCGTCAGCGATATCCGTGAAATTCGGTTGGGGGATATTCGTCCTCTCCCCAGCGACAAGCAAGATATCGCCGCACTGTCCAAAGCATTGCAGGAGCGCCAGTTTGATATTATTCGCGTCGCTGGAGAAAGCGGTAACTGGGATAGCATCGAAAATAGCGAGCCCTCTAAAGCGTTTCGCCAGCGCGTTGTCAACGCGCTAGATGAGATCGCAAACAATCACCTCGGCGAACGCATCATCGCCTTTGCCCATGGCGGCGTTATCAACGCCTATGCCGCCGAGGTGTTGGGGCTGGACAAAGATTTCTTCTTTCCCGCCGCCAATACGTCTATTACTGTCGTGCGCGTCTCCGGTAAGCAGCGCGTGCTCTTTGTCATGAATGACATTGCCCACGTCAAACGCCTGAACTAAACATTGGGCGTAGCAAGCAAACGTAGGGGCCGCTTTAGCGCGCCCACTAGCCGATTTATCGGCCCGTGCCCGCGCTAAAGCGGCCCCTACAGAGCGTTCATAGCGAGGAAATGTTAAGCGGAGAAGCGTTCAATCATTCCCTGAGACTGCTCTTTTAGTTGCTGAACAAGATCGCCCAGTTGACGACGAACTTCGGCGCCTGGGATTGGCGTAAACAGCAACACCATGACCAGTCCTGCTACCAATCCGGTGCGGAACAAGAATTTCGCGGTTCGCCGCTTGCGCTGGTAGCTTTCGATCTTGTCCTGCATTGAGTCCTGAGCATCCTTTACATTGTCCATGACCTTGCTCAGGTTCTTACTCGCATTTTTCGTACTCTTGTCGAGCACCGCTTGTGCCGCGCCCAAGCCGCTTTGGAGGGTGTCTTGCGACTTTGACAGCCCCGACTGTACATTACTTTGCAGGGAATCTTGCAGTTGGCTCAAACCCTTCTGGGCTTTTTGCACATTCTTGCTAGCACTTTTGATGTTCTTATTCACATTCTTGTTGGCACTTTTGATGTTCTTATTCAGCACATCCTGCGCAACTCCGAGGCTAGTTTGCAGTGTCGCTTGCGTCTTTGATAGGCTCGACTGTACATTATCCTGGATTGCACCCTGTATGAGTCCCGCGTTCTTCTTAGCCTTCTTCAGATTTTTGCTGTTCTGTTTCGCGTTGCGCTTCAGCAGTTCCTGGGCTACATCGAGACCGACGGCGAGCATATCCTGTGTTTTCGCCAGACCTGTCTGCACATTATCTTGCACAGCAGAGGCAGCCGCCTGCGCCGTATCCATGGCTTTACCCTTGACATCCTGTGCGGACATGCCATTAAACTGAGCAGTATTTTTTGTCATAGTTTATTGCTCCTTCCAACGTACTTTATGTTGATTATAGATCACATCTATAGCTTACATCTAAAGCACGCAACAAAGTCGCAAGAGGTTTCATATCAGGCACTTAAATCAATTGCGTGGCCTTCACTTTGTCGCTCAAAACGATGGGCTCGGCTGGGATAATTTTTGCATCTTGCCGATGGAGCGTTTTGTGGCGATGAATAGAACGAGTTAGCCGCCGCTCGCGTTCAAGCCGTGCGCGATAAGCGGCATGGAGAATGTATTCAGCGATACAGATGACTTTGCGCGGCACACCATAAAAGCTGGGGAAGTCGTTGATATCCACCAGCATCAGCCCTTGCGCAGTCTCCAGCACGTCGATACCATAGATATCCAGGCCAAAAACCTGTCCTACGCGGCGGGCCAGGGTGAGCATCTCACGAGTGACCGGTATCTCCTGCTCAACGGCGACCCCGTGCAGCGGTGAGGTTTTGGTCATCGCGTGAACCTCTTGGCCTGTCACATAGAGCTTGATATCATAGCCCGCGTTCTCCACGTAACGCATCGCCAAGTAGAAGCAGGTGTGGTCTAGCTTGAGTTGTGCCATCTCCTCCGCTGTGCGCACCAGGTGAATATCTTGCATGGCGGTGCCGTTACTTGGTTTGACTACCACAGGATACATGCTTTGTGGCAGCTCTTTTAAGGCGCGAGGATGCCCCACAAAGTAGGTTTGTGGCACGGGGAGCCCTTTGGCCTGGGCAAAAGCGACGGCAACCGCTTTATCACGTATCAGGCGAATAGCGCGAGAATTGTTGATCGTAGGAATACCAACCGCCTCAGCCGCTTCTAAAATGGTTAAGCCGGGGCCATCCGAGACCGTTTTCAATACATAGGCGTCATAATCAGCCAGAGCTAGCTCTGTCAAGCTTGTAATGGCGGAATACGGCTGGATGACCGCTATTTGATGTCCCCATTGCTCTAACTGATCTGCCACAACCATTGGCATTGGCTTATCAACATACTTCTTTTCCAGAATAAAACAAAAACGCATAATCCTTGCCTCTCTTCAAAAAAAGGTTGCCATTGTGAATACATTATCTCATTCTCAGGCTTCCTTGTCACCTCAGGCTACAGAGAAGTTCTCTCAACTATTCTATTGCTCTGTTCCGCTTCATTTGACTTGCCGCCTTCGGCGGCAGGAGGGTGAAGGAGAGAAAACTAGGGCACAGCCCTAGAACCCAGTCAAAGGGCTGCCGCCCTCTGATACCTGTCCCCCAGACAGGGTTCTCCTGCTCGTCACATGAAGAGGGACAGAGTACCATATACTAAGATCATACCTTTATGGTAAGCATAAAGGTATGAGGTGGGTCACAAAATCGTTGGGGGGTGCTAGGTTTGTCTCCTGCTGTGTACTCTCATCTTGGCATCCAGTCCACCAGTTGAACGAGCCATTTGACTGTAGTTGGCGAAGAATGCGAGATCATCATATTTGTTCTGCTTCATTGAAGCAAATCCTCTTTGCTTCATTTGTCTCTGCTAGCCACCTGGGCAAAGTTGAGGGCTGCGACGAGCGTTATACCGCCGATGATGTTTCCAAACAGCGTAGGGAGCATGAAGCCGACGAAATAGGTCCACCAGGAAGCGGCTCCGATATTGATAAGATAGAACACATCAATCGAGCCAGCAATGATATGTACAAAGCCGCCAAGCGTCACCAGATAGGTGATGATGATGACGATGTGTAACCGCGTTCCCTCAGCCGCCGGCAGCAGCCAAACCATCAGCGCGATGAGCCATCCAGCGAATATTCCGCGTAGCATCGTCATGCCAAAGCCACTTTGCAGCGAAATGCGCGCAATTTCGACAAATGAGCGTTGAACTTCCGGCGCGAAAAGAGCAGTATGCGCGATAATCACAGCGAAAAGAAAGCCACCGACAAGGTTAGTAGCCAGGATCACAAACCACAAGCGTGCGACCTGCAAAAAAGTCTGTCTATCGGGATGGGCCAACAAAGGTAAAATGACCGTCAGCGTGTTCTCGGTAAACAACTGCTGGCGACCCAAAATCACGATCAGAAACCCTACGCTATATCCCAGATTATCGATGAGTGGACTCCAAGGTGTCGTGGGCAAGTGGGCGCGGAGCAATCCCTGAGCCACGAGCGAGAAGCCCATGGAGAGTCCAGCAGCCAGACCAGACCAGGCTAAAGTGCTGCTGCTACGACGTAGCTCCTGTTCGCCCTCCTCACGAATAGTCTCGTGAACAACGATTGCACTGATATTCCTGCGCTTTGCGACCTCCTTGCGGTCAGCATTGTCCAGTCCCGGCACATTGTCCGAAGATGGTGCGGATGTGTCGGATCCCTTCTCCGGTTTCGTGTCAACTGTATCGGTCGAATCCCCACCACGTTGCTTATCATTCATAAACATATCCTCTCGGAATAGAGAAACACTCTGGTGGTAACAGTGCTGTGCGTTCGCGACATCTTTGTGCTAGGGGAATACATCTCTATATACTCTACGTTATCATTAACATAGATGAATACAAAAATAGTTACCCCATGTTTTTTATTGCGCCACAAAACATGCTATAATAAGGTTATGAGAAGACATATACAGCATAGCGAATTAGCGGGGAAAGGCCATTCTTCCATGGTCTTCCTGACGCCCACAAGGAGCGTCACTACATCTCAACGGGCCTGCCCTCTCCATCGTGTAGTGACGCCCCTTGTGGGCGTCAGGAAGAATTCACAAGCCCTGCATGTGTCGCATGCATCAGTTGTACCATATGTTTCCACTCGTTACCTGCTCACCGCTGGGTAGCAATGCTGCCACCTGCCTCCAACACACCACCGCTGCTTGACGACATTGTATTTACCGTCACTTGCAGCATTACACCTTCCATAAAGTAAGAGCAAATCGTCCGCTCCGACAGCCCGAAAAATATGATACCATGATGTCATGAATGCTATGGATATCATGAGAAATGAAATCGCTAGCCATTATACAGAAAGCATAGCTATTTGGGGCGGATCGGGAGAAAATTTCGAGGAGTATAGAACCCATGGACTTAATGAATAAGCTGGCCAGCCTGGCCCAGCGCTATGAAGAACTCAATAACTTAATGGCCCAGCAAGAGGTACTTGACGACATTCCACAGTTGCAACGCTATGGACGTGAGCATGCCGAGCTTGAATATGTCGTCAACAAATACCATGAACTGGTTGAGAACGATAAACGCATCGCCGAAGCCCAGGAATTGTATGATGGTGACGACCCCGAGATGCGCGATCTGGCATTTGAAGAGATCGAGCGGCTCAAAGCCGTCAAAGAAGAAATTCTCGAAGAGGTTAAAGTTTCCCTATTACCCAAAGATATCATGGATGAGAAAAATGCTATCGTCACCATCCAAGGTGGTGCAGGCGGCGATGAGGCGGCCCTGTTTGCCGGCGAACTCTTCCGCATGTATAACCGTTACGCGGAGGGAAGACGCTGGAAAATTGAAATTCTGGATATCAACGAAACGGGGCAAGGGGGAATGAAAGACGTTACCTTTGTTATCAAGGGGAAGGGCGTCTATAACCGCATGAAGTATGAAGGCGGTACCCATCGCGTCCAGCGCGTCCCCGTTACCGAGGCCAATGGACGTATTCATACATCGACAGCCAAGGTCATCGTTCTGCCGGAAGCTGATGACGTGATCCAGATTGACATTAAAGAGAACGATATCCGTGTGGATGTCTATCGTTCTACCGGACATGGTGGACAAAGTGTGAACACCACGGATTCCGCTGTGCGTATCACACACCTGCCCACCGGATTAGTCGTAACCTGTCAGGACGAGAAGTCACAGCTCAAAAACAAGCTCAAGGCTCTTGGCGTACTCAAGATTCGCCTCTGGGATCTAGAGGAGGCCAAACGACAGGAAGAATTGAGCAAGACGCGACGTTCACAGGTGCAAACCGGTGATCGCAGCGAGAAAATTCGGACCTACAATTACCCACAAGACCGTGTCACCGATCATCGCATTGGTCTAACACGGCATAATCTACCCGGCGTGCTCAATGGTGAGCTCGACGAATTTATTGATAACCTGATCACAGTGGATCAGGCGGACAAACTACAACACCTGTTTGAAGAAGAGGTGAAGGTAGGATAGTTTGAAAGGTAGGCAGTCTCTATGGCACAAATGATCGCGGGAAAGCTGACTATACAAGAGGATACCATTGCTGAACTCAATCCGACGTACAGGTTGCTGCTCGGCCCTGGTCCCTGCAACGTTGACCCAAGGATACTACGTATCGCCTCGGCACCACAACTCGGACACATGGACCCCGAATTTTTTGGCATGCTCGAAGAAACGGCACAGATGCTGCGCTGGATGTTCCAGACCAGGAACGAGATGACACTCTGCGTCTCTGGCTCTGGCTTTTCCGGCGCGGAAGCCGTGCTGTGTAATTTGCTGGAAGAGGGCGATACCATTATTGCTGGTAGCTTGGGATTTTTCAGTGGTCAGATCGTGGAAATCTCCGAGCGCGCAGGCGCACACGTTGTCAATCTGGTAACGGATTTAGGTTCACCGCTTGAGCCTGAGGCCCTAGAGCAAGCCTTCAAAGACCATCCAAACACAAAAGTATTTGCCACCGCCATCGCGGAAACCTCCACCGGCCTCTTACAGCCCTTAGAAGAGCTTGAGCGCATAACCCATAAATATGGCGCACTCTTCGTCGTAGACGCCGTCTGCGGCCTCGGTGGTGTGCCTATGAATGTCGATGCGATGAAGATTGATGCTTGCTACGCCGGCAGTCAGAAAAGCCTGGGCGCACTCCCCGGTCTGGCTCCTGTCACCCTCAATCAACGGGCCGTCGAAGTTATTCAGAGGCGCAAAAAGCCCGTGCAGAGCTACTATCTCGACCTGCACCACCTCAATCGCTATTGGAACGGAGATCACGCCTACCACCATACCGCCTGTAGCAACATCGTCTATGGTGTTCGTGAGGCCCTTCGTATCGCCATGGAAGAAGGGTTGGAGGCACGCTGGGCACGGCACCAACTACATGGGGACGCAGTCAAAGCCGGTATTGAGGCCATGGGACTCAAGATACTCACCAAACCGGGCTTCGCGCTCTCCGTGCTCACCGCGGTCAGCCTACCAGAAGGTGTAGATGAACTCGCTCTTCGCACAGGTCTGCTGGAAGAATACAATATCGAGGTCGGTGGTGGCTTCGGCGCACTCAAGGGCCGACTGATACGCATTGGCTTGATGGGATACAATTCTAATCGTAAGAATGTAGATACCGTATTAGCCGCGCTCGAGCATGTCTTGCCACGTTGTGGCCTGACACCGACAGCAGGCGCGGCCCTTGCTGCCGCCGACGCTGTCTACAAAGAACGAGTACACTAGCTTTTACTCACCCAATGTCGAGGATAGAATGCCTTTGGAACAACCACAATCGATCCGTACCATTTTCTTTGACGCTGGTTTTACGCTCATTCGCCCAAACCCTTCTGTACCGGAAATCTGTTTGCAGGTCTGTCATCGCTTAAACCTGCATATCCACCTTGACGAGGTGAAAGAGCGTATGATCGAAGCTGAGGATTACTACTTTCGCCAGATGCGCCTCAATCGGCACACCTGGGGCAGTGACCAGGCAATCGCTGATTTTTGGGTTGGCTACTATATGAACTTGCTGCGCCCCTTCATTGAAGAACGCGACGAGACGCTCCTCTATCAGTTGGCCCAAAACATCAACGAAGAGTTCGATAAACATAGCAGTTGGCAGCTCTATCCTGACGTGTTACCTACGCTGAATGCGCTACGCTCCCATGGCTATACCATGGGTGTGATATCAGATTGGGGTATTGCGCTTGGCCCAATCCTGCGCAACCTCCAGCTCACGCCCTTCTTTGATAGTCTGCTCATCTCCGCGGTCGCACGCTATCCCAAACCCTCACCGTTCCTCTACGAACTGGCATTGCAACGCACGAATAGCATTGCCGATTATACTTTGCATATAGGGGATTCGTATATTCATGATGTGTTGGGTGCTCGCGCCGTCGGCATGACACCAGTCTTGCTGGATAGGGCAGGAAACTTAGCAGAACGCAACGTTGATTGTTTGCTTGTACATGCACTCACTGACTTACTTGATCTATTGGAGGTATCTCAATGACAAGAGCACATGTTGCAAAACAGAGATTATTGACGCTCACCTGGCTAAGCTTAGCAGTCGGAGCTACCGCGGGTACAATCACCAGCATCGGTAGCTATGTTCGCCGTGAGATTCGTCACCGCGGCTATCCTTCTTGGGAACAGTGCCGATGCGACTTCAAAGCGAAAGAGGCAATTTTTCAAGTCTGGCACAGTCAACATGAACAGCGTGGCGAAACGATTTTTGCCGAGGAATGGGGTCTCCAATTGACGAAACCACCGCAATGGTTACGCCGCCTGCTCCATGCCAGTTCACAAGTTATCGCCACGCTCAATCCTCGTGGCAACTACGTTGAACGCGTCGTCCTCAGTCCGCAAGAGGCGCGGCAACTCGCGTACCTGCTACGTGGCACGTCAACCGTAGAAAATGAGACACCAGAACATACCCATATCCTTTGGCGACGCGAAATACTGTACATCCCACGCCGCTTTTTTGATAAACGCATGCGCCTGCTTTATCCCACGTATATTCCGCAAGAGCGCGCCTCAACCGCGCAACCCTTACCAGCACTGTGGGACCCCACCAGTAACCTGCCCTTGCCCACCGAAGGTGAATTGCTCGATACCCCACTCGGTACACGTATCGACTGTATCGGCTGGACTCCATCGCAAATATCTTACTGCACCGTTCGCACCAATGAGGACAAATAACACGTTATAGGCCATCGACTGCTATCCAGCAGTCGATGGCCTATAACGTGTTATTTACGCTTTACCGGAGGTTATGTATCTGCTATACTACGTGCTGATAAGCCTCTGTTTTCCCCATTACGGCGCGTTCGGTTCGTCTAAAAGTAAGGTAGAAGATGAGTAAGCTCGTAAGGCAATATATACCAACCGTGCTACAGAGCACAATGGGCGAGCCACTACGCTCTGAGCAACGCACAGGCGAATTATTGCCACGTTTACTGACGCGCATTGATATGTTTGTGATCTTCATCGCGATAGTGCTCTTTATACCCAATGCTTCGGTTGTACAAGCAACGGAAGGTGGGGGAGCCATTACCTATCTGTACTGGGTCCTTGGAACGGTGACTTTTCTCATACCTGGTGCAATTGTTTCCGGACAACTCAACCGCTTTATGCCGGTTGATGGAGCTATCTACATTTGGACACATCGTGCGCTGGGACCGCTGTGGGGCTTTTTCGCGGGCTTCTGTGCCTGGTTTCCCGGTGTGCTCGTACTACTGGCCGCGACCGATGGGATCATCCTACTGATACAAGGCATAGGCACCCAAATCGCTGGTCCAAACGCTGAATGGCTTGACCTGCCATGGCAACAAGGCATCATCGTCATTTGTCTCTTGCTTGTGGGGGGATGGTTAGCCACACTTTCTTTGCGTCCCATTATGCGCATCGCCACCGGTGTTATTATCTTCTATGGAGTGGCAATCGGTCTCGTCGGATTGGCCGGCATTATCTGGCTATTGCATGGGCACCCATCGCAAATACCGCTAACGATTAGCAAAGTCCAACTGAGCAGTCCCCATTTTGTCCTCTATGGGGTTATCATCCTGGCCTTGCTCGGTATCGAGGTACCATTTAATATGGCTGCTGAAACGAAGCAAACCACGACAACTTCTCTCTTTTTGCGCTGGGGTCCTTTGGTTGTGCTTGTTGCCTATATACTTGGTACCTTCGGGGTGATGGTGGTAGTACCGCCAGGATCAGCCAGCTTGAACTATTCAGCCATTACCGCTGTAGGTATGGTCTTTGGCCCACCAATCGCTATTCTGGTAGGAATCATCTTCGTTCTCTTCTTCGTTATGGTGACAGTGCTCTATAACGCCACCTTCGCACGGATTTTGTTTGTCTCAGCCCTCGACCAACGCTTGCCACGCAGCCTAGCGAAAGTGAACCGCCATAGAGCACCATACATGGCTATCAATGTGCAAACCACGCTGGTTATCATCATGGCCATCTATACCTACTTTGTGGGGCCACTGCTCTACTTTGGCAAGGCTAATTTCACCACCCTGGTCTATGACATCACACAGGCCGCTACAGCGGTGATCTGGTGTGTCTCCATGATTATCCTTTTCCTCGATCTCCCTGTACTCCTGGTACGCTTTCGCTCAGTGTTGGCACAGAAAAAAGAGCAATTGATTGCTCCTCCGTGGTTGCTCTATCTCTGTTCATTCGTAGGTGGCCTTGCTAGTCTGTTTGGGATCTGGACAACCTTGACGCTTTCTTGGGATACCTCTATCATCTCCAATCGTGATTGGAGCTTTTACGTTGGTTATTCAGTTTTAGCTTGCCTGGTCATTGGGCTCGTCGGTTCAGCCTACCCGCGCTTACTCACAAGTCTGGGGGAACAGACCTCTGCCGCGCGTGAAAATGCGCGGCTTTTCAGTGAATTGAACGCGGCTTATACCAAACTCAGCGAACTCGATCAGTTGAAAGATGACTTTCTGAATACAGCCAGCCACGAACTTCGTACCCCACTCACCATTGTGCAAGGCTACCTAGAACTGCTTGGCGAAATGGAGGATGTCGACCCAGCCACCCGACAAGCATTCATCAATAAAGCACGACGCGCTTGCGAAGAACTGGTGCTGTTACAGGCCAATATCATGGATGCCAGCCGAATCAAATTGGATACTGCCGCGCTGCAATGTTCCACCATTCCACTCAAGGAAGTTTGTACCTCGGTAATCGATCTGTTTGAGCCCATCCTGCTCAAAGAAGAACGCTCGGTCAAAATCATTATTCCTTCCTCGCTGGTCGTTTGGGCCGATGAAACGCGCCTGAAACAAATCCTGCGCAACCTCGTCGCCAATGCCTTGCGCTACTCACCCCCTCAAACGCCCATCAGCATCGTTACCGAGGAGGAGGATGAGCAGCAGATGGTCAAAGTCAGCATTGTCGATAAGGGATACGGTATACCACCCGCGAAACAAGCTGATGTCTTTGAACGTTTCGTTCGCCTTGAACGCGATATGCATGGCACCACGAGAGGCAGTGGTCTGGGTCTAGCGATCACGCGCCAACTAGTCGAGGCCATGCATGGCACCATCACTGTTGAAAGCAGCGGCATAGCAGGCACAGGCTCAATATTTTCCTTTACCCTGCCCACTATGGACGGCATAATCCAGTAAGGGCTTATTCGGAAACCGGCCTGATGCCCCACCGCGCATGATGCCCACAAGGGGCATCACTACATTATTAGTCTATGGGCATTAGGTCGGTTTCCGAATAAGCTCTAAGGTATGTAATAGTTATAATTTGGCTTCAGCCTCTGAATTGAAGCTATACAGGCGGGCAGGGCGGTGCATTCCCTCCATCTTTTTCGCGCCCGTATCATCCAGGATGCCCGTCGAGAGGATTTTCTTGCGGAAGTTGCGCTTATCCAGCTTCTTGTGCAGGATAATCTCATACACACGTTGCAGTTCTCGCAGCGTAAACTGCTCCGGCAACAAGCTAAAGGCAATAGTGGTGTAGTCTAATTTGCCGCGCAAACGCTCAAGAGCATATTGCAATATCTTCTCATGATCAAAGGCCAAAGCCGGCAACTCATAGACCGAGAACCAGTCAACATCAGCCGCGTCATCAGCCGCCTGGACCTGCAATCGCTCCGAGTCTAGCAGCGCGAAATAGACTACCGTAATCACTCGTGTGCGCGGGTCACGCCCTGGATCACCAAAGGTATAGAGCTGTTCTAGATAGACGTCTTGCACACCGGTCTCTTCCTGTAGCTCGCGCTTCGCCGCCGTCTCCAACGACTCATCAATATTCACAAAGCCACCCGGAATGGCCCACATCCCCTCATACGGCCAGGAACGCCGCTTGATAAGCAACACCTGCAAATCCCGTTGGCGCAAACTCATCATCACCACGTCTACCGTGACCGATGGTCGCTCATACTTGCTCGCATCGTAACCGTGCGCCTTCGCCTCTTCCGTCTCTTCCATATCGCTACTAACAGTCTCTTTCTTGGATTTTTTACGCTATCAATAAGAGGTGGGTGAGATTCATTTTTTGCATGAAGGAGGTGTTCGTCGGTCGTAGGGACAAGGGGAGGTGGCTGCGGTCGATGGGGGGCCATGTGCTTGTCCCGGCGGGAATGCGACTCCCCACCAGGACAGGCACAAGGCCCCCACACATCCCAATGCCGCCCCCTGTCCCTACATCTCACCAATACAAAATATGACGAACACCAGTAGGAAGGAATGGTCATACCTTACCAATGCAGCCAATTTATAGTATACTATTGTATAGATACAGGCTGCATCCCATCGCCTAATAGAAACATGCCGACTTAGTGTATATTTAACACTAATATAACGTATGGAATGAGGGATGTCAAGTAGGGGAAAGCCCGAATTTTCTCTTAACGAGAAAAACAACTATTGTTCATATTTGTGAGGCCACTGTTAAACGAGAATTACAAATATTAAGGTTTTTAATTGCTTGGATATGATTTGATTATTATTCAACTGTTGCTGCTAATACTCCTAATACTTTCTAATTATCATTACTATTCCTGTAAATACGCCTAGAAAAACACCCAAAAATGCTGTTATTGCTCCGCCTTCAAATGCTCCTCCTATTCCTCCAGGTTCAAATACTCCTCCAACTATCGCTCCTGCTATCGCTCCTATTATCGCTCCTGCTACTAAATTTCTGATGACAATACGATTTTCATTTTTATCACGTTTTTGCTTTGCTATTAATTGTTCTTGTCTCTCCTGCTCCTGCCGTGCTCGCTCCTGCCGTGCTCGCTCTTGTCTCTCCTGAGTCTGGCGTACTCGCTCCAATCGCTCCTGCTCTAAGTGTGCCTGTTCGACGGCGATGGCCTGCTCATAGTTCAAGGCAGCAGGTAAGCCTACCATCTTAGCTAGACTTGCAGGGTCGCCGTAATAGGGAGCATCGTTCCAAAGCATCTGCAATTGGGCGCGTGCGGCAGCATTATCCCTATTACGAATGAACTGCTCAGCACCTACGTACATCCACGCTGATTGCTCGTTCAGGTGTGCAATCCGCAGACGTTCCTGTATGGTTTGCACCGTATTGTTTGTTGCCTTGCCAAGTGTCAATGGTGACTTAAGCAGTGGGGCGAGGTCCTGGGCGGATGGTTCTAATGCAAGCAAATCTTCCCACAGGCGAATCTCATCCTGCCAGCGTCCTTGCATACTGGCTTCTCGTGCCTGTTTGAGGCGTAACGGAATTATCTGCATGCGCAGTTCTCGTATACGGTTGCGGGCTGTGGTGCTATAGCGCTCAGCGATGCCCGACGTCGTCATCATCTGTCGCCAAATACGAAAGGCCTCTTCGGCATTCCCACTCGCTTGTGCCCGCACTCCTTCTTGAAAGAGTTGCTCAATCGAGTTAGAAGGTGTCCGTGCATGGTCATTGGCTTGCCTGCCAGGCGGCGAGGAATCAAATTGTGTTGAATTTCTGGTTGGTCCAGGTGTATTCATTACCATCGACACATCTTCTCCCCGCGCCGCTCGATCTAACGCTAGAGCAAACATTTCGACACGCTCGAATCGTTCTTCTGGCTTTTTCGCCAACGCCCTGAGTATCACTTGTTCTACTTCAGAAGGAAGAGAAGGAACATGGTCACGGATAGATGGAGGTGCTTCTTTGTCATGCAAATACAACCACTGAATATATTCCCTACCCTCGAAAGGAAGTTCGCCACAGAGCCATTCGTAGACCATGATGGCAAGCGAGTACTGGTCGCTGGCAAGAACGGGACGTCCCTTGAGCTGTTCAGGAGCGGTGTAGGCATAGGTTCCGGTGATGTTACCTTGCCCTCCATAGGATGGAATCGAGGTAAGACTGGCGGTTGCAATGCCAAAATCACTGAGCAGCACTATATTTCGCGCATTGAGCAGTAAATTTTCTGGTTTGACATCTCGGTGGATGACGCGCTGGTCATGTGCATACTGCAATGCTGAGGCTACCTGTTTGACAGCAGTGACTATTACATCGAGCGGCACACGGGTGCCTCTGGGATACTTCTCGCGGAAACTACCATTTGATGCGTATGCCATGATAATATAAGGGGTATCGTCAGAGGGTCTGATATTAAAGTCGAGAATTTTGACGATATTGGTGTGCTGTAATCGGTTGGTACGGCTGACTTCTTTAATGAAATCGTGAACCTTTTGCTCTTTGAGCAGTTTCACTGCCGCGGAAGTTCCATCGTGAACTTCCTGACCGAGGTAGACGCTGGCAAAGCCGCCTTCGCCCAGTAGTCGGACTAATTTGTAATCACCAAATCGTTCACCAATATACTGTAACAACTCAGGTCAGTAGAGGCTTGCCAAACGTCGACAAACCCAGTAAAGTAAGAGTATGACGATCGAAGAAGAACGTATTCATCTGCGAGAAGAGAACCAGTCCCTGCGTGACCAACTGGCGCAGCGTGATGAAAG
>JBBQXY010000005.1:0-80410 GCA_038209195.1 Ktedonobacterales bacterium | reverse complement strand
ATGGAGTTAGTAAGCGCGGTTATGAGGCTTGCTAAAGACCTTCTCCATAGCGATACCTGATGAAGGTAGCAGAACGAACGGGGAACCTAAGTACAGACGTGATCTGTAAGGGAACTTGGGGATCGCCTAAACGTTGAGAGACGCAAGGCGACGGAGTGTCCATAGTACTCAAATGATCGGGGTAATGCCCGATACACGGGGAAGGGACACAGGAGAAAGCGGATGGTCAGTGCCAGAACCGCTTCTCTGGAGAGCCGTGTGCATTGAAAGGTGCATGCACGGTTCGGAGGGGGATAGTTGGAAGCGTACTAGAGTGACGCGCTGGTTATCTACTCTACCTGATTGGTCGCTGGTTCGACCCCCGCTGGCCCCATTCTATCCATTTCCAGTTACACGAAGTTAAACAAAATGTGGGCTAGCCAATTGGCTAGCCCACTTTTTGTTTCACTTCGTGTGATCTTTTGCTTCACTCTATGTGAACTTTGGGGTTAGTAGCGGTCGCTCCGATAGTTATTGTTTGGGCGCCGATTACCTCCCTGGCCTCCGCGGTTTCCACCGGTTTGGCGTTCGCGTGCCTCGTTGACCGTGATGGTGCGATCACCAAGCATGGTACCATTCAGCTTCTCGATGGCTGTATGGGCTTCCTGGTCGTTGCTCATTTCGACGAAGCCAAAGCCTTTGCTGCGTCCAGAGTCGCGATCAGTGATGACGGTTGCCGAGGCAACTTCGCCGGTTGGCGCGAAAAGATCAAGAAGATCTTGTTCGGTTGTTTGATAGGGGAGTCCCCCAACGTAAAGTCTCATAATAGGTATGCTCCTGTGTATGCAGACATCTCTCAATGCATTGACGCTCGAAGAAACCGTTTCTCACAGAAGCGATACAATTCTTTTTTGATGTCATAAGCACATTATAACACATTATGTGCAAAGTTTATTTCATTATCTTCTTTGCGAGTCAAATCTGATAGAAATGATGTTACTATGCTGTGACGAGTTCGATAGTGGCATCATCGTCAACGTAGGCGGAAAAGAGTTTTGTCTCGTTGGTTTTATCTATTAGCACGTAGACGACGCCGCCATCGACGGCGTTGATGCGCCCTGTTTCTCCTGTCCGCTTCAGCCGTACACGATCCCCTTCTTGAAAATAGGTTCCGTCGACATTTGTTTCCATGATGTTATCTCTCTTTCTTAGACTGTATGAGCGTGTTGTGCCCAATGGCCATTTTGCTCATCGAGTTTTCTTTGTGTAGCATTGACATTATCGACATAGGTGTAGGCGTCATGCCTTATATCGAACGAGCGGATAATGTGGTCATTTGGTCCAGGCCCATCGTCGACAGATAGGCGCTCACGGACGACATAAATCTGGTCTGTGAGGCGTTGAACATAGTAGCGGTCTTCCATTATTGTGGTACTCCAGGTGTTATTTTGCGAGGTGGTTTCAGGCAGTGCTTGTTTGCTGTTTTTTGTTGAGGGGACAACCGATTGCGGTCGTCCCAACATTTTCTACACGCCAGGTTCTCGTTGCGAAAGTGGTCTTTGCGACCTGCTTTTATTTAGGTTGTGGAACGCATAGATCTGCGTACATCGACCTTATCGAGGTCTTCGGCACTGAGGGTTATTCTGGACATGGCTAGCTCATCGAACTTTGTTTTATCGAGAATAGCTCCCTCCAGATTCGCGCCGCGCAGATCGGTGCCACTCATATCTGCACCAGCCAAGTTTGCACGAGAGAGGTCGGCATTACGTAAATCTGTCCAGTTGAGCCGCGCTCTTGTGATATTAGCATCGCTCAAATTGGCATTTTGTAAGTTGGCATTGCGCAGATCTGCTTCACAGAGGTTGGCATTACTCAGATCGGCATCCTGTAAGTTAGCTTCTGTTAGATCAGCTCCATGCAGGTCTGCTTCGTGGAGGCTGGCTCCATGCAGGTCTGCTTTGTGGAGGTCTGGTTCTGAAGCTTGTACATCAGGAAATTCTTTGCGCCACTTATCCCAGGGGATTTTCCCTGATGCAAGAAGATCAAAAGGATTTTGTCTCACCATTTGGTTCACTTCCTTGTTTGTTGGTACTTTTACTTTGTTGATCTTCATTTGAAACGCCGCCGGCGGCGGCGAGGAAAAGAGGGAAACTAGGGCGCAGCCCTAGAACCCAGTCAAGGGGCGGCGGCCCCTTGCATCCCCGCTTTTCAAATGTAAGTTGATACAGTACTCGGGAGAGAGTCCAGTATATGAACTGTTTTATCTTTTAGACTCTATCGTTGTATTGGTTGCGTCTTTTTTCTCGTGCGCGCTTTGCCGCGTTGTTGCGGAATGTCATATAGCCAAAAGCGCAGACGAAGAGGCCGATGCCAATAATCACTGGTAAAAACGCTTGCACAATGCTCTCCTTACTTACAGTCAGAATTACGCGACTGTTTTTCTGTTGACGCGAGGAAAAAGGCTTATTATTCTCCAAATCACCCATGTATGACGGATGTTTTCGTGAGTGACAAACTTTGCCTTCTAGATCGACGTCGCCTGACTCTGCCTCATATGAAGCGCGAGAGGTGAGAGGTACAAGCGGGATAAGCGCAATTGAACCAACTCTCAGAAATCACGCTCTCAGGAAGAGAGTTGTGAATGCGAAAACATGTGATTTGTGGCACCCGCAAAAGCGGAGAAGTGTTTTGTGTGCCATTGCTTACGAGGAAATTTGTTACGAGAGGAAGTAGAAGACATACTAAGTATACACTATTTTTGGTAAAAATGCAATATTTATGAAAAAGCACTTTTGGGAAAGAGGGATCAGAGAGATGGAGCTTCTGAGACTCCGTTCCCGATTGTGGTGGTAAGAATAATGAGACATTTGAGACATATTATTGGTCTGGGTATTAGGGGTTTAGTCCATATATAACATATGGGACACATGGGACATATTTATCGGTCTGGGTATTAAGTGTTCCGTCCAAATGAGACACATGAGACAAATGGGACATATGAGACAAGGAAAATCGAGAAATCTTCGCTTTTCTGGTTTTCAGTGTTCAGTCCACACGAGACATATAGGACCCATGGGACAGTGGAAAATCTTCGCTGTACTGGTTTTCAGGGGTTTAGTCCACTTGAGACACTTGTGACACTCCTTTTTTGATGGTAGCATTGTAAGGGGATGTTGGTAGGGGAGGGACTACGGTGTGTGCTACACGTTCTGACAAGGGTTGCCTTGTGTTGCCTTAGAGAGAGTATAGCATATTTTTGTGAAGCAAGCAAGGGATGAGCCACTCCATCGTAGAGCTATAAGGTATATTTGATAGTATTTTAGATGATTTGCTATTGTTGGCAACCATAGTGACTGGAGAGTATTTATTATGCCAGGACAGACAACTCAGCCCATTCGAACAGTGGGCGTACTGACAGGCGGCGGTGATGTACCGGGACTGAACACTGCCATTAAGGCGCTAGTCTATCGCGCAGAAACGATGGGAATCCGTATTATTGGTTTGCGCTCAGGTTGGGAAGGGATCACTTTTCTTGACCGTTCACGGAATCGTGAGGAGCAAATTTTCCATGCGGATGAACCGAGCACATGGCGGGACAACTATTTGATGCCTCTGAACCGGTTGAATACACGTACTATTGATCGGCAAGGTGGGACGATCTTGCAATCTACACGCACGAATCCTGCTCGCACACGGGTTGGTGATTTGCCACCGCACCTAGCGGCGCATGGTGTTGGTCACGGAGCTGATGATCGTATCGATCTCACGGAGGAGGTATTGGCAAATATTGCCTTTCTGGAAATGGATGGCCTGGTCGCGATTGGGGGAGATGATACCTTGAGCTATGGGGCTGTTTTAGCATCGAAAGGTGTCAACGTGTGGGGCATTCCCAAGACAATGGATAATGACGTACCCGGTACTGATTACTGTATTGGCTTTCAGACGGCGATCAGTCGAGCGGCAGAGTTTATTGGGCGTATACGTTCTACGGCTGGTTCACATAGCGAGACTATCTTGTTTCGCATGTTTGGTCGGGATGCAGGCTTTACCGCGCTCGAAACGGCGACAGTAGCATGGGTTGACCGTGTGCTGATTCCTGAAGTGCCGGCTAATATTGATAGATTGGCTGATTTGATTGCCAAGGATAGGCGAAACCCGCGCAATTATTCAACTGTTGTGCTGTCAGAGGGAGCGAACTTGAACATGGTGGTGCCGGAAGTTGGGTTACCGGATGCATACGGACACCGCAAGAAAGCTGATATGGCTGAATTTCTCGCCGAGCAACTTACGTTACGCCTACCAGAGGTGCGCTTCATTCCAATCGATTTGACCTATTTTCTGCGTAGTGGTGAACCAGAGGTGTATGATAAGCACATGGCTATTTACTACGCTAATCTCATCATGAGTTTTGTTGAGAAGGGTACGCATGGGGTGATGGCAGCTTACCGTGATGGTGTATATATCGCGACGGATATTCCTGGCAAAAACTTTTCGGCTCGTCGTGTAAACCCAGAGGATTATCATGCCACGCGCTACCGTACTCGCTTCGAGCATATTACTGGTCCTTATCTGCCACAACCGCTAAGCTAAGAGCTAATCCGAAAATTGACCTGATGCCGCATCCCCCCTGATATCAGGAGGATGTGCATCAGGTCAATTTTGAAGCCGATGGACATTCAGGTAAGTCAGATACCCCATGACTGAAGTCAGGGGCTTGTGTCTGCCCTCCACCTCAACTCACGACCTGTTGCCAGGTAGTGCTTTAGCTTCACTGGACGACACATCCGAACCAGGAACAGGCTCTGGGCTGACTGACAAGCAACCCGTACTTACCCAGTCTTGCCGGATAAGCAGCGTTTTCAGATGCACTGTTTTACCTTGCGTGGCGGTGCAAGAACCCCTTAAAGCAGAGGCGGGCGTGTGCGAACTGTCTCTCTTCGGCTGGTTGGGCCGAAGTGCCTTAGCACACAGAAAGTATAGCACAGATATGCATCACTGTCAAGCGTCAACGGGCGTGGGAAGCGGATGTACCCATCCCATCACGCCCCGAAATGAACGGATAGCTTACCCCATTGCTGAAGACCCGGGGCTTCCGCCATCCGCTTTGGTGAAGTGAAGTCAAGGGGCGGCGGCTCCTTGAATCCCTGCCTGTTCTCTTTTTTCTGTCATTAGCAAGGGTAGGATGATGGAGAAGGTGCTGCCGTGTTCTGGTACACTTTGCACTTCGATGCGACCGTCGTGTCGATCAACGATTTTGTGGGAGATGTAGAGACCCAGTCCAAGACCGAGGCTGGAGCCTGCTTGTACTTGAATGCCGGGGACGCGGTAGAAACGATCAAAGATGTGGGGCAGCATATCAGCAGGTATGCCTACGCCTTTATCTTGTACCGTGATGATGCCTTCGTTCCCCACCCGCTCCACCGTCATGGCGATAGGAGTGCCGAAGGGTGAGAATTTACGGGCGTTGGAAAGCAGGTTGATGATAACCTGGCTAAGCCTATCCACATCGACCTCAACCGGGATTGGCTCATCAGAGCAATTACAGACGATCTGCTGATCGCTTACTGCCGCGTATTCGTCGACGACGTTTTGGCAGAGGGTTAGCAGGTCGTAAGGTTGGCAGTGCAGGGTGAGCATGCCTGTCTCAATGACGGAGGTGTCTAAGAGATCGTTGACAAGTAGCTCCATGCGACGAATCGAACGCTCCATGTTGGCGATGTTGCCAATTTCAGTCGAACCTTGACGGCCTAACTTTCGATGCAAGAGCTGTGTCATGCCCTTCAAGCTGGCGAGAGGAGTTTTGAGCTCGTGGGAGGCGATGCTGAGAAATTCATCTTTAGCGGCATTGGCCTTCAAAAGCTCACGCGTGCGCTTCTCCACGGTTTCTTCAAGCGACGAGGCATACTGTTCCAGAGCGTGTTGCTGCTCTATGACCTGGCGTTGTAGCTGGTGCATTTGGATGGCACGTAGCAATGCGGCTACGAAATAGTCGCGATCTATGGGCTTCTGGATAAAGTCATACGCGCCACCGCGCAGAGCCTGTAGGGCGAGGTTGTGTTCGCCATGTCCAGTGATTAAGAGTGTGGGTGTTGCGGGCCGTAGTTCTTTTATTTTCGCCAGGAGTGTCAGGCCGTCCATGCCTGGCATTTTAATATCGCTTACGATGGCGTCATAATCATGCTGGCCGATCAGGTCGAGCGCGGCGAAGGCTGAGTCGGCGCAATCAATGGTTATATCTTTTATGCGTAGGGTTAGGGCTTGTGGTAGAGCTTGTAACAAGGTTTTATCGTCGTCAACAATCAGGATGTATGGTTTATTCATCTGTGATGCTCCTATCCTTTTGTGAATGTGAGTGGGAGCTGAAGCACGAATAGGGCACCTCCGCTGGGATGGTTTTCTACCATGATGGCTCCTTCGTGTTCTTTGATAATGCCGTAGGCAATCGAGAGGCCAAGGCCTGTGCCTGCGCCAACGTCCTTTGTGGTAAAGAAGGGGTCAAAGATGCGTTGTTCGAGGCCTTTGGGTATGCCTGGCCCAGTATCACGAAAACGAATATCTACTAGATTTTCCATTACGTCGCAAGCAATGGTGATGATCTTGGGAGTTGCATTAGCCATGGCATCGCGTGCATTCGACAGCAGATTGATGAAGACTTGTTCTAATTGAATGGCATTGCCGATAACAACGACCTCCTGGGTGGGAAATTGCAGTTCCACTTCAATCTGGCGTAAACGTAACTGTTCGTGCATCAACGAGATGGCGCGCTCGATAACTTCTTTAATGACGACGGGCTCGCGACTCACCGAGGCAGCGCGGCCAAAAGTACGCAGGTGGGTAATAATTTCGGTGGCTTTATAGACTTGCTGCAAAGCACTGTGCATCTCGTGCAGAATGACTTGCGGGTCTGCCTGACCGAGTTCAACCATATCTATGACATTGCCAATGAACAGGCCAATATTGTTGAGTGGATTATTTAATTCGTGGGCCACTCCTGTTGTCAGTTCACCCAGCGTTGCCAGTTTGCCTGCCTGCACTAATTGTTCCTGTTTTTCGCGCAGCTCTTGCTCGCGCCGCTGCACCTCCGCAGTGGTCTCTTTCAAATCGCTCATGATATGGATCATGGCTTTGCGGCTATTTTCCAGGCGCAGATTGGATTGATGCGAATCTTGCAGGATATGCAGTAGGGCGCGGCGAGAGTTATCAAGATGCTCCGTTTGTTTCGCCAGGTAGCTACGGTCTTGCTCATAGTCGGCCAGGATATGGATCATGGCTTTGCGTTGATCGGCTAGCTTGCGATTGACACTGTTCAGGTCGCTCAAGATGTGCATGAGGGCACGGCGTCGCTCTTCACTTTTGAGTACGCGTGTTTCCAAGGCATTTTTCTGCTCTAATAGATGATTGTACTGTTGCTGCCACCATTCCACGTTCTGCTCATCAAGTAGAGCAGTTTCTGGCTCTGGCTGACGAGCTATTACGTCCATTTCCCTTGCCCTTGATTGAGCCTTTCTAGCTCGCGTTTTAAGTTTTCAACCTCTTTCTCTAAAGCGATCATTTTGAGTTCACGACCAACCACCACTTCTTCAAATTTCTCCAGGTCAAGAATTTTTTCTTGTAACTCGGACTTCGATTCTTGCAGATCGCGCACGACCGCTTGATAGGCGCGCATATCGCGCAGGATACCGATGGCGCCGATGACTTTGCCATCGGCATCGCGCAGTGCTGAGGCATTGAGCGTTGTGGGGATGACCTCACCGGAGGCACTGCGTGGGTTGAGGCGGGCATTGCGCGTGACGCCGCGTTTGATGACTTCGCGCAAGGCGGCCAGGAATTCGCGTGTTTCTTCGGGGCTAATGAAACGGGAGAGGGATTGTTCGAGTACCTCGTCAGGGCGAAAGCCGAGCAGTTCATACACGGCATCGTTGGCCTGCAATATTTTGCCTTCCAGGTCAGAGACAAAGACGGGGTCGGGTGCATTCTTAATCAGGCTGTCCGAATAGGCGAGAGCTTTATCGAGTTCGCGCATATCGCGCAGGATACCGATGGCGCCAATGACTTTGCCATCGGCATCACGCAAGGCCGAGGCGTTCAAACTAGTGGGGATGACTTCGCCGGAGGCACTGCGCGGGTTCAGGCGTGTGTTACGAATGACGCCACGTTCGATGACTTCGCGGAGGGCGGCGGTAAATTCGCGTGTTTCTTCGGGGCTAATGAAGCGAGAGAGAGATTGTTCGAGCACTTCATCGGTGCGGAAGCCGAGCAGTTCATAAACGGCGTCATTGGCAGAGAGGATTTTGCCTTCCAGGTCAGAGACAAAGACGGGGTCGGGTGCATTCTTAATCAGGCTGTCGGCGTAGGCGCGTGCTTTATCGAGTTCGCGCATATCGCGCAGGATACCGATGGCGCCAATGACTTTGCCATCGGCATCACGCAAGGCCGAGGCGTTCAAACTGGTGGGGATGACCTCACCGGATGCACTGCGTGGGTTGAGGCGGGCATTGCGTGTCGCACCACGTTCGATGACTTCGCGGAGGGCGGCGGTAAATTCGCGTGTTTCTTCGGGGCTAATGAAGCGAGAGAGGGATTGTTCGAGTACTTCATCGGTGCGGAAGCCGAGCAGTTCATACACAGCGTCATTGGCAGAGAGGATTTTGCCTTCCAGGTCAGAGACAAAGACGGGGTCGGGTGCATTTTTGATGATGATATCGGCATCAAGGGAACCATGTGGCTTGGCACCGTTGATGGTAGGGCGCGTAGATACCGTTGAAGTGGACACTATGTTATCTGTCATGCAATAACCTCCGCTTTTCGTCACAATAACTTGCTCTTGAGAGTATAGCAGATGCATTTTCTCTTGTGCAAATCAGGTAACTAAAGTCCAGATGGGGTTATTGAGCTAATTGAAGTTTTTTCCGCTTATGCCGCTACAGGTGCCTTGGAAGTTTCGATAACTTCCTGGTACCCGCTGATAAGCCGTTCCATGGCGTCGTGCCAGGTGTGTTTCTGCGCTTCTAGCAGTGCTGCTTGGCTCATGCGTTGGCGGAGCTTCTGGTTCTGAATGAGCTGTATTAAGCGTTCACGATAGGCAGAGACTTGTTGTTCTTCACTTAGTCGTTGTGTATCGAGCAGAAAACCGGTCTGACCATCATCGACCAAGTCACAGACACCTTCAGAGAGTAGCCCGACAACGGGGAGGCGTGAGGCCATAGCCTCGAGCACAACTTGACCGAATGTTTCGGTATGGGAAGGAAAGGCGAAGACATCGGCTGAGGCGTAGGCGGTGGCGAGTGCTTCGCCAGAGAGGTAGCCGGTGAAGGTGACAGGATAGCCAGCCAGTTTCTGTTGTACCTCAGCGAGCGCGGGCCCGTCGCCAACCATCACAAGGTGGCAATGTTGGTGATCCATTTGTTGGTAGGACTGCAAGAGGAGGGCGAGATTTTTTTCCCAGGAAATGCGCCCAACGTAGAGCAAGACACCTTTTTGCTCTGGCTGCGCTCGCGAGGCAAGCCAGGAGGAACGGAGTGCTTCACTGCGGCGCCCAGGGTGTAAAAGGGTGGTATCAACGCCGCGAGGCCAGATGCGGAGGTGGGAAAAGCCTTGTAAACGCAGCATGGCAGCGGTCGACGGAGATGGACAAAAGGTTAAGGCGCATTGGTTATGGATAAAGCGGTAGTAATCCCACATCGGTTTGGTTAGCAATGAAAAGCCGAAGTGTTCGCAGTAGGCCGCAAGGTTCGTGTGGTAAGAAGAGATGAGCGGTTTGCGCAAAAACTGTGCCGCAGCCAGGCCAGTTGCACCGAGAATGACGGGATCAACGAGGTGAATGATGTCGGGCTGAAACTTGATCAAGCGGCGCATGAAGAGTGGCCGGAAGAAATTAAACTTGAGTTCTGGATAAAAGGGAAAAGGTAGACCGGCGGTGCCAATGACTTCGGCTCCGGCGTAGTGATCCATGCCGCTTTCGGGTCCGAGCAGTAGAGCTTGATGTCCGTGAGTTTGCAGATGTTCCAGTAACCGTCCAAGTGTACGTGTGACGCCATCCAGTTTGGGCAAAAAGTTTTCAGTAATAATGGCAATGCGCATAAATGTAAACCGCCAATCAGCACTGCTATAGTTTGCTTGAAGATCGTAATCTTTTGTTTCACCTCAAGCATAGGACACTGGCATTAGGGGGGTATTAAGCACTGTTAGTGGGGAGTAATACCTGGACTAAATGATTGTTAAATTTTTATTTCTGCCAGCAATTTAGGCGTTGACACAAAGAGCATTCAATGAACGTGATAGAGGTAATAGCACGGTTATGTTAGACGAGTGGGAGAAATGATGTCTCAATATTGAGTCTGATGACGTAAATACCTACTTGCGCGACATCACCGGTCATGACTTCACGGCTAAAGATTTTCGCACATGGGCAGGTACTGTTTTTGCCACCAGTACGCTATTTGAGTTGGGCTCGTTTGAGACACAGACAGAGGCCAAGCAGAACATACAGAAGGCTATCGATGTGGCGGCTAAACAACTGGGCAATACGAAAACTATCTGTCGCAAATGTTATATCCATTCGGGTATTATTGACGCTTACCTGGAAGGGAAATTGCTTTCCAGGGTGGAAGAACAAGAGAAACAACAAGATACAGGTACACAAGTGCAACATACAGAGCCTGACAGCTTGCGTCCAGAGGAAGTCAATGTTCTGGCAATTTTCAAGGAATCGCTTGAAGAAGCGTGATTTTTCATGAAGAGGAGTATAAAAAGGCATGGGAGCACAAACGTATGATCTGCTGGTGATTGGTGCTGGTGCAGCGGGTAGTACTGCCGCGACCAATGCGGCGAAAAAAGGTGTCCGTGTAGCACTGGTGGAACGGGATAAAATTGGTGGTACCTGCCTGAATTACGGTTGTGATCCAACGAAGACGTTGATCCACATTGCAAAATTGCTCTATAGTTCTCGCCATGCAAGTCAGTTTGGTTTACATAACTCTGATGCTCAAGCAAATTGGGGTGAGGTTATGTCCTGGGTGCAGCAAGTGATAAATCGTATACGTGGTGGCACTACTGAAGAAGCCAGTGAGGCACTGTCGAAACAGGGCATTGACGTTATGCAGGGCGAGGCCGTTTTTGTCACTCCTCATGAACTGACTGTCGGTGGTCAAACGTTGTACGCCGAACGAATTATCATTGCCACGGGTGGAAAGAATGTTATTTTACCTATCGAGGGCTTGCAGGATGTGGGGTATATTACCAATGTGCAAGCGGTCTCACTACCGAAATTGCCACGCCGTATGGCGATAATTGGCGGTGGTGCGATTGGTATGGAGTTTGCCCAGATGTTCCATCGTTTTGGCGTGGAGATTACCGTGCTGGAACATAGTCCGAACCTGCTGGATAAAGAGGATCGCGAAGTTGCCGATACATTGTGTTCTCTATTGCGCAACGAAGGTCTACGACTCGAAACAAACGTGGAGTTGCGGCATGTGCAGCGGCAGGGCAAAGATGGGAAATGTTTGAGCTTACGTTGTGATGAGCGCGAAGAAGAACAATTGGTTGTCGATGAAATCTTGCTCGCTGTTGGACGCCAACCTGCACTGGAAGCTCTTCATTTGGAAAAAGCTGGTGTGAAGACATCGAAGAAGGGAATAGAGGTTGATGCTACTTTGCGCACCAATGTTCCCCACATTTGGGCGGCTGGCGATGTGACTGGTGGGTTGCAATTTACGCATGTGGCCTATGAACAAGGAAAAATCGCCGAACATAACGCGTTCTCAACAGAGCAGCAGACATTCGAGCACCTGGTTATCCCCTGGGTGACATTTACCGATCCCGCGTTAGCGCATGTCGGCAAGACAGAGGAACAATTAAAGGAAGAGGGAATATCGTACCGGACAGGTTGTATGTACTTTAAAGACGTAGAGCGAGCGATCAGCGAAGGTGAAACTAATGGGTTTGTGAAATTGCTCGTCAATGACAAGGGCTTTATTCTGGGTGGGCACATCCTAGCATCTAACGCGGGTGAACTCATTGCTCCTATTCTTCTCGCGATGCAGGAGGGGTTATCTGCCGAGAAACTGGCTAATATTATCATGCCGTATCCCACGCTGGTTGAGGGTGTACGTTGGGCGGCGGACAAGCTAGAGCAATAACTCTAGAGAATGGTGCCTATGGGTGAGTTTTGTATCCACCTCTGCTGTTTATACGTGTAATACTATGATCTTATCTGCTATTTTGTCACCAGGACGGGCCGATAAAGCGGCGGTGGCGGCGATAAATCGCGCCCTACGGTGTGATTATTTTAATTTCATTATTGTGAAAATCGGATTTGATAGATATCTTGAGGTGCAGTGTGCAAGATGTACAATTGACGCTCCCGGCGGGGACAAAAGTAGGAGACCGTTATGTGGTTGAGAGATTGCTTGGAAAAGGTGGTTTTGGTGCGGTCTATCTAGTGAGAGATCAGCGCGTGAGAGGCAACCTTTTTGCGCTTAAGGAGATAGTAGATAGCAATAGACAAGAACGGGCCCGTTTCGCTTTTGAGTGTGAGGTGCTGAAACGGCTGGATCAACCATCGTTGCCGCGAGTTTATCGCGTTTTTGAGGATGACAGTAACAATCGTGCTTACATGCTGATGGACTATATTCAGGGACCGAACCTAGAGATATTGCGCCAGAAGCAACCAGAAAAGCGTTTCTCTCTGTTGCGAGCTTTAGAGATTATGGCCCCGATAATGACTGCTGTCGCTTACTTGCATAATCAGACACCGCCTATTATTCACCGCGATATTAAGCCATCGAACATTATTGTGCCGGACTCAGAGGATTCGGCTGTCTTGGTTGATTTTGGCATTGCCAAGGAGTTCGATCCGGATTCGACTACGACGGCTATACGCCGTTGCTCGCCAGGCTATGGCGCGCCTGAGCAGTATAGTAAGGGCACGAATACGCAGACCGATATTTATGGGTTAGGGGCGACATTGTACGCGCTGTTGACTGGCACCGTTCCTGAAGATGCCTTTTATCGTATGACGCAACTGGGCAGTAAACACGACGATCCTTTAGTGCCGATCAATCAGCTTGCACCGGGAATTCCTTGGCATATTTGGGCAGCTATTCAACGGGCTATGTCTATTAATAGCACTGATCGTTTTCAAACGGTTGAGCAGTTCTGGCAGGTTTTGACTGCTAATCCACCGCAAGAGGCGAGTTATGGGGAACGGTTGACGCCTGCACCTTTAGTACCAATGCAATACCCACAATACCCGCTTACGCCGGTACCAGCTATGGCCCTAAATTCGGCTGTCGTGGCACCTGAAAATCAAACTACGCGACTGCAAAGAAAAAAACGTCCCATCGTGCCAATTTTTCTGCTACTAATAGTACTTGCGCTTGTTTCGGGCTTAGCAGTCGCGTATTGGCCTGTACTCTTTGGCTCCCATACTGCTCGATTAGCTACACCGACTGCGGTTGTTCATCATCAGGCCACGGCAGTTCCAAAACATACGCCGTCGCCAAAGGCGACGGCAGTAGCGACGGCGACTCCGGTACCTGTGACTCCAACAACAGGAACTGTGGTTTATCCCAACGTAGCAGGCACTCATTCTGGCACTGCGCATAATACCAATGATGGGAGTAATGCCTCGATGTCGGTTTCCCTGTCACAAAGCCAAAGTAAAATTAGCGGTTCTGTCACGATTAGTCTTCCACTAAAAGGGAGCGGTTCGATTACCAGTGGTTTTGTCAAAAGCAATAATTCCATCCAGTTCGTAGTGAGCGGCTACCAAGGTAATGCTCCGTTGCTCTTCACTGGTTATGTGCAGTCGGATGGGAGTATGAGTGGTCAATATTGCAGTATAGATAGCACGGGACAATGCAACTCTAGCGTTGGTGGACAAGGAACCTGGAGCGTGGGAGCCTCAACCGCTGGTTCTGGTTCTTCGTTGATAGCTCCTGAATGGTTAGCGAGCTTGTACAATGTTGATGAAGTAATGCATTAGTGTTGATTCCGTTTCGCATTTATTGGGGCTGGGACGGGCCGATAAATCGGCAGTGGCGGCGATAAATCGCGCCCTACAATTGCATGGATTGGCTGTTTTTCAGATGGGGTTTGTTAGAACAGTGGGTTGTGAGGAGTCAGAAAGAACGGGGGGCGAGAGTTACGAAATATGCAATTTTCCTCGTTTACTTATTTAGAGTTGGGGAGCATCAAAATGAGTAAGGGGACATGGGGTGCAAGAGGTCCAAATATATCTACCTGTGGGAAGCGTTTTACGAGACCGCTATGTTGTCGAAACGTTGTTGGGTCAAGGGGGATTTGGCGCGGTTTACCGGGTGCGAGATCAGCGTGTCAAGGGTAATGTCTACGCGCTTAAAGAGGTAATCGAGCCAAAGAGGAAAGATCGCGCTGGCAAAGAAAAAAACCATTTCCACTTTGAAAGTGACCTGCTTAAGCAGCTTGACCACCGGGCTCTTCCCCGTGTGTATCGCGTATTTGATGATGAAGTTCAGGGGCGAGCGTATATGCTGATGGACTTTATTGACGGGCCAAATCTGGAAGTGCTGCGGAAACAACGGCCAGCAATGCGTTTTTCGCTCTCCCAAGTATTGATTCTGATGGAGCCTATCGTCGATGCCATCAGTTATCTTCATGGACAGCAACCGCCAATCGTTCACCGCGATATTAAGCCTTCCAATATCATCGTACCCGCTCCGCAGGAAGCTGTGCTGGTCGATTTTGATATTGCCAAGGAATTTGATCCTGACTCGACTACTACCGCTGTTCGTCGTTGCTCGCCGGGCTATGGCGCACCCGAACAGTATGGGCACGGTACTAGCCCACTGACCGATATTTATGGCTTGGGCGCAACTATCTATACCCTGCTATCGGGTCAGATTCCGCCTGATGCATTGTATCGAATGACATTGTTGGGCGGGAAGGGGCGCGACCCCCTGGTGCCGCTTGATGAGCTGATGCCAAATATTTCGCAGAAGGTGGCGCAGGCGGTGCAACGGTCGATGTCGCTCCAGCAAAGCGATCGTTTCACAAGCGTGGAGCATTTCTGGCGCGAGATTGACACGAACGCAACGTCATTGGAAGTTCCCGTACCCAGTCTTCCTGCGCAAAGTCTTCCTGTACCCAGTTCAGCCTCGGCTCACCCTGTATTGCATGAAACAGTTGATGTTGAGATCACTAAAAAGCGGCCTGTGACGCTCTTACCACTCGCCGGGGAGTTGTCAACTGACCCGTTATCCAATGGCACAAAACGTAAGGGGCGGAAGAAATCAGCTTTGCTGCTCGTTCTGCTGGCACTTGCTATCTGTTGCGGCGGTGTGGTAGGTTTCTGGTCACTGACTGACCATCCTGAAAAGGGATTTATCCAGAAAATCACTCCTACATTTGGCTCACAAGCGACATCCATTCCAACTGTTCCCGCGGCGGTGCCGACTGGAACAGGGATAGCTGGGAGAAATATACCTACAGCCACAGCGATTGTGCCTTCTTTGCCACATACTACACCTGTTGCCAACCATCCAAATCCCACTCCGATTGCTACGCAGCCTACGGTGCCGCCTCTCACGCCGACATCGACGCCACGGCCCACGCCGACGCCTGTACCTGATCCCTATCCCACGTTAGCGGGAGGATACCATGGCACTATTATAGATACTACGCCCTCGCCTAATATCACGACGCGCATGTATCTTACTGCCATCAAACAGAACAAGGGTAGCATCAGTGGTAATTTTAGCGTGGATGCTCCGCTGCAAGGTAATGGTCCTTTTAGCGGAAGTGTGGGTACGAACAAGTATATTCAATTTACGGTAAAGGGCTATAATGGTGCTGCACCGCTCTACTTCTGGGGCTTTGTGCAGTCCAATGCTTCGCTACAAGGCCAATATTGTAGCCTCGATGCTAATGGACATTGTAGTGCTAATGTTGGCGCGGGGGGGTATTGGAATGTGGGGTAGGGGAAGTTGAAGGAAAGGGATTGGGGGCGCATACGCAATACGTGGTATTATAGAAAACCCTCGCTACAAATGATTTTAGGGTTTTCATCCTCCTCCATACGACGGTTGCGATTTTCAGCCCAATCCTGCATATTGTGTTGAAAGTAGATGTGCCCTAGGCTCTTGAGTAAATCGTGCTGTCTCACGCCGTTCTTACGCAAGAGATTCAATTCCCGGTTAATGGCGGTGGTGATTGGGCCGCGAAAGGCCTTCTCCAGCAAGGTAATCTGCGCTTTTTCGTCATCGTCTGCTGCGAACGCAAAAAGTTCGCGTAGCTCGCGCAGGACGTAGCGTTGACTCTGGGTCAGCGATAGTGTATGTTCGCGTTCTGCTTGTCGGTGTTTGACCTCTTCGACAAAACGCCGTTTTATGCGCATGACAGCCGCGTTATACCCTTTTGGTAAAGTTTCACCTACCATCTCAGGTGAGGCTTTGAGCAATCCTAAAATTCGTGGCATGTCTCGTGACACAATATTACCTTGCTCGTCCAGTAAAAAGAGTTGTTGATAACGACCTGCCTGACAGAAGATATACAGTCCCGATTGGTTTGACGAGTTTGCTGGTTGAACAGCGCGAATCCCATCATGTAAATTGGCGATGCGCTCGTATTCTGTTGGATTCTCTTTGCGCAACTGGCGCATAATCTCTTCGGCCTCGTTAAGGTCCAGAAAAGCTTCGTCCTCTTCTTCAAAGAGGCTTAATTGGTTGCCTTGCTTCTCATAGATGGCATACATGGCTTCTTCATTGAGTTGTTCCGTACGGTCAAGGATGGCTGAATCTTCACCAATTGTATTATGTATCTCCTGGATGCGGTTATGGAGCTTTTCGCGCAAGCCCAGGTTTTTCTCTATCCCTGTCTCTGGCAGGAAGTTGAAACCATAGACGACAGCGTGTTCGCTACCAATGCGGTCAATACGCCCAAAGCGTTGAATCAGCCGAACGGGGTTCCAGTGCAGATCATAGTTAATGATCATATTGCAGTCTTGCATGTTGAGACCTTCAGCGAGCACATCAGTGGCTACTAGCGTCTGAATCTCTCCCTCACCTGATTGGAACTCATACTCAGGATTCGCCTTAGGCGCGAACCTTCCTACCACGCGTGCCTTGCTTTTATCACCGCTATAGATGACTTCTATATCGCTGCGCTGCCCACCAGGATTTAAATTCTCGTACAGATAACGGGCGGTATCGGCGTACTGAGTGAAGATCAGTCGTTTCCCCTCGTTTAATGGTGCCTTAGCTAGCCGTCGCTTGAGCGTTTGTAGTTTCGCGTCCTGCTCAGGTGAGATCGGCTCAACCAGGGTCAGAATCTTTTCCAATAAACGGATATCGTGTTCGATATGTTTTTGCAGGCGAGCGAGATCAAAGTCAGCGGTTTTGTACCGTCCAGAAACACGCTGCAACGCGTCCAAGAGTTCTGTTTCTTCCGCGTAATCGGACTCGTAGAGGATCGTCTGTGCCTCCTCGCCGGCTGGCACAATCCCTTGTGAGAGGGCGACCAGGAATAGTTTATGGACTCGTAAAAGACGACGTACTGTTTCTTGAAATGCGTAGACACTGGACTCAAAGCGTTTGAAGAGGAGTACTCGTATGAGGCCGCGCAAGTTCGCTCCTGCCCTTTGCATTGTCACATACGGCTCCTGCTTCTGTTTATTTTTCACAACATACTGCCAGAGTCCATAGCGGGCAAAGGTCAGTTCATCTTCTGCCACTTGTGCCGATTGCCCCTTGCGTGGTTTGCCAATAAATGTCCGCAAATCCTGGTAGAGGCCGCGATACGTATCCTCAATACTATATTCGATGGTCTCCAATACTCGTTTGGGGAAAAATTGATGTCTGCCCCCAACCAGCACGTAGGCGCGTCTATGCCCCTCTAAATATTCGCGAAATTGCGCAGGGTCAAGCGGCTGATCGGTCTCGGCGTCGTAGCCATACCAGCGCAAGATATGGTTGCGTGTGCGGCGAATCAGGATATTTGCTAACAGGTCAGGTAATTTCCGCTCACCTTTTTCAATCAAGCGGAAGAAGTCTTTCAGAATGGGTGGGTCAATGGGGAGATCAGTTTTATCGTCCTGGTGAAAGAGTTTGATCTGGTAATATACGTCCCACGCGCTCTTATTGCGCGGTGTAGCGGTCAAGAAACAACATTGTCGGCCAGTAGCCAAAAATGCTTGTACCACTTTATAACGCTGTGTATCAGAGTTGCGTAAGTTATGGCTCTCGTCGATCAACACAAAATCTCGATCACGATATTTCGGGTCTTTTAATAGGTACGTGAAGCTGCCATCGTCGTTGCCGCGCAGATAGCCCATGGAGAGGACGCGTGCATTCAGTTGATAGACCTCATTGGCCCGTTCCCACATGTCAACCAGTGGAGCGGGACATATGATCAATGGTCGGGCATGATCTGTACGCTCAAAATGTTTGACGATTGCCGCGCCGATATAGCTTTTTCCAAGCCCGACCACATCCGAGACAAAGGCTCCGCCAAAATCGCGAATGATCTGAACCGCCTGGCGCACCGCTACTTTTTGAAAATCAGCTAAACGCTGTGTGATTTCATCGTCCCATAGGATATCTTTGGCGTCTTCCCCTTCCAGGCGATCTTTAACCAGCGCATACAGTGTTTTCATATAGACATCGTATGGACTTGCCAGGGTCACGGCCCAGGACTGCTGCATTTCGCGCATCAAAGACTCATCAAAATCCGTTGACTCGTTCCAGAGGTCATCAAACCACTGCACTAATTCCGCGTGATTATCGTTGCCCTGCACCACCACGTTCAATTCCGTGTTATGGCTCACGCCAGATAGCGTCAGGTTGGAGGACCCTACAACGGCGATGCCTTTTTCGTGTCGCTCCACAGGTTTGCCGAGTCGGTCAAAGAGTGAATGGTAATAGTCAAAAATGTAGGCTTTGGCATGCAGACGGCCTTTTGTGTAGACGCGCACTTTGAGCCGTTTCTCAGCAATCATGCTGGCTAGTGTTTTGACCAGCACCTCGCTTTGGTCGGTCTGATCCATCTGCTCAATGGAGAAACGGATGTTTTTTGCCGTCTCTTGCGCCATTTGCGCCATGGCGCTGCGTTTCGGAAAGCTCTGGGCCTCAAGCGCATCCTGCACCAGTTCCAAACGATGATAGCCCTCGGCTAGTTGCTCCAGTGTTTCGCGGTTCGTCGTATTGCCGATCAGCAAGCGCAACTCCTTGACATTCTCCAACCGCTCCGCGATACTCTCCAATCCCGATAAAAAGAAATATCCCACCGCGAAGCGTGCGAACTCTGTCGAGTCAAGCATGCGGTTGATATGGTCCACTAACTTCTCGCGCCGATTGTCGATAATATCATGTGTAGGCATTTATACACCTTTTGACCATAACGAAATATCACTTGGTTGCCAAACAGTTAAACCAGGAATATGGGCGAAATCAGCATCATAGCTAGCAATATGACGTAGAGGCGATTTTTGTCTGCTCATTGAACCAATGTGCAGCGAATCTCCTGTCATCAAATAATAGTTCTTACGCTCCTCTTTTGTATCCATCAAAAGCTTTTCGTTGATACGAATAACACGCAAACCAATAGCCATCACTAGCTCAAACTGTAATTGATAATCCGTTAGGATGAGTTGCTTACCGCGCATCCCTTTCAGGTATTTCTTCAGTTCCTGGGGATTAGTGCTTTTTGTGCATTGTTTTGCAAAAGCTTCAGCCAGCATCAGTTTATGCAGCAGATCTGAAAGCACCTGCGTATTGACATATGCTTCGACCTCGCCACGAGCAATGCGGGTCAAAAAGGCGGTACACGTCTGCGATTTTCCTTGAAAGTGAAAATGGAAAATGTTGGTATCCACAAATACCCTTATACCACCCGGCAATGACGCAAGATCAGGCATAGTTATTTTCTACCTCGTCCTCGGCAAACTCTCGGGGCAATCCCATCCATATTCCCAGTGTCTTTTCCACAGCCTCTACGCGCTTCTGTTGCTCCTGTGCCACTTTAAAGCTACTGGCCTTTTTCAAGCGCGACTCAACGAGACCAATGACAGCTTCATATACTGCATCTTGCTCTCCTTGCGTGAGGTTTAAGGCATCGAAGACGATGGTATCAAGTGAGCGACGGTCCAACGATGGATGTAGAACATCCCATGATGAGGATGCAAATACTTCACTATCATATACATTTATACTAGTTGGATTGAGACAAAGAAGGTCACTAACCTCATACGTCTGAATTTTCAGTAAACCGTCGCCAAAATTAGCCCTTCCTGCTACATTTACCATAAGCTGAAAAATTATAGAGTTTAACGATGTGCATAGCGGTAAGACTAGCTGAGAAGTAATATGTACTTCCTGGAAATTGTCGCTGAAGAAACAGTCATTTGGTGCATAAAGTGTTCGAGCTGTTGAGTCAATGAGATAGTTAAAGCCCAAGCGTGGAGCAATACGTACCCCTAAATCCCACCATTTATTTCTGTTTGCGCAACTTGGTCTATTATGATACCCTTGGTTTTCTCCCCACTTTATGTAAGTTAAAGCAGCAGTGCCTTTCAATTCTTCTTTAGACTTGTGACACACAAAAAGACGAGATTTCAGTGTATGAGGATCAATCAAGATATTCTTACATTCTTTGGGGCTTTTGATCACGGGACGTAAAAACTCTTCCTCGATGTGCCATTGTTTGGCTTTCGCTTCATCCAAGTAGAAAAACTCATTGGCACCAGTTTTGATACCAAAACGTACCTCTGCAATGTCACCAAGACGTACTAACTTGCCTCGTCCTTTTTCGATAATTGTCCAGTAGATTTCTGGCGCACGCAAGTATTTGCCGCCCCACTTGTTGGCAGCATAAGTTGTGGAGGTTTCTTTTATGGTAGTGACGGTAGTTTTGTGGCCCTTTTTGGGCCGGGGAGAATCTTCGCCACTCTCTACAGCATAGGTATAACCATCTGCGAGCAGGTCTTTTTGGGTAATCGGATAAACGCGATATTCGGGTGTTTGTGAGCGCACCGCTATCTGCTCAATTTTCCTGAACACATCTGCCGCCAGGATATGCTCGAACGTCACCTTAAACATGACAAAGCGCATGACGTTCGACAATTCTGCTTCACCTGGCTTTTTTGCGGGTGCCGAGAAGAGGGTGATGACCGTATTGACATCGGCTGTGGCGAAGGAACGTTTGTACTGGTTGTCCAGGATCATCTTCACGCGGCAGTTAGTCAGTAAGAATTCTTGCAAGTCGGCTCCATAGCCAACATCTAACCACGAATTTGAGGTGATAAAGCAGAACGATCCCTTTTCATTTAGCAGTGACAGGCCATGCAAGTAGAAATAGATGTACAGATCGCTTTTGGCGTCGATTTTATGTTTCGCTGTAATATTGCCTTCGATATAACCAAAGAACTCAGGAAAGGCCTGATACACCGATCGTGCTAATTTGTTTTTATAGGCTCGTTTGCTATCAGCGGTCAAAGCCACATTACGCGGCAGATGCGGATCGGCGATCTGCTCCTGTCGCACGTAAGGTGGGTTGCCAATGACGATATCAAAACCATTTTTTGGTTCATCGATAACCTCGGCGAAGGCTAAGTCCCACACAAAAGGCACATCTTTCGGATTAACAAGCCGAGCCCGCGCCAGTAGTAACTCCTCAAGTTCTTGTTCGTCCGCCGCGATGAGCTTTTCTCGATCAGCAATCTTGGTTTTATTATTTGTGCTGCTTGTAGGTATATTCTCGCTGCTTGTTAGCGTGTTATCAAAGAGGGAACGCTCCCCTTTCAATTCCTCAATAACCCTAAGGTGGCTCTTTATCTTTTCGCGCTTCGTTTGAATGCGGTCATCCAAAATATCGCAAAACAGGCGGAATTCGTCCTGCTCGATTGCCTCTCTCGATTTGCCTGGCCCATGGAAATACTTTCTTTTATCTGCTTTCAAGAGATTTAAACGCACGGTGAATGGTCGCGGAAGCCCACTAATCAATTGCTTTCGGCCCATATTCAAGCGGCCCAGTTCCTGTACCAGGCTATCGCCCTGGCGAATTTTGAAGCTGAGATGAGGGAGTAAGGGGACTGTGCGTACATGCCGCTCGGTTTCACTTGCCATACCTGAATCAGGAGACGTATCGGCATCAACAATAAGGGCGAGCCATAGGCGCAACTCAGCGATATGCACCGCCCAGCCCATGGAGTCAACGCCATACAGGCTCTCCCGAATAATGCGCATTTTGCGCCGATAAGGATTCTCGTCAACATCACAGTATTGGTTCACACGATCTTCTATGTCATCCAGCACATGTAACATACCCACGAGGAACGAGCCAGAACCACAGGCGGGATCGAGAACCGTGATTTCTTCCAGCAGCGTATGTAATTGCTTCCACAGATTGAATTGATTGAAGCCATCATCCGCCTCCGATTTTTCATGTGGTTCCAGTGCAAAGACCAGGTCATACAAAGCAGGTTTCACGCGTTCGTCTGACTCGCCCAGGTGGTTGTTCAGGTAATCAACGACAGACAAACGGCACATCAAATCAATCTCGGTACGTGGGGTATAGAAAATTCCCGCGTCTCCACGCTCATCTATTTCGGTAGATACGTTGACCAGACTTTCATAGACCCGTCCAATCATCTCCGGGTCAACAGCAACTTCCTGATCCAAGGGGCTATCCTCAGTGATCGTGAAATTGTACTTCTCAAAGAAGGCAAACACCTGCGCAAAACGCTCATCCGAAATCACAAAGGTCTGTTGGGAGTCCAACGTGTTTCTGGCAAATAGACCCCCATTTAGGTAGGGAGCATTTGCCAGAATGTTCTGGATGCTTTGTGGGAAATAGGTATGACCGCCATGAAAGCGATTATTGAAGGCTTCGAAAAAGAGTACCTGGAGCCAGGACTCAAAAAAAGTATCTTGCTCGTGGTTCGTTGTTTGGTAGCTTTCCCAGAATGTGTGTAAAAATTCTCTATCACCGCCTAGCCACCCTTTCCGTTGGATAAAATAGAGGAACATGCAGCGATTGAGAAACTGTAATGCATAGTCATGGGCCCACACAAAATCACTCGCACTGGTCTGGTTCTTCAGATCAATCTGTAGCACTTTGAAGAGTGCCTTGTATTCTTCAAAGAACCGTTTTGTAACCTCTTCAACATTGAAAGCCTCCTCGTGCCATTGGCGGATATCAAGCCGTGATGCTTGTTCTCTGTTGGCCATTTGTAGCTTTGCTAACTGGTGAGAGGCTGTGTATAAGCGTTCTTCTGGTCCAATGGTGATACGGCGCAACAAGCGGCGTTTCGCGTTCTGAGCATCTTGCTTTACATTTACAAAATGCCATCGGTCTTGTGATGCGTTGGAGAAGATGAATAGGGCATCCAAATGACTTTTCAATAACTCCATTACGATGGGGCGTTCTTCACCAGGCAATAGCTTAGGAGATTTCAAGTGAATATACAGAACATCAAACTCGTTATCAGAACCACCTGTCGCGAGATGTAGTATGGGGTCTTTTTCATAGAGCGATTGTTGTAATGTTTGTGACCATCTATAGTGGTAAGGTAGAGGCTTGCTAACTCGCGTATATTCCAAATCTTTCCAAAATAAATTTTTGAGAGAGTCCAGGCTGTTCGGTGTACTGAGTTCTTTAAGTCGTTCCTGAACAATGGCAGGCCAATCCTTTGGGTCGGTAAGTATATTATTCTGTTCGCTCATGGTATCCCCTCTCAACACAATGCTCTCACGTATTAATTTGCTAATCGCTAGCTCTTGATTTGCCACTTAGAGTACCAGTTTATGGGTGAAAAGGCAAGAGAAATTATGAACATTGGTAGTTAATCGCCCTGGTAGTGCCAGATGTTTTGCCAAAGAATCGTTTATAATGGATATTACAAATGGGGTAAAAGCGTTGGATCGCAAAGAATTAAAGGATATACGAGGTGAACGATGGCAGGATATCTTCTTTTGGAGGGTGGGGCTGAATTTGGAGGGAAAATGGCCGAGGCTGACCGGAGAGCGATTGAACTGGCTGGTGGTTCCAGTGCGGTGATCAGTATTATTCCGACTGCTGCTGCACCGGATAATAATCAGCAGCGGGCGGGCAATAATGGCGTGCGCTGGTTTCGTGGACTGGGAGCCAGGCAGGTTGCGTCTCTTCCTCTTATTGATAAGGCTTCGGCTAATGATCCATCCCTGGCTGAAAGTATTGCACAATCGTGCTTGATCTATATGCTGGGTGGGTTTACGGGTTATCTTGGCGAGACGCTCAAAGATAGCTTGTGTTGGCAAGCAATGCGCACGGCGTACGAGGCCGGTGCGGTGATAGCGGGTAGCAGCGCAGGGGCGATGGTGATGTGTCAGTTCTACTTTGACCCGGCACGGCGAGAAGTTGTTGAGGGACTGGGACTGGTACCCAATACGTGCGTATTGCCACATCACAATAGCTTTGGCAAAGGTTGGGCAGCGCAAATGAGCAAGTTGTTGCCGAAGGCAGTTTTGCTCGGCATCGATGAACGCACTGGCATGCTTGATGATGGTCCTGGTGATAGGGGGGCCAGTTGGCGCGTGTATGGGCAGGGGGCAGTGACGTTGTATCGTAAGGGGCAGCCTACGGTGTATCGGGCAGGAGAAAGCTTCGACGATAGCTTTGTGAGTGGGTAGCAGTTGTTTTGGAACCTGACATTCCCAAGGGAAGTCACTACATATGAGCCCATTGGGAGATAGTGTACTTTTTACCCTTGTTTTTCCTCACATTATTGGGTATACTACTTAGCAAGGTTAGTGTACAAGAGACACCTTTTCAATTTTACTTGGCACTACGTGTTTTTTTTGCGTTTGAGTAAGTGTTAGAAGTACACTTAGTCAAGGGGAAGGATAGCTGAAAGCTATGGCAAGCAGCCAGATGTATGATGTCGCCATTGTTGGAGGGGGGATCGCGGGACTCTCGGTTGCCTTAGGATTACCGCAGTCGATGCGCGTAGCTCTTTTTACCAAAGGGCAATTTGGAGAGAGTAACACGCGCTATGCGCAGGGTGGTCTCTCAGTAGCGTTGGGTGCAGACGATAGCCCGGCATTACATTTGCAGGATACGCTTGTCGCAGGAGCGGGTCTTTGTGATGAGGAGGCGGTGCGCATCCTGGTAGAAGAGGGACCAGCGGCAGCCCGTTGGTTGATGCAGATGGGGGTGAAGTTTGATAGGAAAGAAGCTGGGAGCGATGCACATGAGACACCTGATGGCTTGCTTTTGGGGCGGGAGGCGGCGCATAGCCGTTGGCGCGTACTCCATGCTGGTGGAGATGCCACTGGGGCAGAGATCGAGCGTGCGTTGATGAGTGCGCTACAGAAGCGTAGATCCATAACGCTCTACGAAGAGACCTATGTGAGCCGATTGTTAGTGCGCGAGGGTATCTGTACGGGTCTTGAGGCCATGAATAAAGATGGAGAGACTTTCACGGTGCAGGCAAGGTCAACGGTGCTGGCGAATGGAGGGGCTGGTGGTCTGTGGTTGCATACCTCTAATCCGGCGGGAGCTACCGCGGATGGGTTAGCACTGGCATGGCGAGCAGGAGCAGCACTGACTGATCTGGAGTTTATGCAATTTCATCCAACGGTACTGGTGATGGATGGAACTTCGCATTTGATCTCTGAGGCGGTACGCGGCGAAGGGGCATACCTGCGCAATCACGCGGGAGAGCGTTTCATGTTGCGCTATGCAGCTCAGGCTGAACTTGCGCCACGCGATGTGGTCGCTCGTGCCATTCTGAGTGAGATGCTGGCGGAAGGGACCGATTGCCAGTATCTTGACCTGCGACACCTGGAGGCGGAAAAAATGTATGCGCGCTTCCCTACTATCTCGGCGATTTGTAGTAGCTTTGGACTTGACCTCGCCAAGGACCTCTTGCCTATTGCTCCCGCTGCGCACTATTGTATGGGCGGTGTGATGGTCGATACCGATGGTCACACAAATGTAGCAGGGCTGTATGCGGTGGGAGAAGTTGCCTGTACAGGTGTGCATGGCGCAAATCGGCTGGCAAGCAATTCGCTGTTAGAGGGTCTGGTCTTTGGTTTGCGTGTTGCTGGTGTACTGGGCCAAAGCGTTGTGGAAGGCGAGCCAAGAAGAGGACGTCACGCAATGCTTGTCTCGCTGCCGGACGAACAGTTCACTTCTGCGGCAACCTCGTCGTTTGCTGCGATGGATGACGCCACGATGCGGCGGGAAGTGCGTCGTATTATGTGGCAATATGTCTCGTTACGCCGCGACGAGGCGGGACTGTTGGCGGCTAAAGAGCAGATTCGAGCGTTACGGCAAGCGATGCTGGCAGCAAATGAAGCCGGCGAGCCAACAATGGACACTGCGCGTGGGAAAGAAACGGAGAATATGTTGCTGGTGGCGGAACTGGTTATTGCTGCCGCACTGAAACGCTGTGAGAGTCGGGGTAGCCATTGGCGGAGCGATTACGAGCAACTTGATGAAACATTAACGGGTTGTCACTATACCTTTAGGCGAGAGTTGCTATCCGAGGCTGTGGAAAACTCGCGACAGGAGAGCATTGCATATGCGTAAAGCTCCGATAGACTTGATAAAGCGTGCTTTAGAGGAAGATGGTGCTGATTACGATATCACGACGCTCAGCACGGTGCCCGAAGAGCAACAGGCTCAGGCGCGGATCATTGCTCGACGGGCAGGGGTAGTGGCTGGGCTGGCTGTGGCGGCTGAGACATTTCGCCTGATGGACGAGCATATCATTTTTGACACGTTGGTGGAAGATGGCGTGACTGTACAGCCGGAACAGGTGCTGGCAGAGTTGAGCGGTCCGGCACGTTCGATATTAAGTGCTGAGCGCGTGGCTCTCAATTTCCTGGGTCATCTTTCGGGCATCGCGACCAGTACGGCGCGTTGTGTGCATGCGATTGAAGGAACACCGGCACGCATTCTTGATACGCGCAAGACGACGCCGGGTTTGCGCAGCCTGGAAAAGGAAGCGGTGCGTCTGGGTGGTGGGCAGAATCATCGCTACGGCCTGAGCGATGGCGTGCTAATTAAAGATAATCATATCAAGGCTGCTGGTGGCATAGTTCAGGCTGTCACGGCGGCTCGTCGCGCTGCGCAGCATCTGCTCAAAATTGAGATTGAGTGTGAAACGCTGGCAGAAGTGCGACAGGCTATCAAGGCTGAGGCCGATGTAGTGCTGCTGGACAATATGGAGATTGCCACGATGCGCGAGGCGGTGAAGTTGGTGCGCCGGGAAGCACCGCGCATGCTACTGGAAGCGTCCGGCAATATTGGTACTGACTCTGAACGTTTAGCGGCGGTGGCGTCGACTGGCGTAGATTTTATCTCGCTAGGGGCTTTGACGCACTCTGCGCCAAATTTTGATATATCGTTAGAATTTGCTTGATATCCAAACAAGGAGGAAACCTATGGCTCTGCAATCTGCTTGTGCGGAGAGTAAAGAAGAGCGCATTTTGCCGCTCGTCAACCTGCAAACGCGCAGCGCACAGACACGCCACGACCGTTCAACCCGTATCGATAACGTCCCTTTAGTTTATGCAGAGATGTCAGGCGAAGAGTTGGATCAGCGCATTGCCGCGGCACGGGCAAAGCTGGGCGAACGACTGGTCATTCTGGGACATCATTATCAGCGTGATGAGATCATCAAGTACGCTGATTATCGCGGTGATTCGTTTAAGCTGGCGCAGTTGGCTGCTGCACGTCCAGAGGCCGATTATATCGTGTTTTGTGGCGTCCATTTTATGGCTGAAAGTGCTGATATTCTTAGTGCGCCGCATCAGCGCGTTATACTGCCCAATCCTGCTGCTGGCTGTTCAATGGCTGATATGGCAAACATTGCTGAGGTCGAGGAATGCTGGCAGATGTTGCATGAGACATTGGGCGAGGATGCCGGAATCATTCCCGTGACGTATATGAACTCGGCGGCTGATCTCAAGGCTTTTTGTGGGCGCAACGGTGGTATCGTCTGCACCTCGTCCAATGCTCCGGCTGTGATCCAATGGGCTTTTAAGCATGGTAAGCGAGTACTCTTCTTTCCAGATGAGCATCTTGGTCGCAACACCGCTTTTAAGTACGGTATCGCGGAGGAGCAGATGGCAGTCTGGAATCCGAAGAACCCGATGGCGACGGACGACGCGGAAGAGGAGCTAGAACGCGCAAAGATTATTCTGTGGAAGGGCTACTGCACGACGCATATGCGTTTCAGTGTGCAGCAGATCGAGAAGGCGCGGGCTGATTATCCAGGGATAAGGGTACTGGTTCACCCTGAATGCCGTCGCGAGGTTGTCGAAGCGGCTGATCTGTATGGTTCGACCGAGTATATTATTCAGCAGATTGAGCAGGCACCTGCTGGGAGTCAGTGGGCAGTCGCGACGGAGATTAATCTGGTGCATCGGCTGGCAAAAGAGTTTCCCGATCAATTCATCTTCTGTCTCGATCCCATTGTCTGTCCTTGCTCAACGATGTATCGCATTCACCCGGCCTATCTGGCGTGGATATTGGAAGGATTGGTGGAGGATACGGTTATTAACCAGGTCAAAGTCGATGGTGAGACGGCGCGCTGGGCTAAGGTTGCTTTGGAGCGAATGCTCGCGTTGTAGGTTACAGGGAAAAGAGCATGCAACCGCAGGTTGCATGCTCTTTTGCTTTTACCTTGAGGTGGTAAGGCCACTAATATCCGTCATTGTACGCTGAGCCGCTGCCACTACCTTGTGAAGCGAGATCAACGGTGGCGACAAACCATTTGTTGCCGATGCCCTCGCCGTTGGTTTGACCGGGGGCAGTATCACTGGCGAACGTGTAGAGGAAGTGACCGTTGTACTGGACTTGATTGCCATTGGCATCCGTTTGCGCGGTCAGTTTACCAGTGAGCGTGCCGGAACTGGTGGGCGAGCCTGAACCTGTGAGGAGCAGCGGAGGCCAAGTGCCAGTACAGCCAGTGGTACAAGCGGCAGTGGTGGCTGTATCGGGAGTGAAGTAATACAGTGTTTTGCCATTAGCGTCGGTGAGAATGGTTTCGGATTTGCCTTTGACAGTGGCAGTGGCCGTTTTGAGGATGGGGGACGAATTGCCACTACTAGATATTGTTGGTGTGCTGGCTGGAGTAGCCGTGGCTGTTGGAGTTGTGCCAGAGCCATAAGCACCACCGTTACCAGTGGTTGTGGTGGTACTGGTGCTGCCACAGGCCGCGATGAACATGGCTAGCAAGAGGCCAATGGTGATAAAGAAAGTACGTTTGATTAGCATTGTGAAGTTCTCCTTTTTATGGTGAAACATTTGTTGGGATTTGTGACTATTTTACTTCCTCATTAAAAGGAAATTCGTTGGAGGGTTACACTTAGCTAGCGGGGCCGGACGCCCACAAGGGACGTCCCTACATGTTAGGATGCCTCACCCCTTCACATGAAGATTGACGGTCCATTAGAAGTAGTCAGGTTTTTTCTTGTGGTACACTAAGCGAAGTGCGGAATCGTGTAAAAAAGTCATGAGGTGTTGAGTGGAAATGCATAAAGCTTTTACGATTGGTCTTATCCAGATGCATATGGAAGAAGATGTGAACGCCAACCTGGTGAAGGCCCAGGTGATGCTGGAAAAGGCGGCGAAGCTGGGAGTGCAGGTTGCCTGCCTGCCAGAGTTGTTCCGCTCGCCCTATTTCTGCAAGACGGAAAATCCGGAGGTTTTTGATCTGGCGGAATCCATTCCTGGTAAGACCACGGAAACTATTGCCGCAATCGCGAGGCAGCATGGCATGGTCATCGTCGCCTCAGTTTTTGAGCGCCGCACCGCCGGGATTTATCACAATACTAGCGTCGTGTTCGACGCGGACGGGCGGCAGGTGGGAATGTACCGCAAGATGCATATTCCCGATGACCCACTCTATTACGAAAAATATTATTTCACACCCGGCGATCTGGGCTTCAAAGCATTTGATACACAATTCGGCACATTGGGGCAGCTTGTGTGCTGGGATCAGTGGTATCCGGAAGCGGCGCGTCTGACTGCTATGCAGGGGGCGCATGTCCTGTTTTATCCCACGGCTATTGGCTGGCATCCAGCGGAGAAAGCCGAGTATGGCGCGGCACAGGCGGACGCGTGGGAAACCGTCCAGCGCGGTCACGCCATAGCCAACGGCGTTTATGTGGCGGCTTGCAACCGGGTCGGGTTCGAGCCATCCCCAGTTTCCGCGCTCCCCGAGCTTGGGGGGGGAGAGCAAGAGAGGGGCCGGGGCATAGAGTTTTTCGGCAACTCGTTTATTGCCGATCCGTTCGGGCGCATACTTGCCAAGGCCTCCTCGGATAAAGAGGAAATTATCACGGCAGTCTGCGATCCGACTATTCAGGAGCAGACGCGCCGCTGGTGGCCATTCCTCCGTGATCGGCGCATTGATGCATATGGCGGGATTATGGAGAGGTTTGGCAAATGACACTGAGAATGCCCGCCGAATGGGAAAAGCAGCAAGCGATCTGGCTTGCCTGGCCGCATAACCGGGAAGACTGGCCGGGTAAATTCGAGGCGATACAATGGGTGTATGTTGAGATAATCAAAAATCTGACGCGGGGTGTGAGGGTAAGGCTGCTGGTTAAGGATGTTGGTGAGCGGCAGAAAGTGGCGGATATTCTGGCAATAGCGCAGGTTGACGTGAGTCAAGTAGATTTTATTATTGTCCCGACCAATCGATCATGGCTGCGCGACTCGGCGCCGATTTTTGTCTATGACGGCAACCAACGTATGCTGCTTGATTGGCGGTTTAACGCCTGGGCGAAATATGACAACTGGCAGAGCGATGATAATGTTCCTGCATATGTCGGGAAGTTTTTGGATTTGCTGCTCATAAAGCCTGAGCATAAAGGCAAAAGGGTGGTGTTGGAAGGCGGATCTATTGAGGTGAACGGCAAGGGCACGCTTATTACTACCGAGGAATGCTTGCTGAGCGATATACAATGCCGCAATCCCGGTTTTTCGCGTGAGGATTATGAGCAGATTTTTGCCAAGTACTTGGGCATTTCCCATGTGATCTGGCTGGGCAACGGCATTGAAGGGGATGATACGCACGGTCATGTTGACGACCTTGCCCGTTTTGTGAATGCGACAACGGTTGTAACCGTCATTGAAGCCGATAAAAACGCTTGGAATTACGGGCCGCTAAGGGATAATTTGAAACGTCTGAAAGCAGCGCGCGATCAGGACGGCAAACAACTCGACATCATCGAACTGCCGATGCCGAAAAAGTTAGTGTTTGACGGGCAGATTCTGCCGGTAAGCTATGCGAATTTCCTGATTAGCAATGATATGGTGCTGGTGCCAACGTTCAACGATCCCAATGATCGCATGGCGCTTGATCTGCTGGCGGGAGTTTTTCCGAAGCATACTGTTGTTGGTATATATTGCGGCGATTTCATCCTAGGGCTAGGCGCTATTCACTGTGCCAGCCAGCAGGAATGTGTGTAGTCACTGGTAGCCGAGGAAATCCTTTCTGTCAAGCTTTTTCTTGTGGTACACTAATCAACGTTCAGATTGTTTGAACGGTTTAAAGACAATCGCTTTGAAGTGAGGTTATTTATGAGTGATACAGAAATTAAGGAGCTACAACCTGCTCCTGATTTTACTTTGCCTGCCGTGGGCAATGACGATATTGTGAAGGATGGTCAGGTACATTTGGCGGATTTGCATGGGAAAACGGTGGTACTTTATTTCTATCCCAAGGATGACACCCCTGGTTGTACGAAAGAGGCGTGCAATTTCCGCGATGCGAACCAGATCATGCAGAAGCATGGCATTGTCGTATTGGGCGTTAGTGCTGATGATGTGAAATCGCATCAGAAGTTTGCCGACAAATATGGCTTGTCCTTTCCGCTGCTGTCTGATACAGATACCACGGTTTCGCAGTTGTATGGTGTGTGGAAAGAGAAGAATATGTATGGGAAGAAATATATGGGCGTTAACCGCGAGACATTCCTTATTGATAAGGATGGGGTTGTACGCAAGGTGTGGCACAAGGTAAAACCGGATGAGCATGCCAACGAGGTGCTGGAGGCGGTGGAGACATTGCACCTGTAACGCGAGAGATTCTTCGTTTCACTCAGAATGACAGAGGGTGCTGGAGGCGGTGGAGACATTGCACCTGTAACGCGAGAGATTCTTCGTTTCACTCAGAATGACAGGGGGAGCTTGTGGCGGTGGAGATATTGCATCTTTAGCGTAGAGGATTACTATTTGCATATAGCTGTACGGTGTGACCCGCGTCCCAGGCGGGTCGTTTTACTGTATAGAATGCTTTACCTGAACCCATGAGTGTATGTTATAATCGCGTCAGCAATAGGTTTTTTGCGTGTAATCAAAAATTGAAAATTTGTAATGGTCAATGTAGTCTGTTTTCCTTCATTTGAAATGCCGCCTACGGCGGCAAGAAAGGGAGGGGAACTAGGGCGCAGCCCTAGAACCCAGTCAAGGAGTGCAGCCCCTTGCATCCCCACTTTTCAATTGAAGATCAACAGAGCACTTTGGAGGAAAAGCGAATATGGTACAGGCTAAAAAACACCTTTCTTATAGTTTCTAGCTAAGCTTTAGCATATTACTCCTCGCACTTTTCGTCTCTGCCTGTGATTTCGGTGGTTTGGGTAGTTCGCCAACGCCGACACCAACCTCTGCAACTACGATGACTGCCTTTACGGGTGATGGATTTACGATCAGCTATCCGCAAGCATGGAAAGTGAAGAAAGATAGTACGGGTGTGACGTTTACGGATCCCAGCGGTATTGCTTACTTCCAAATTCATGAGGCACCGAATCCCGAGGGAATTGTCTCAACAAGTAACCAGGTAACATTGGGATTAGAGGCTTTCAAATCTCAGGCCAAGAATTATCAGCAGCTAAGCGTTCCCAGCAGTACAACGTTAGCTGGTGAGACCTGGAGCCAGGGTGCGGCTACTGGTGATATTACGCCAAGCGGTCAATCTGCGCGGGCGAATGTAAAAATATATGTCATTTCTGATAACCATCCGGCAAATTCTACAGCGACCAAAGCTTTTATCATTGGATATGCGACGGGCTCGCAGGTTTTCGATCTTGCTAATTCGGGCTATTTCCAGCCTATGCTCCAAACGTTCACGTATACTTCGTAATAGTTTGACCAGCTTTATGTGAAATGCCGCCTACGGCGGCAGGAAAGGGAGAAAGAACTGTGGGGCACAGCCCCAGACCCCAGTCAAGGGGTGCAACCCCTTGCATCCCTGCTTTCACGTGCAGGAGATAGAATAGTAGTTTATGTAAAAGGAGGAAATCTTTCCTATGGCTGATGATTTCGAGTACATTTCTCATAGTCGCCTCGTGTATAAAGATGGCTATCGTAATGCCTATCTTGGCGAGGTAACGGAACCCGTGGTGTATGGTGTGCAAGGGGCGCTGCGTTCGTACTATGGTGCGAAGGAAGGGCCACCTATTGCCTCGACGCTGGATCATATTGTTGCTGCTGTTGCTGGCTGAATGTACGGCACATTAGCCGGTGCCCTGTCAGGGCGCAAGATTCGTTTTGACCGCCAATCCTATAGCGCGACTGTCGATGGACGTATCGTTGGTGTTGGCAAGACTATTCGCATTGAGTCAATCGCGATCCACTATGATCTGACTGTTCCTCCTGATAGCCGTGAGGCCACTGAACGCGCATTACGGGTGCATCCAGAGGGTTGTCCGGCGCACCAGAGCATCAAGGCTGCCATCAATGTAACGTGGGATGCTACCGTGCATGTGGGTGATGAGGTTCTTTTGCTGAAAGAGGAAAAATAGTCGGCTTGTGAGGATGGTTATCAGAGGAGAGAAAGGTGTTCTAAGGCTTGCTACCTTAGAGCACCTTTCCTTTATTGGAGTAGTTGGCAAACAGCAACGAAGCAGAGGGGAAGGTCTCGGTGTTAGCAATGTTGTGTCTGATGGGGTACACCTATATGTTAACGAACCTAGTGGAGTTCTCCACGCACGAGGACGTGTGCAATGGTGTTGTGACGCTCGATTAACATGGGCAGGTCGATATCGAGTAGGGTTTGTGCTTGGACGCGTATGCGCCCATTGATGACGCTCAAATCCACTTGTGGTGGCTGGCAAAAGACGAGCGAGGCGAGCGGATCGTGGATAGCACCGCCTGCGAGTGCCAGCGTGTCGAGACGATAGCCGATGAAGTCTGCTGCCATACCTGGCGCGAGGTAGCCAATATCATCGCGACCAAGCACGGCTGCGCCGCCGCGGGTTGCGAGCCAGAGTGCTTCTTTGGCGGTCATAGCGGCGGGATTTCCTTGCACACGCTGCAAGAGCAGGGCTTGCCGTGCTTCGGCAAGCAGGTGGGAGCTATCATTGGATGCTGAGCCATCCACGCCGAGGCCGACGCGCACACCCGCCTGGCGTAATGGCCCGATGGGGGCGATGCCCGAGGCGAGGCGCATGTTTGAGCTGGGACAGTGTGCTACACCAGTGTGGGTTTGTCCCAGGCGCGTGATTTCCTCTACGCCAGGGTGAACCATGTGTGCGTGCCAGATGTCTGGTCCGACCCAGCCGAGATCTTCCACCAGTTCAACTGGTGTACGACCAAAGGTGGTGGCGCAGTATGCGGCTTCATCTAGCGTTTCTGCGAGATGGGTATGCGAATGTACGCCGTAGGAGCGTGCCAGTGCGACGCTCTGCCGCATCAATTGCGGAGAGACGGAGAAGGGAGAGCAGGGAGCGAGCACAATGCGTAGCATGGAGAAGCGGCTGGCATCGTGGTAGTTTTCGATGACACGTTGCGAGTCTCGCAGAATCGCTGCTTCTTCCTCGACTACGCTATCTGGTGGTAGACCGCCTTGCGTCTCGCCGACCGACATGGAGCCGCGAGCGGCGTGAAAGCGGAAGCCCATTTCTGTAGCTGCAGCGATCTGATCGTCGATGCGAGAGCCGTTCGGCCAGATGTAACAGTGGTCGCTTGATGTCGTACAGCCTGAAAGTATTAGCTCGGCGATGGCAGTTTTGGTGCTGATGTAAATGGCTTCAGGGGTGAGGCCAGCCCAGATGGGGTAATGGATGCGCAACCATTGAAACAGATTGGCATCCTGTGCGGCGGGAACGTTGCGTGTCAAGGTCTGATAGAAGTGATGGTGGGTATTGACCAGCCCTGGGAGGATAAGCATGTTCCGTGCGTCGATCGTGTGATCCGCTTGCTGTGGGAGCTGCGCGGTCGGGCCGATGTGCCGGATGACGTTGTCCTCGATATAGATACTTCCATCTGTCCAGCGCGTGTCGGCATCATCCATGGAGACGATCAAGGCAGCATGTTGAATGAGTAGTGTTGTCATTGTGTTATTGTATCCCTATTGTTGAAAGTTTACTACAGAAGCAGGTCACTTGCTGCTGCTGTGCTGCGGCGGTTGTTGGGTAGCCAGGCAAGACTAGCTTCTGAACTGGTTGTTGGGTTGTATTCTAGACCAATGTAGCCATTGTATGCCAGGGTTTCAAGGGTTGCTAGCACATGTGGAAAATGGATTTCTCCGGTACCGGGCTCATGACGGTCTGGCGAGTCTGCCACCTGGATGTGTCCAATCTGCGCAATATGTTCGCGCAACGTTGCGATCAGATTGCCTTCCATGCGCTGCATGTGGTATATATCGTACTGATATTTGAGGTTTGGGCGGTTTACGGCAGTAAGCATGTCGAGAGCCTGGCGTGTACTTGAGAGGAGATAGCGTGGACTCTCGAAGGCGTTCAGTGTTTCGATTACCACGCCTAGAGCAGCAGTGGCGGCATAGTCGGCTGCGAAGGCGAGGTTCTCACGGACCAGTTCTAGCTGCGCCTCGATGCTCCGGCTTGGGAGAGATTGTGGCGGCATGTTTCCGACTAAGGCGTTTAGCTGGGGGCAGCCGATCTGTAGCGCAAATTCAATTGCTTTTGGTACATGGTCACGAAACCATTGTTGTCGCTCAATGTTATTGAGAAAGCCGCGTTCACCAGCGGCAATATTTCCGGCATCGAAATTCATGAGTGCCACTTTGAGCCCTGTTTTTTGCACCTGTTCGGCAGTTGCTGAAAGGTATTGATCGCCAGGCCACCAGAACTCGACGGCGGTAAAGCCAAGGCTGGCAGCACGTTGGAACCGTTCTAAGAACGGTACTTCTTTCAAGAGAAGCGAGATATTCAGATCGAAGCGCAACATATGTTTTCCCTTTCTTCCTTCGTAGGTAGCCGAAATTGGAGTATAGACATTGGTGATGTTGCTGTCAAGGGTTGCGATTGACATTCCCTTAGAACGCGCCGCCTTCGGCGGCGTAAAAAAGAAAAAGTTTTTGGGAAAAAGCAGGAGGGCGCAGCCCTCCTGCTTTTTCCCAAAGGATGGAGAGTTGGAGGGGGAGACCGAGCCTTCAGAGCTTCAAATTCGTCTGATGCGTTTTTTCTAAAAGAGTGGAGAGTTGAAAGGGGTGTATACGATACTGGGTAATCGGAGCTAAAAAAGAGGAAGTAATGGAGATGATTGTATTTTGCTGTATGGCTTGTGGTATGATGATGACATTAATCTGATAGGTCAAATTTGGAGCAAACTATCTTCAAGGATCCTTCTATTCCCAGGCACTGACTCAATGTGAATAGAACTACCATTATGAGCTTATACGACTGAATCATGAATTGAAAGATTGAAAAGATAAGGCTTGCTCACTTATAGGAGGGACTTATGGAACTTTCGCTGCGTCTGGATACCCTTGGTATGGTAGAGATGCGCTATCTACGGACTCGAGAGCGTTATCGGGACTGGCCCTCATTTCAACTGCTTGCAGCCTCACGGCAGGCACGTATTTCAGCATTTATGACAAAAGATATAGCCGAGCAACTGCATCAGCAGATTTTGATTGTGGAGGCGGCGGTTGGGTTGGACGAGGATGACGACGATGATGATGAGAGCGAAGATGACAGCAATGGTGACGAGGCTGATGGAGGTAGTGACGATGAGAAGGCGGGTGATCGAGAGGGTGGTAGTTTTTCGCCCGCCTTTGCGCAAGCATTGGAACGTCTCAATGATCTCGCGCGCCAGCGTTTACCGGATAGCGGTAGCGGCACGGTGGGTGGCGATGTAACATTGCCGAGTGGAGCATTAGGGGCTGATGGCGAAACGGTGTCAGATGAGGAAGATGCCCTGGAGCAGTTGCAAGACGCGTTTGTGCAGATGATGGAGGTGGTACGCGAGTTAGCCGAGGAGCTTTCGACCGATGCCTTGAAATTATCGGGGCGTTTTCGCTGTGTTCGTACCAATATTGAATTTATTCAGGCCTTGTCTGATGACGATGATGATGAGGACGAGGAAGAGCATGGACACGAACCGGTGATAGCCGAGGAAAGCGAAGATAGTGTCCTGGAGTTGGAGGTTGAGCTGGTGATGGTATTACAATTGTTCGAGGAAGGACGTGCGCGACCAGATGATATGCCGGCAGTTGAACTACAGCTTGATGTGGATGACTTTGAGCGTTTACATGAGACACTGGATATTTCGCTGGAGCACGAGCGTCGCAGTCGTCGCCGCAAATAGCATAGGATACAATCATCGCTAGAGCAATAGACAACGATATGAAGGATAGAATAATGGCATCCAGTCCACGAACTATAACTATTGAAGACCTGTACCGTGTTCAGTTTATAGGAACTCCACGTATTGCGCCCGATGGGGGGCGCGTAGCATTTGCCGTGAAAACGATACATGCTGGCAAACATGAATATCGTTCCTCGATCTGGATTGTTCCAAGCGAGGGCGGTGAGGCGAGACGTATCACCATGGGTACGGGAGATGCGTATAGCCCTTGCTGGTCGCCTGATGGCAAGTGGTTGGCCTTCGTCTCCAAACGTGAGGGAGAACTAGAGGGTAAGGATAGTGCAAAGCAGAAGGAACAGGGGAAAGGGAAAGCGCAGATCTGGCTGCTTCCTTCCGACGGTGGCGAGGCACACCAACTGACTTTTATGCAACATGGAGCCTCCAACCCTGTCTGGTCACCTGATAGCAAGCGAGTGATTTTTACGGCATTAGTTGGACCGGCGGATGAAGAGAACGAGGATGGCAAGCCCTTACCAAAGGTGCGTGTAATAGATCGTTTGATGTATCGCCTTGATGGCGTTGGGTATATTTATGAGCGACGCAAACATCTCTTTGTGGTGAATATTGCTGGTGATGAGCCATTACAACTTACCGATGGGGATTGGGACGATAGCGATGCCGCGTGGTCGCCTGATGGGACACGTATTGCTTTTAGCTCTGACCGTAGTGAGGGACGCTGGCGGTACTTTGGTTCTGATCTCTACGTGCTCGATCTCCCTGATGGCGCGGTGGGAGAATTACGCTGCCTGACCGATAGTTCGAGGGGATGTCATTCACCATCGTGGTCGCCGGATGGCAAAACGATTGCTTTTCTGGCAAGACCTACGCTGGGGTCTGCCAATCATATGTCGCTTTTTACCATTGCCGCCGATGGCGCACAGGTAGCACCTACTTGCTTGACGAGTGAATTTGAAGGGAGCTGCTCTGACTGGACGAATAGCGATATGAGTGATGAGCATATGTTGCCCGCTCCACCCTGGTCGTCTGATGGTAAAATGCTCTATGTTCTGGCGGCACAGCGGGGCAGTACGCGAGTTTATAGTGTCCCTGTGGATGGCGGTGCTGGAACGCAACCGCCAACGCTGACCCCCGGCAATATCCATGTCCTCGATTTTGATATGAACCAAGCTAGAGATAAGGTGGCTTTGCTGATTGAAGATACCACTCACCTCGCGGAAATCTTCGTGGGCTCGACTGCCGCGCCTGGGGAACTGCGCCGCATTACCAGTTTTAATGATGAGCTGTTGAATGAACTCACGCTCTCTACGCCTGAATACCTGACCTATAGTGGCGAGGAAGGTTGGCCGATGGATGGCTGGGTGCTCAAGCCACCCGATTTTGACCCAGCAAAAAAATATCCGTTGGTTCTTGAAATACATGGTGGCCCAAATACGCAGTATGGCTATGGCTTCTTCCATGAGATGCAGGTGCTGGCGGCTTCCGGCTATGTGGTGCTTTATACCAATCCCCGCGGTAGTATTGGTTATGGACATGAATTCGCGGTGGCTGTACGTGGAGAATGGGGTGTCAAGGACTCGCTGGACATTATGGCGGGAATGGATGTATTGCTTCAAAAGGGCTACATTGACGAAGAGCGGATGGGTGTGATCGGTGGCAGCTATGGTGGGTTCATGACAAGCTGGCTCATTGGTCATACGGATCGTTTCAAAGTGGCGGTGGCTGATCGCAGTGTGATCAATCGCGTCTCGTTCTTTGGCAGTAGTGATATAGGCTGGGATTTTGCCGACGATGATATGGAGACTACGCCGTGGGAAGACCCAGAACGATATATTCGCCTGTCTCCGCTGCACTACGTGAAGAATATGCATACTCCATTGCTGCTGATCCATAGTGAGAGCGATTTGCGCTGCAATATTGAGCAGGCAGAGCAGCTTTTCGCCGCCTTGAAGTATATGGGGCGTGAAGTGCTCTTTGTGCGATTTGAGGGGCAGAGCCATGGTCTTTCGCGTGGTGGGCATCCCAAAATGCGCTTGGAACGCTTGCGGCACATCTCACGTTGGTTTGAAAAGTATTTACACTAGTCAATGAAATGTCTATGGCTTGAGCATAGCAATTTTGTCGCTACCAGATTCGGTGAACCACAGAGAATGGCTGGCATCCATGGCCAATCCAAAGGGGAGGCTGGCTGTGGTGGGAATGGCATAGTACGTAAAGCGGTTGGTGGTGGTATCAAGCTGTGCAATGGTGTTTTCAGCGGTCAATGCCAGCCAAATTGTGCCGTCAGGAGCGATGGTGAGGCCATAAATTCCGCCGGCCTCACTACCGCTAAAGGGGGCAAAGTACGGTGTGAAGGTTCCCGTTTGTGGTTGAAGACGGAGCAGTAGCCCGGAGGTAAACGAGGTCATCCAGAGGATACCTCGCGGGTCACTGGCAATCTCCATTAATGGATAGATCGGGCCGGGCAGCGTGAAAAACTGTATGCTGCCCGTGGTCGGGTCGAGACGCCCAACAAGGTCGTTGCTTGATTCGGTAAACCAGACCATGCCGGAGGGGTCAACGGTCACACCGTAGGGGGCGAGTTTTTGCACGCTTTTTGCGGGAGAGAGCGGGTATTGGTGGATCAGACCTGTACGCGGGTCAAGTCGTCCCAGAGAGTCCGCGTTTAGCTCGGTGAACCAGATAGTGCCGTAGCGGTCCTGGGCAATATCGTTGGGCGCACTGGGCAAGGTGAGTATTTTGCTGCTATCGCTGGGATCGGGAACTGTCAGGGTCGGTAAGCTATAGAGACGATATTTACCAGTGCTGGGAACGTACTGCCCGATATAGTTGGCGTATTGCTCGGCGAACCAGATGGTATCATCCGCTCCCACTAGAATACCCATGACGCCGTTCTGCCCACGCGGCGGTGTTTTTTGTTGAAATGTATGTGTATGCGGGTCAAAGACGCCAAGATAGTTATGCCCCATTTCGCCGAACCAGATGCGCCCTTCATGGTCAATGGCAGGACGCATTAAGCCACTATTGGCTTGCGGCAATGAGAATTCATGAAAGCTGCCTGTTGCGGTAATCTTCTGTAGGGTTCTTGGCTGCATGGGGTGTGTAGGCTGGATACTGGTGCTCGCTGAACCAGTGGGTGAAGTATCCGTACAAGCGATAAGGAAAAGTGCCAGGATTGCAAGACAACCGAGTGTGAGCAGGTGATGCTTCATGGATGAGGCTCCGCTAAAAGTGTTCGAATGTTCAACCATCCATAGGCTACTTCTTCGATGGTTACACCTTCGATCTCAAAGGTGCTGGCTCGTAGGAGTTGTCCGCCCAGTGCTTCATAGAATTTTCGAGCTGGATTGACGGTAAAGACCCATAAGAGCATGGAGTCGATACCCATTGAGAGTAATCTTTCAACGAATATATGGGCAAGACGCCGACCAATGCCTTGACCGTGGTACTCTTGCAGGATGTAGATGGCGTAGAGTTCGCTTGAATAGATGGGGTCTTCCTCACGGTTGTAGCCACCGGAGACAAAGCCAACGATGTGGCCTGGCTCAACTTCAGCAACGAAAAAGACAGCTTTCCCTTCAGCTTGGTCATTACGCATATAGTTGAACCAGCGTTTCTCGCCCTCCTCGTAAGACATGTTGTCTAAAAAAGTTGTGGGTACGATATCGCGATAGGTTGAACGCCAGGTATTGACGTGGACCATAGAGATGCCTAAAGCATCAGTAGGTGTCGCCTCTCTGATTACTATTTTCTTTTCTGCCATGGATGGTTATCTCTCTAATGCTCTGTTGTTCTTCATGTGAAATGCCGCCTACGGCGGCAGAGAGAGGGAGAGAGCTAGGGCACAGCCCTAGAACCCAGTCAAGGGGCGACAGCCCCTTGCATCCCCACTTATCAGGAGAGCTAGGGCACAGCCCTAGAACCCAGTCAAGGGGCGCGGCCCCTTGCATCCCCACTTATCAGGAGAGCTAGGGCGCAGCCCTAGAACCCAGTCAAGGGGCGCGGCCCCTTGCATCCCCACTTATCACATGAAGGTTGTCGGAACACTAGCAACGATTTTTACTTTGATCAGAGGATCAGTTTAATCCACGACTATGCCAGCAATCCCGTCATCGACCAGGTGAGATAAGCGGACGCGGACTAATGTATTTTGCCAGTTGCGCGTTGTTGTTTCGGGTAAGCCATCTACTTCTACACGCAGGTAATTGTCGGTCAGCCCTTCCCAATGTTCGTGCTTAAAGTCCTCGATCAAGACCTGTGTAGTCAGACCTGAAAATTGCTGGCGGAAGAGGCGACTGTGTTCTTCGTTCAAGGCGAGTAAGCGTGCGCTGCGGGCTTTTTTGATCTCTTCCTTTATTTGCCCTTTCATACGTGCGGCGGCAGTACCCTGGCGTGGGGAGTAGCGGAAGATATGGGCTTTGGCGAACTGCAATGTAGTGGCGAGTTGATAGGTTTGCTCGAAATCATCGTCGCTTTCGCCAGGGAAGCCGGTAATGATATCGGTGCTGATGGCGACACCTGGAATGAGTTGTTTGGCGGTGGTGATGATGGTGTGATAGCGCGAACTGGTATAGCGGCGGGCCATGCGCCGTAAAATGGCATCGGAGCCGCTTTGCATAGGGAGATGGAAATGACGACACAGACGTGGATTTTGCCACAATTCGAGCCACTCTAAACGAAAATCCTCTGGCTCCAACGATGAGACACGGATGCGCGGCATCTCGGTTTCGTGCAGTAATGCCGTGATGAGATCGCCAAGGTCACGTTTTTCGTCACCATCTGGATGATAGTCGCCCAGGTGGATACCTGTCAGCACAATTTCCTGATAGCCTGCGCGTGCTTTTCGCTGTACGTGTTCGACGACGGAGGCGATACTACGACTGCGCGAGCCGCCACGAACATAAGGAACGATGCAATAAGTGCAGCGATTATCGCAGCCATCCTGCACTTTCATCTGTACGCGGGTGCGCGACTGTAATTTTGCGCTGGCTGATAAGGAAGAGGGCAGTGTTGGGTGTGCTGGCGGTGTAAATGGCGAGAGATGTGCAGGGTTGTCAGACTGTGGCTCTTCCTCTGTCACGTCAATTGACAGTTCGTTGTCACTGCCAATGTGTTGCGTATCTAAGGGCAAAAGCGGCAATGTACGCACTCCATTGATAAAGGATGTTGGTACGGCAAGGCTTTGATTTTGCTGCTGTTCTTCAGGTAGCGATGGTTGGGGGCCTGAAAAGACTGGCAGCGGTAGGTGCTGTTTGCCTATTTGATATGTGGCTTTAATGGTGTCAACGAGGGTATCTTTGCCGCGATTGCCCACGACCAGATCAACGCCTGGCAGAGCAGCGACGGCAGTGGGGTTCATTTCTGCATAGCAACCGGTGACAACAAGGAGCGCGGTGGGATGGCGGCGATGGGCCTGACTAATAAGGTTGCGCGAGCTTCGGTCGCCCAGGTGAGTGACTGTACAGGTGTTGACGATATAGACATCGGCATCGGCGTTAAAGTCGCGTTGCTCAAAGCCAGCAAGGTTCATTTGGTCACTGATGGCGTCGGTGTCGGCCTGGTTTACTTTGCAGCCCAGGGTTGTGACGGCGAATGTTGTTTTTGTCTCTGTTTGGTCGTGCATAAGGTTGTGTTGTTTTCTGTTTATATTTCATTCTTACTTGCATGATTATAGCGTATTTTTATGCTTTGTTCTAGTGACGTGTGGCGACGGGAGTTTCGTCGAGGGTTTTCTGAATGAGGGGAAGTACGAACCAGATGTTGGCTAGGCCAAAAAGGGAGCCGGTAAGTAGGCGTAATTCCATGGTGCTCTCACGGAGGCCGAACATTTGTGTGATACCATCCCATGCCATGGGCAGGAGTAAGAGAATCCAGAGCCACCAAGGCAAGCCCGGCAAGCGTTTCTTGCTGATGACAAAGACGAGGCTGCCGAGGAACATCGAAGCGTAGATCGAGAAGTTGCGCTCACATAAGCCAAGCTGATGGCCAAAGATGTAGAAAGAATGGGAGGGTACTTGCGCACAGACAACGTGTAGCGAAAAGAAGAGTGGTTTGGCAACGGCATCAAGGCCAAAGTACGAAAGAAATGGAATGGCAAGGGCGGTGGCAACAATGGAGCCAAGCACGACCATAACGATGGTTGCCCAGTACTTGAGCAAAAATTCGCCGGAAAAATGGATAGCTTGCTCAAAAGCTTGTTTGGTGGCGAGGGGAAAAATTGCCCTTGTATGTTGCCTTTGTTGAACCTGTTGTTGTGCCATAGTTGTTAAGGTTCCCTTCATGTGAAATGCCGCCTTCGGCGGCGGGAAAGAAAGGGAATCTAGGGCGCAGCCCTAGAACCCAGTCAAGGGGCCGCAGCCCCTTGCATCCCTGCTTGTTTTGTGAACAGGGACAGCGCAATAGTAGTTATCCTTATTTAATGCAGATGAAAGGCAGTGGCGAGGTCTCGAAATTCGATACGCCCTTCGATTACTGTTTCGTAGTTTATGATGATAACGGGTATGCGATAGCGGTACTGCTCAAATAGCGCGGTATTGCTACGAATATCAATCTCGGTAAGTTCGTAATTGGTTTGTGTCGCGATGTCATCAAGCATATCACGCGCCTCTTCGCATAGATGGCACCCTACCTTGGTATAGAACGTCACTTGCGGTAGTATTGGTTCTTTTGGTTTAGTCACGCTTCTCGCTCCGTCAAGATATTTTCTTCATCATCATATCATATACGGGGAAAGGTTAGAAGAGATAAAGTGATACTCAACAGCAAGAAACAAACCCATCCTTCAAGGATGGGTTTGTTTCTTGCTGTTGAGTATCACCGAGGTGAATAGGACGATCTATAGCGGTGGGGTTAGCCAGCGCAATTGAAGGGTGGAGGTGGACATGGGATACGGGGGACGAAAGCGGTGGAGTGCTGGGTGGTTTGGATGGCTGAAGTAAGGTGCAAAGGTGCAGCCAATGTGGCTTTCATTGTCCAACCAAACGAACCTGCCAATAAGACAAAAGCTAATACTACGACGACATACCCTCTTTTTAAAGTAGCGACCATGGATGAGCTCCTTCCACAATTTGTCGAGTGATATTGCTCTCACTCGTTTTTAGATAGGCCCAATCGACCCGTCTAAACAGTAAGTGTGGAGGTGCTCAAAAAAACTTTCCAAAAAACGGTTGATTTGTTGATAAATACACAAGTGATTTTAATATTACTTGTGTACTATATATCTGTGTACTATAATATAGTATATAAATAAAGTATTTGCTTTTGATAATAGATGGGAGGCACGGAATTGATAGAACAAGGTGATGAGTTGATTTCACAAGTCGACAAAGCAGTTGGGCAGATTATGCAAGACTACGGGCAAGGGTTACTGGCTGAAGCGAAGTTGAAAGCGCAAATACTACATGAGTTGATGGAGAGGGAAGATACATTACTAACAGAGGAGAAAGGGTGTGAGAAAGCGCAGAAACGTTATAATGTGTTAGTGAGAATGGCACTGGGAATTTGTAGTCAAGCGTTGTATGCTGCCTGGAGTTCACAAGAGCCTGAACTACGCAATCGGGCCTATGAGAACATAAGGCGGTATCTGGAACGTACATTACATACTTGCCCTTATGCGCAAAAGCTAGGGCAGTGTAGTGATGCAATCGATGATATTCTCAACCAAACACTGTTAGAACTTTTCCATAATTTTGAGCGCAATCCTTCTGCTCGACCAAGAAACCCGGTAACTTTTATTCGATGGACGCAAGTTGCTGCTATTCACCACGCGCACGCTTATGTGTATGGATTGATGGATAATCGTTCTGATTCGCTAGAAGAGGGAGAAGAATTGTATGGAGAGCAGCTCGTTGATGAGCGTATTCAAGATCCAGAGGAAGGCGTAATTGCCCAGCAATTGCAAGAAGTTCTGATCCATGCTATTCTAGCATTGCGCAATCCGTCGTATCGACAGGTACTATTTTCTCTCTATCTGGAAGGAATAGAAGAGAAGGAGTTAGCGCAAAGCTTAGGTTTAACGGCGCAAAAGGTCTATATGCGGAAATTCAGGGCGTTGCAAGCCTTGCGGAAAAGCCCTGAAATTATGCAGATGCTGCGTCCTTGGCGAGAACAGTGATGTCGCATGGCAACAAACGCGAAAAATGAAAAGCATTAAGGGTATTACTGGCTAGAGAGACTGAAAACAATGGGTTGTGAGGAGCTACGCCGATTGTGGGTGAGTGATTGGCGTGATGATGAAAGCATGAGTTGTGCTATCGCTACCCATGTACGTACATGTCGGAATTGTCATCATGGTCTGGTGCAGCTCAGGGAGGCATTGGAAACAGAAGATGCGTTGACTTGTGAGCAGTGTCGTGCTACATTTCCTACGTATTACGAGGCAACACGTCCAGTTTTTCCGCTTATTGAGATGACGGACAAGGAAATGGCCCAGGTGGCATTGCACCTGGGCCAGTGTGTAACATGTCATGAAGAGTACGAGGTACTGCTCTTGCTTGCTGAGTTAGAGGAACGTGACGAGATGGTTGACTCGTAAAAGGTTAATCTTCGCGTGCGCGGGAACGCTCGTTTTGTGTCAGGTAACGTTTGCGCAAGCGAATGTTCTGTGGAGTGACCTCAACAAGTTCATCGTTGTTAATAAAGTCAAGGGATTGTTCCAGGCTCAAGAGAATGGGTGGCGTTAAGCGCACGGCGATATCAGATGTGGAAGAGCGCACGTTCGTTTTCTGCTTCTCTTTGCATACATTGACGACCATATCCATTGGGCGGGAGTTGAGTCCAACGATCATGCCTTCATAGACAAGGGTGCCGGGTTCAATAAACGTGTCACCGCGCTGTTGGGCGTTGTTTAGTCCGTAAGTGACGGCCATGCCAGTTTCAGAGGCAATTAGCGCACCATTGCGCGTTGTGCCGATTTTGCCCAGCCATGGCTCGAAGCCGATCAGGATACTGCTCAACGCTCCATTGCCCTGTGTCAAGGTTAGGAAGATGTTGCGGAACCCGATTAAGCCACGAGTTGGTATGTGATATTCCAGACGTACATTGCCTAAGCCGTCGTTGGTCATGTTAGAAAGTTGTGCCTTACGAGCGGCCAGCGTTTCGGTAAGTACACCAATGTACGTATCTTTGGTGTCGATGACTAAATGTTCGATCGGCTCTAGCACCTTGCCGTTTTCATCTTCACGGGTAATGACCTCGGGACGCGAGACCTGGAATTCGTAGCCTTCACGGCGCATGGTTTCAATCAGCACGGAAAGGTGCAATTCTCCGCGACCCGAAACAACAAACTCATCGGGCGTACTGCCATCCACAACGCGCAAGCTGACGTTTGTCTCCAACTCACGGTAGAGGCGAGCACGCAACTGACGAGATGTTTGAAATTTGCCATCTCTGCCTGCGTAGGGGCTGGTACTAACACCAAAGGTCATACGCAGAGTTGGTTCAGTGATAGCGATGGTGGGTAAGGCTTCGGGATAGTCCACGTCGGCAATAGTTTCTCCGATATTGGCGTTAGCTATGCCTGTGAGAGCGACAATGTCGCCTGCGAGGGCTTCTGGAACTTCCACACGACTTAAACCCCGATAGGTCAGGACGAGGTTGATTTTCTGGCGCGAGGTGACGCCATCGCGATTAATATGGGCCACGAAGGTATTTGCGGCGATGCGACCGCGCACGATGCGACCGATAGCATATTTGCCTTTGTAATCGTCGTAGTCAAGAGCGGCGACGAGCATTTGTAAAGGAGCGTTTGCATCGACCAAAGGAGCAGGAACGGTGTTCACGATAGTTTCAAACAATGGCTCAAGGTTGATTCTTTCGTCATCGGGATGATACATAGCCACGCCATCGCGACCAACAGCGTAGAGAATTGGGAAATTCAGGTGGGTATCCTTGGTTGCCAATTCCAGGAACAAATCCTGTGTCCATTCTGATACCTGCTCAATGCGTGCGTCGCGGCGGTCAATTTTGTTGATGATCACGATAGGCTGTAAATTTAGCTCCAAGGCTTTCTGTAAGACGAAGCGGGTTTGTGGCATGGGGCCTTCTACCGCGTCGATGAGGAGAATACAACCATCGGCCATGTTCAAGACGCGTTCAACTTCACCACCAAAGTCGGCATGTCCTGGAGTATCAATAATATTGATTTTGACGCCCTTATAGATGATAGCGGTATTTTTTGCCAGAATAGTGATGCCGCGTTCGCGTTCCTGGTCATTAGAATCCATGATTAATTCGCCCATATCCTGATTCTCGCGGAAGATGTGACTCTGTTTGAGTAGTCCATCAACGAGCGTGGTTTTACCATGATCGACGTGGGCAATAATGGCGACATTGCGGATGTCGGTGCGTTTAACGAGATGTTCTGTGTGTTCTGTTTGGGTCATAGAATTTAAAACCTGCATAACTTTGGTTGATAACTCCTCGAAGACATAAGAAAACCGGACGGTTACAATCGCCCGGTGTTAAAGTAGCTTTTATTTACCGATGCTCTCAAGCTATATTGTATCTCTTCTGGGTGCTAACGTCAAGTTTGATAGCCTTTTCGATGAATTAGTCAAATAGAACAAGCAAGGCCATGGATGAGCATGCTCATCCATGGCCTTGCTTGTTCTGGGTGTAGCTAGCCTTTGACGGCGCCGGCTGTTAAACCGGAGACGATGCGGCGTTGCAAGAATAGGACCATTACGACCAGAGGAATGGTGACGATGATGGCGGCTGCGGAGACTTCTCCAAAGGCAATCGAGTGTTCACCGTTGAAGAGAGGGATGGCGACGGTCACTGTCTGGGCATTGGAATCGGACGTCAAGGTGAGTCCAAACAGGAAGTCGTTCCACACCGTGATGAACGAGAGGATGGCGGTAGTGAAGACGCCTGGGGCCGTGAGCGGCAAGACGATGCGCCACAATGCTCCTAAGCGCGTTGTGCCATCCACCAGGGCGGCCTCCTCCAGATCAGGCGGCAGGTCACGGAAAAAGGAGGTTAAGAAGTAGACCGTGACGGGCAAGGCGAGGACCAGGTAGGGGATAATCAGCGCGACATAGGTATTGTAGACATTCCAGGTGTTGGTGAAAAAGACAAACAGCGGCCCGACGAGGGCGATGAGGGGGAACATCTGCACCGAGAGCACGATAGCGAGTACCCCGGCTTTCCCCACGAACTTGGTACGGGCAATGGCATAGGCACAAATCGAGCCGAAGACCAACGCCAGAATGGTGGTAAAGATGGCGACCAGGGTGCTATTCAACAGGTCTTTCGCGAAGGCGGGTTGCACACTTAAGAAGGCTTGCGAATAGTTTTTCGTGGTAAACGACTGCGGGAAGAGGGTCGGTGGCGACTGGTTGATCTCGGAGTCGACCTTGATGGAGGTGATCGCTGTCCAGTAGAAGGGAGCCAGCGCGATGAAAAGCACAATGGCCACCGCAATATAGCGACCAATGGCTCCGTAATTCGTTTTACGCTTGGGGACGGTGTCGGCGACTCGTGTCTGTGCCGATGGGAGGACTTGGTCTCGAATAGCCATGACATACCTCACTTTCTGTAGACGTCGACTAGTTCTGGCTTATACGTGTTGCCGAGACGACGATGAGACCCACCACAGCGCAGATGATAAAGAGGATGACGGCAGCCGCCACGCCTGGAGCGAAGTCGAATGTCGTCCCGACAAACATATTGGCGTAGGAGTACAACGCTATGGTCTGTATCTCGCGACCGCCACCGGTGAGTACGTAAAACAGGTCAAATGCGCGCAGCGCGTCGAGGATACGGAACAGGAGTGCAATAAAAAGCGCGTTCCTGAGTAATGGAAAGGTAATCGTCCAGAACTGCTGCCAGCGAGTGCTGCCATCGACGCCTGCAGCCTCGTAGAGTTCGTTGGGGATGACTTGCAAACCGGCGAGCAAGAGGAGTGCCATAAAAGGCGTGGTTTTCCAGACATCAATCATGACTGCTGCAATTACCACTCCAGACGGCGTCCGCAATAAGGAATCTCCTTGTGCCAGGATATGCAGAGATTGGAACACGTAGGTCAAGACACCGTTTTGAGCGTTCAACATCAAAGTCCAGATTTGCGCAGAGACAATGGTTGGAAATGCGAACGGGATAAGAATCGCGGTGCGCACCAAGCCGCGGCCTGGAAAGACCTGGTTCATTAGTAGCGCAACGGCCAAGCCAACGATGGTCTCTAGCGCGACACTCGCTACGCTGAAGACGACTGTGATGCCAACCGAACTCTGGAATGCTGGATCGCCGATAACCTGGATATAGTTGCGTAAGCCAACAAAATTCGAGCCAGAGGGAATTAATGGGTTATTCAGGAGGCTGAGACGTATCGAATCGATGATAGGATAGGCGGCGACCAGTGCGATAATAATGATGGTTGGTGCCACCAGAAAATAAGGGAATATTCCACTGCCCAGATCTAAACGCTGGCGCAAGGTTTGTCTACGGACAGGTAGAACTTCTGTATGTATTGTCGTCGACATGACGCTTTTCCCCTTCTTCATGCTTTGTGCGACTGCCAAATAATACGATAGCAACAAGCAATCAACCTTCGGATTCAGGCCATGAGACAACCTTCCATTGGTTGTCTCATGGTCGCACTGGATAATTACAATCTCCGAAACGTTATTTGTTTACTAGCGTTTGCAGTTGAGACTGGAGATTACTGAGTGCTGCAGCAGGGGTGGCCTGCTTCGTAAGAGCCTGATGCACGTTGACCTGAATGAGATTCGAAAGATCGGTATAGACGGGCGAAACCGGGCGCGGCAGCGAATTTTGCAGAATCGGTGCGAGTTTCGTGAAGAGCGGCTGCGCTGCCTTCACCGCAGCGTCGTCGTAGATACTGCTGAGGGCAGGTGTATACGAGCCTTTCGTCGCTAACAGCTTCTGCGCATCTGCGCCGAGCACGTACTTCATAAAGCTCCACGATGCATCTGGACTCTTGGAGTTGGCGTTGATGGCCATATTCCAACCACCAACAGCGGAATGCCCGACAGTGCCGCTGCCACCATAGGGGAGGGAGTGGATATCAAACTTGCCGGCGACCTTTGAACCGCTGGCATTGCTTAGAGAGTAGGCGTAAGGCCAGTTGCGCATGAAGGTGGCGTCACCATTCTGGAAGGCCTGGCGACAGGCTTCTTCAGCATACGTAGTGATCGCAATAGGCGAGATTGTGCCGACCCAGCTTGCCATCTCTGTGAGGGCCTGTACCCCCTGCGGGCTGTTAACGACCACACTCTTCGAATTGTTGGGATCAAGGACTGATCCGCCATACCCGGCCAGCACCTCCACAAAGTCGCACACCAACGCCTCGCCCTGTATTCCCTGCCAGGCATAGCCGATTTTGGTCTTAGATAGGCTGCTCTTGGCCATGCTCGTCAGTTCGTCAAAGGTGGTGGGTGGAGTTGAGATGATGTCTGTGCGGTAATAGAGGATGCCCAGGTCTGTACGCATCGGCGCGGCCACGACCGCGCCATTGTAGGTGCAGGACTTGACGGGGCCTGGAAGGTACTTCGCGCGGTCGCTCGCGGGCCAGCGGCTCGTAAGGTCCAAAGTCCAGCCATTGGAGGAGAATTGGGCGGGCCAGACAACGTCTATGTTAAACACATCAAATGAGGCACTTCGGGCACGGAGTGTATTATCATAGAGGGTGATAAGAGTAGATGTGTCGGATGGGCCGTTGTGCCAGATAACATGGACATTATCTTTGTTGGTCGAGTTGTAGGTGTCTACAATTGACGAATAGGCACCCGAGGCATCATTCTCAGTTTGCCAGACAATGGTTGTTGGACCACTGGTAGTGGTACCGCCGCCACCACCACAGGCTTCGAGGAGTGAACCAGCTACTGTGCTGGACAGGCCAATGGCAATGGCACGTTCGAGGAACGTGCGACGGTTCCATACGTCCGGTGCGGATTTTACCAATAATTTCGTCGAGGGCGTCACGCTGTTCAGGAACCATGTCTAAACCTCCTAATGGGTCGTAAAAGGGTCGTACATAGACGAACGCAGATCAACAAAGAACCACGCATGGATAACATACGTTGTAGTTCTCCTTGAACTCACACGACATCTAAACTTCCCTTCCCTATGAAATCACCGTTGATAAATGGAGGGACAATCAACACCTCCCAAGAAGAAAGTTACAAAAGAGAGGTGAATGAAAGGTTGTTTGCGCGAGAGGTGCCTTAACCTCTACAAAATAACACTAACGAAAGAAGATAGGCGACGCAGCTCCTTTCCAATTCTGTGCTATATTGCTCTGTTGAAGTTGAATCTTTCAAATAATGGCGTCCATGCTAATGTATATGATTACGCAAAATTAGAAAAAAAGCAAGCCCAGCAGATAGCAGTGACAGGGGACAGCCTACGTTAATTTGGAAACGTTTCCATAACTATGATGTAACAATACCATAAAAAGCTGTGATTGTAAATAGGAAAGCACATAAATTTTCGAGTAGCTAGGGTAGTGCATCTCAAGCGTAGAGCGAAGCCTATGTAAAAAGGCTTTACACGATATATTTAGGTATGCTATGCTCAGGGAAGGCACTATGAGCGTTCTTATTTTTGGAAACGTTTCAATGGTGGCAGCTAATGACAAATAAGGCTGAATACAATGACAGCAACCATTCATGATGTAGCGCGCGCCGCCGGTGTCGGAATTGGGACTGTCTCGAGGGTAATCAATAACAGTCCAAGTGTCAAAGCCGGTACGCGGGCGAAAGTTGAAGTGGCTATTCGTCAACTTCAATATAAGCCGAATCCCATTGCGCGTAGTATGATTTCTAAACGAACTGGTTCAATCGGTGTATTGGTGCCATTTTTTACGCGTCCGTTCTTCATGGAGGTGCTACGTGGCATTGAAACCGCCTTGGCCCAGTTGGGCAAGGACCTTATCTTATATAACGTTGAAACGGATGCGCAACGAGATCGTTACTTTACAGAGGTACCAATGCATCGCAAAGTTGATGGATTGGTGATACTTTCTTTAACGCCGGATGATGAAATTGCGCAGGGGATGCGGGATATGAATATGCCAGTGGTATTACTCGATGCATATAGTCCCTGCTTGACCTCATTTGTGGTTGATAATGTGGATGGGGCATATCAAGCCGTTAGTTGTTTGATAGAAAAGGGTCATAAACACATAGGTTTTATCAATGGCATCATTGAAGGGCAATTCAAGTTTAATCAGGCCAACGATCGTTTGATTGGGATGCATCGGGCTTTTGGAGAAGCAGGGTTGCAATTTGAGCCAGAGCTAGCATTGACGACTGAATGGGATCGTCAGGGTGGGAAGAAAGCGGCTCTGCAACTTTTGACACGAGGCGTGCGACCCACGGCAATTTTTGCGGCCTCGGATGTACAAGCTGTAGGAGTGCTGGAAGCTGTCCGATCCCTTGGCATAACGGTGCCGAGGGATTTATCTGTGATTGGTTATGATGGTATTGAGCTTTCTGAATTACTTGAACTCAGTACGGTGCAGCAACCGATGCATAAAATGGGAACGTTAGGGGTGGATAAGTTGATAGAATTGATCAAGAATCCGTTACTGCCAGCAGAACTGTTTCGTCTGAAGCCCACGTTAGTGGAGCGTAGTACGACTGCTGCTCCGCCAGTTTGTTGAACGATACTTGTGTGAATAAGAGGATATAGCAAGCAAGCGTAGGGGACGATTTACTGCCAAGCCGCGCGGGCCGATAATGCTTATTAACGAAATAAACTGGATATCCTGCTACTGGGACGGGCCGATAAATCGGCGGTGGCGGCGATAAATCGCGCCCTACGGATGACCAGTGTATTTCATCAATGTGCCTAATCGGCCCCTACAGGCCATTCATACAATTCTGGCTATGTTAGCCACTGGCTTCGTCAAAAGAATTCATGGCGGAGTGACCTGAGGTTTTATTGAGCATCTGGTCAATATTATAGCAGGCGGTGATGAGCGCGAGATGCGTGAATGCCTGCGGAAAGTTTCCCAGAGCTTCGCCTGTGGGGCCAATCTCTTCGGCGTAGAGGCCAACGTGATTGCTATAGGTCAGCATCTTTTCCAGCATCAGGCGTGCTTCGTCCAGGCGGCCTGCCCGTGCTAAACTTTCAGCTAACCAGAAACTGCATGCGCTAAAGGTGCCTTCGATACTGCCCAATCCATCGTCGGCTGCCTTTTTAGGATTGTAGCGATTTACCAGAGAATCGCTGGTCAGCTCTTTTTGAATGCGATCGATGGTGGAAATTATGCGCGGATCGGTGGAACCTGCGAAATTGGTCAGTACCATGAGTAAGGCACTGGCATCAATCGCATCGCTACCGTAGTATTGGACAAAACTTTGTTTCTGTTCGTTCCAACCAGCGTGCATAATTTGTTCGTAGATTTCCGCACTTTTTTGCATCCAGTCACCCATGGGCGCAGGCAAGCCACGATGGCGTGTCAGGCGCAATGCGCGATCAAAAGCTACCCAGCACATGAGGCGTGAATGGACAAAACGTTTCGGGCCACCGCGAACCTCCCAGATACCTTCGTCCGGGTCCTGCCAATGATTGCCTAACCACTCCAGTAAACGACGTAAGTTCTGCCATAAATCGTAAGAAATGGTGCTGTAGCGGTTATAGATGTAGATAGCGTCCATCAGCTCACCGTACACGTCAAGCTGGTTTTGCTTATAGGCTCCGTTGCCAATGCGTACAGGGCCACTCTTACGATAGCCTTCGAGATGATCGAGGGTGTACTCTGTCAGGTCGTGCTCGCCTTTAATACCATACATGGGCTGCAAGGTGCCATTGGCATCAAGTTCATGGCAACGCGCATCTAGCCAGCCCATGAAGGCCTGCGCCTCTTCTGTGAAGCCGAGGGTCAGCAGACTGTAGAGTGAGAACGAGGCATCGCGGAGCCAGGTATAGCGGTAATCCCAGTTGCGCTGACCGCCGATGGTCTCTGGTAAGCTGGTGGTGGCGGCCGCCACAATCGCACCCGTTGGAGCATAGGTAAGCAGTTTTAAGACAAGGGCGGACCGATACACGACTTCACGCCACCTGCCATGATATTGACATTGAGAGAGCCACCGCCGCCAGTAATTGATGGTGCCTTGAAAGGCTTGGTGGTACTGTGCATGCGAGAGACGTAGCGGTGCTAGATCTTTATCTTGAGCACTTTCCAAAATAAAGTGGACCGCGTGTCCTTCGTGCAAGGTAAAATGGGCGCGAACCCCGCCCTCTTCATCTTGTTCAAGTGGTACGGATGTTGCCAGTCCCAGGCACAGACTTTTACTATGAAAGATAGCTCCATCTTTAGATAGGTGTACCTCATGCGTATCGCGTGCATAATTGAAGGCTGGTCGGCATAGCATATCAAAAGAAAGAGTGCCGCGTACAACGGCTACAGAACGGATGATGTGATGCTGATGGCGAGCGGAACCCTCTTGTTTAATAGGCATGAAGTCGGTGATCTCGCCTACGCCATCGACGGTGAGGAAGCGCGTGATGAGGATATTCGTTTCTGGCAAATAAAGTTGTTTGTGACCCATGCCAGGGGTGTCAGGTGGCGCAATGCGGAAATGGCCGCCTTTGTTGACGTCGAGCAAGGAGCCGAAGACGCTGGGGGAGTCAAAGCATGGGATACAGCACCAATCGATGGAGCCATTTTTGCCCACAAGTGCTACGGTGTGGAGGTCGCCGATAATAGCGTAGTCCTCGATAGGTTGATAGGAGCGGGAGGGATGGGGAGATTCTTGTGAGTTCGTTTGATTCGTTTGATCCATTAGCTTTCACCTCTTTTTGTGATTTCTACTTTTGTTCTTCATTGGACAGGCCGCCTCCGGCGGTAGGAAAGAGAGAGAGAACTAGGGCGCAGCCCTCTATTACCTGTCCCTCGGACAGGGTGCAGTCAAGGGGCGGCTGCCCCTTGCATCCCCGCTTGACATATTAGGGTGCGGAGTGAATTAACTATGTGCTATTGTACCCGATTTTCGGGGAGGATGTGGGTTATAGGGGGGTCTATGCGTGATATACTCCTAGTAAAGCAAACTCTAAAGAGGGCTCTTTGTGATTATTGAGGAGTAATTCTATGTCATCACCTACGCGTATTCTGGCTGTTGATGTTGGTACGGGGACGCAAGATATTTTGCTGTTCGAGAGTGGGAAGACGATCGAAAATTGTTTTAAGCTGGTTATGCCTTCTCCCACGGTTATTGTCGCGGAGCGTATTAAGCGTGCTACTGAGGGAGGGAAGGCAATTTTGCTGACGGGAGTGACGATGGGTGGTGGGCCTAGTCACTGGGCTGCTCGCGATCACGCGTTGGCTGGTTATGCTGTGGCGGTCACGGCAGAGGCTGGACGGACCTTTGATGATGACCTGACGATGGTAGAGCAGATGGGCTTTGAGCTAATTGACGAGGCTGAGGCAGTGCAGAGAGCGGAGCATGCTGATGTTGTACATATAGAGCTACAGGACTTTGATGCCGTGGCCATTATTCGTGCGCTGGAGGCTTTTGATGTTGCTGTTCGAGTGGATGCGCTGGCTCTGGCGGCCTTTGATCACGGGGCAGCGCCGGCGGGTATCAGTGATCGGCGGTTTCGCTTCGATTTTATTGCTGAAACGGTGCGTAGAGAGCCGAAACCCAGTGCTTTTGCCTATTCCGCCGCACAAACACCCGCTGATTTGACGCGATTACGTGCCATTGCCAAAAGCGCGTCACGCTATATTACGCTGAGCGAATCATCATCTGAAATCCCATTACTTTTAATGGATACTGGCTCCGCGGCGGTACTAGGTGCGTTGGAAGACCCGTTGGTCAGGCAAGAGCGAGATAGTATTGTGTGTAACATTGGCAATTTCCATACGTTGGCTTTTCACCTGGTGGATGGGCGTATCACGGGTATATTTGAGCACCATACCGGCGAAATCAATCGTGCGCAACTGGAAGATATGTTGAAGAAACTGGCGCAAGGGACGCTCACTAACGAAGAGGTTTTTCATACTAGTGGGCATGGTGCGTTGATCCTCGATCGGCCTGCAACGAGCGATGGACGGTTTCCTTTTCTGGCGGTGACAGGGCCACGGCGCGAAATGCTACGCGGCTCAACGTTACAGCCTTATGAGGCAACACCCCATGGTGATATGATGCTTGCCGGTTGCTTTGGCTTACTGCGTGCGTTGGCCGATCACGATGCGCAACTTGCGCCTGCGATTGAGCCGTCATTGTTGCACGAGAGATAAGGATTGGACGTCTGCTGGGCTATGTTATTCTTCATGAGGATGCGAGCTATGTGAGTTTCGTCTCGGTGACGAGCTACCGTTGGAGCTTGCCACTGGAGGAAGCACGGGCGGCATTGTTAGCGACAGATGTTGAAGGAGAGCCACTTTCACATGAGCATGGCTTTCCACTGCGCTTAGTGGCACCAGGACGGCGTGGTTTTGAATGGGTCAAATGGATTACGAGTATTGAGGTGTTGACGGAGCCCGATGCTGGTGAGGTTATGAGCATTTTTACGAGTAGTTTTACGGATGCTGGGCTGGGGAGGTGAGAGTGGGATGTAGAGATGCTATAATTGTTGACATTGATATTCCTGCTACAACAAAGGAGCGAGACATGATTAAGCCCTACACTGCTGTTGGACTCATTCCTACTGTGCGAGGTATCCGCACGCGAGGCGATATCAAGCGCAACCTCGAACATCTTTCCCATCTTGTCAAAGCTGCGGCATGGCTCTCAAGCCTTGATTTACCTGTGCGCCTGATTGCTTTCCCTGAGGGTGCGCTACAAGGCTTCAACGATGAAGTGCTCGATCTGGACCATGTTCAGTTTGCCAGGGAATGTGCCATTGATATTCCCTGCGAGGAGACAGAAGCCCTGGGCAAAATTGCGCAACAGTACAATGCTTTTATTATGGCTCAGGCAAAGGCACGACATCCTGAAATTAAAGATCGGTACTTCAATGTTGGTTTCATTATTGATCCTCAAGGCGAGGTAATCCTGCAACATTACAAAGTATCGCCGCTTTTCCCAGTTGAGCACTCGGTTTGCCCACATGATATTTTGGATTGGTGGATTGAAAGGTATGGTAGGAATCTGGATGCTTTCTGGCCAGTGGTGGATACGGAGATTGGTCGGCTTGGTATTATGATGGCGAATGAAGGCTCCTATCCTGAAAATGCGCGTGCGCTGGCCCTTAACGGGGCAGAAGTGGTCTACCGCGCTTCCTATCCTCATCCAGCCACTGGCAACGACATCTTTGAGATACAGAGTCGTGCTCGTGCGCTTGACAACAATATGTATCTCGTGGCTCCCAATATGGGTACGTACTATCTCTTCCCGGAAGAAGATACGCCGATCGATACCTTTGGTGGTCGCTCCTTCATCATCAATTACAAGGGCATGATTGTTGGGCGGCAAGATTATGGTGCTGGTTCAACCTATGTAGGGGGTGTGATCGATATCGAAGCGATGCGTGACCACCGAGCTCGCGCCCAGTGGGATAACTGGATGAAAGACTTGCGCACCGAGCTCTACCAGCTTGTCTACGAACAGCCCATCTATCCCAAAAACCTGTATCTGGACCGCGAACCGATGAAGCATGCGGAGTATCGAGAAAAGGTTATTCAGAAGCAGATTGACCTGATGCATGAGCGCGGCATCTGGGTCAAACCTGAGCGATAAGTTCGGCCTGGCCTGGGAAATGAGATGATGTTATATGACGAAATAGCGACGGCTTTGCTGTCGCTATTTCGTCATGTATGAGCAGGTAAAATAACTTTTATGTCGTGTTTATCGTAGAGTTAAGGTTGAGGTGGTTTCAATGGGAGCGGAGCTTTCTTGTGGCGTGAGCGGTCAGAGGGCGAGTTGATGGTGGTAGATGATTTGGGGGTTTGGAGGCGTAAGACTTTGCCGCGAATGAGCGTGATTTGTGAGTGGACGGCCTGACGTGACTGTTGGAGTTTGCGTGCAATTTGAGAGGGGCGTTCGCTGTTGACAATGTAGCGGCAGATGGTTTCCTGCTTTTCGGTGAGCCCGATGGCTGGGTGTTCGAGAGCTGTTTTGGCCATGTCTTCCAGTTCACCGTACTTACTGCGCCGGTACTCGACTAGATCGACGGGAGAGAAGAGCCAGCGGTCAACGATGCGCATGCCTGGGATACGTCCAGCTTCCACGAGGTGCATAAAATGCCAGTAACTGAGGTCAAGTTGTTTCGCAGCTTCATGTGTGGTCAACATACCATTGAGGTGCTGTAGGTTAAAATGTAGCTCATCGCTCCTAAGGGCCATGTGAGACGCCTTTCTACGGATTGCCGTACTTCAAGTGCCAGGCAAAGACATAGTTAGTTACCATGAGTATACCATAGGAGAGCGAGGAGTGCAAGTGGAAAAAGGGCATAAAAGTGGGGCGGAAGCACGATCACAGCACAAATAAGGTGTACCGTAAACTGTATTGTATCAATGGCGGTACACCTTATAGCTACGAGACAGTGTCAAAACTGTAGGTCAGATTAGCGTCGAGTTGGGAAAAGATTGGGTACTTTCATGGCAAGCATCATATCGCCAGCAATTTTTAGCTTGCCTGTCATAAATGCATTCATCGCGTCCAGTTTGCCTTCGGTGATAGCAAGCCAGTCTTTATCACTGACAGTAAAGGTGATATCAGGCTTCTCAACGCCGCCGGTAATAATGTTGCATGCATTATTGGCGATTTGGGCCGCCCATACGCCCGCTTCTTCTCCAGTGACGTTCCATTGGAGGGTTTTGTTCATGCCTGATGCTGCCGCGGGATTAAATACACTCGGCATTAGTTCGAAGCTTTCGGCAACTGTCATTGTTGTTCTCTCCTAAAACCTTTTTCTCGTTGCAGGAAAGGCTCCTGCCAACATTGCTCTAGTATACCAGCATGCCACAATTAGTGTCCAGTTAGCTAGTTTACAAGTTCACTGCATCCAGCGAGCTTGCTCCCAACCGAGGTGGGCGTGGCTATTAACCAGACGCACTGTGGCATGGTTCAAATCGCGCCAATCAACAATGCTGATGGTTGCTGGATCCAGAAAGATTCGAGCAGAAGAGGTAAGGGGGACACCTAGTGCAGCGCATAGGATGACCTTGACGGGGCCAACGTGCGACACGAGTGCGATGGTTTGATCCTGGTATGCTTTGGCTAGTTGCTCGACGAAGGCACAAACGCGTTTCTGCATAGCAGAGAAACTCTCGCCCTCTGGCGGGGCTAGCTCAGCATTATGCTCCCATTTCTGTAGCTGATAGGCGTCTTCAGGGCTCCGCACAAGTACTTCGGCACGGGTTAATCCTTCCCAGGTGCCAAAGTTGCATTCGCGAAGCTCATCAGCATGCTGAACTTCAAGAGAGTGTTGCTGCGCGATGGGGATGGCGGTCTGGTAGGCTCGTTGGAGTGGGCTGCTATAGACGGCGGCGAGCGGGAACACAGCGAGTGCCTGCGCAAGCTGTTGTGCTTGTGTTTGGCCAAGTGGACTCATGGGGTCGTCGCGCGCTCCGATGTAGCGGTAGTCGCGGTTGGCGAACGTTTCTCCATGGCGAACGAGTACAAGGCGTGTAATTGACACGTAGAGAACTCCTGAAGAGCGGACGTTTTGTTGATGCTCATTGTACAACGTGATTGAATGTTCTGCACAGGTATTTTGGGGTACTATGTTTGAACGCTTTCTGTACCTGCCGGGAGTATAATAGGAGGTAGTTTAGCGAGACAGCAGACAATATGCTGATTGAACTGTTTTGAGCGAGTTGGAAGGAGCTAACCATGCGTTTACAAGATAAGACTATCGGGTATTTTGTCGCTCATGAAGTAGAAGATTTAGAATTTTGGGTGCCGGTGATGAGGCTGCGCGAAGAGGGGGCAAAGGTGATTGTCATTGGCCTGTCAACGGAGAGTGTGCGTGGGAAACATGGCTTGGAGATGACTCCCGATGTGAGTATTACTGAGGCACCGGGCGCAGATGAATTGGATGGGCTGGTCATTCCAGGCGGGTGGGCACCGGATAAATTGCGACGGAATCAGGGTGTGCTGCAGCTTGTACGCGATGTACATGTGCAAGGGAAAATCGTGGCTACGATCTGTCATGGCGGCTGGGTTCCTATTTCGGCTGGGATAATACATGGCCGTAAAGCGACTGGCTCAAGTGGTATTAAGGATGATATTATCAATGCTGGTGGTATCTGGGTTGATGAAGCGGCGTTCCGCGAAGATAATATGGTTTGGGGGCGTGTGGTGGAAGATATTCCGTCCTTCTGTCGCGAGTTGGTCAATGCGCTTGCTGCTTCGTAGGTTGATGGTGATAGGAGGTTGAGATGGAAAGTGAGCAGATATTGCGAAAGGTAAAAGTGGAGGGCGGCAATTTGCGTTTTAGCGCGGCGCATTTCATTACCTTTGGTGGTAAATGCGAACGCTTACATGGCCATAATTATGGCGTACTGGTGGAGATAAAGGGAACGCTTAACGAGGATAACCTTGTCTTTGACTTTACGATCCTCAAAAGATTGACGAGGGAGATTTGCCAGCGGCTCAATCATCGCTTTTTGTTGCCGATGCGCAACCCTCATTTGCAGTTAACGGAGGCAGTAGATAGCTGGGAAATCCAGTTTCGGGACAAACGTTATGTTTTCCCGCACAGTGATGTGGTGGAATTACCGATAGAAAACTCAACGGCTGAACGGTTGGCAGAGTATATTTGCCACGAGCTATTGGGAATGTTGGCTGAGTATGATACTTCGCACCTCGCTACCATTATGGTTGGTGTTGAAGAAGCTCCGACACAGATGGCTTATTATAGGAGGCCGATGCATAATCAATGAGCTGACGTTTCGCTTAGTGCCAACGCCCCGCCCATGATGCCGACGCCCCTCCCCTGATGCCCACGAGGGGCATCACTACATTTTAACGTGGTTGGGGAGGATGATGGGTGGTTAGCTTGCTTGTGATAGAGGGAGAGAATTCATTTTGAGGGTTTTCATTTGATTGTGAAGTTGTTCCTGGCGTCCGGGCAGGGTTTGATCGGAACGGTAGGTAGCTTTGTAGGCTGCAAAATCCCAGGTTGAGAAGAATTTTATCGCTGCTTGCTGGCCATTGTGGAACAGTGTTGTTGCCTCTTCTTTACTGAGGTCGAATTGGGTGCCACTGATGCCATTCGTTGGAATGGCGATGGTACGAACGTAGGTATGGTCGTCCATGTACAATCTGTCATGTGCTGTGAGCATAGTATGTACCAGAGCCTGAATGATTTCGTAGGCATTACCTGTGGGCGTAAAAACGACAGGATCGTTGTCGGTGGCTGTCGGTGGTTGGTCTACGAGACGGAAGCCAAAGGTTGGACGTGATGGTGTGCGGTCTGTTACATCGAAGATGGCGATGGGGAAGTTGCTGAGCAAGCCACCATCAACAATACGGCAAATGCTGCCATTGGTATAGGGCTGATCCACCGGAATAAAGAAAAAGGGGATACTGGCACTCATATGGACTGCACGGGCAACATCGACATCGTCGGGATTTAAGCCATAGTAGCACATGGCATCGTGGGGGAGACGCACCATGCGCCCAGTACTGATATCCGAGGCGATGACGGTCAGCTTATAACGGTGCGTTGGATCGACTTCCTGGCCTTTGACAATCAAGTCACCGAATGTCCTGATGCCTTTCGCGTTCAGTTTCTCGCGCATGAAGCTTTCCATATAAAGTCCTGGATGGATGCCGCCATGGATAGCGATGTTGAAAATCTTCTTTGCCATTAAGCGGTCAAGGCCTGGGGTATCGGCAAAAAGGCGAAAATCTACTGCGCTCATGATGTCGTAGAGTTCAGTAGCTTTGTAGTCAGCGGCGAGCAGTGCGGCGACGAAGGCTCCCGCCGAGGTGCCTGCTACGTTTACCCATTGGTACCCACGTTTTTCAGCTTCTACAAGTGCGCCTACGTGACCAATGCCGCGAACCCCTCCCCCTTCCAATACGGCGTCGGCTAACAATGGGCTTTTTGTTGCTTGTTCGATTGTAGCGAATGTAGTGTTTGTGTCTGGCATGGTTGTGACTCCTGACTATGGGAGGAATACGCGTTATACTCCTTTAATTTCTGTATAGACGCGCACCGAGGGGAAAATTGGAGGATGAATAGAGAGGCGGCTGCGAGGTAAATTTCTTAGCAGCCTGCTTGCTTTAAGTATACATGATAGTGAGGGTGGTTGTCTAGGGTTTCATGGGTTGCAAATTGGATCATGTTAAAAAGAATAAGATGGGAGAAGTTTTTTTTCTGGATAAGGTGTTAAACTAGTATTGATTACCAAAAAGAAATAGAGTATGGTCCATAAGAGAGGAAATAGTATGAGAAAAGTTATTGCTAAGGACGGTACTGCCATCGCGTTTGATCGATCGGGCAATGGGCCGATGATTATCTTGGTGGCTGGTGCGACCGGCACTCGATTTGGCGCGGCAGCGTTGGCGGCGGCCCTGGCACCATATTTCACGGTATTCGCCTATGATCGGCGTGGTCGAGGAGAGAGTGGGGACACATTGCCATACGCGGTCGAGCGCGAGGTTGAAGATATCGATGCGCTGATCAACGAGGCTGGTGGGTCAGCATTTGTTTATGGTCATTCCTCTGGAGCAGTGCTGGCTTTGGAGGCCGCACTGATGCTGCAGAGTAAAATCACGAAGATGGCATTGTACGAGCCTCCTTTTATTATTGATGACAGTCGTTCGCATGCACCGCAAGATTTCGAGCAACAACTGAGTGAACTGGTTTCGTCGGGTCGGCGGGGAGACGCAGTCGAAAACTTCATGGCTGTGGTAGGTAGTTCCCCTGAAATGGTGGCTCAGATGCGGCAATCGCCTATGTGGTCGGAGTTAGAGAAAATGGCGCACACGCTCGTCTACGATGTGACCATCATAGGTGATACGCAAAGTGGCGACCCGATGCCGCTGAGTAAGTGGGCTACCGTCACGGTGCCGACGCTCGTGATGGACGGCACCGTGTTCTTCGGTAGTGCGGAACGCCATGTGTTTATGCGTCACGGGGCGCAAGAACTTGCCAATATTCTGCCTAATGCGCAGCATCGCATTCTGGAAGGGCAAGACCATGGTCCGGCTGACGATGTGCTTGTTCCCGCGTTGAAAGAGTTTTTTATTGGCTGATACTGCCAGTCTGTCACCTGAAGAAATGTGCAGGTTGCGCTGCTATCGTTCCTCTGTTAGGGCGTAGATGCAGGACCTGGTGCTGGATTTGTTGGTAGCACCATAGGTGCTCTTGGTTGTTGCGAGAAATCAAAATCGCTTACTAGATTTCCGAGGATGGAGGCGTTTTCGCGCACAGTCGGGCGTGGATCGGGCCGGCCGTCCGTTTTAGGATCGAGTCGTTGTCCATTCAAGAAATCATCTTCGATGAATTTCAGGTAAGCGTCAAAGCTGAGCGTCTGATGGTCGATGTAGCTCTTTTTCGCGTAGGGGCTGATGACAATACCAGGAACACGGAGACCATAGCCGTTCTGATCGACTGTTGGCGGTACAACATGATCGTAGAAGCCGCCCCAGTCGTCCCAAGCCAGGAAGATGGCGGTACTATTCCAATCCGGTCCTTGCATGACGGCGTTGACAAGGCCCGTGACATAGGACTGACCCGTACTCACCAGTGCTGGTGGATGCTCGCTGACCTTTCCGTTTGGTGTCACCCATGAAACGGCAGGCAATGTGCCGTTTTTGGCAGCGGCGTAGAAGTTATCGACAGACTGAATGTTGCCAAGCTGCCCGTCTTGTTTCACTGTGTCGAAACCTGGCAGTGGATTCCAGATGCCGGGGGTCTTGGCACTTTGTGTGCCGGGAGTGCAAGAAGCCGCGTCATTTTCACAATCTGGCTCCGTGCCCGCGAAGAGGTAATATCCCCAGCTCACATTTGCTTTATGGAGCAGATAGGTGAGGTCTGTCCAGGCATAGTCAATCTTTTGACGGTTTATTTGACCAGTTGTATAAGGGCCCTGTATGTTGCTCACACAACTTTGAGGATCACCTTGCTGGCTGCACTTGGCTGACCAGCCAGAAACCATGAAGAGATGGGCAGGGAGGCTCCAGGAAGCGTTTGGCTCAAACATGTGGTCTTGGAGCACAAAATTCTGGGCGTATGACCAATAGTTAGGAATTTCCCTGGCGTCGTGATAGCCCATGACATCTGTTTGTCCATTACCGCTGCACGCGGGATCATTGGGGTCGGTACAACTTTTCTTTCCTCTTTGTGCCTGGTTGATGAATCCATCCATCTTTCCACCATTAATATCCGCAGTTGCGTTTACCACTCCGTGCGGTCCGCCATGATTCAGGTCTTGCGAGTTATGATAGGGTTTGACACACTGGTTCGTCTGGGGGTTGTTGACACAAACTGTGGGAACGCCGTTCTGCATTGGGATGCCGTCAGCCCCGGGGAAGGTGCCATAGTAGGAATCGAAGGAGCGATTCTCCTGCATGATAACGATGATATGCTTGATTTTGTGGATACCGTCGTTGCTTTGAGTAGGATTGGAAGCTATTCCACATGCTGCAAGTGTGGTAGTGGTTAAGAGAAAGATTGCAAGCAATGTTGGGAACCTTTGCAGTCCTCTGCATAAGGGATTTTCTTTTTGTTTCATGAATGCTCCTAATGAAAGGTTTTGTATTCTGGTTACGTTATTGGTGGCATAATGAACTATAACCGAGAAAGTTCAAGGAACAATCAAGCTACAGTCAGAAAATCCTTAGAGACAAGGAATGACACTTATTTCCTGAGTGTCAACCTACATTTGTCAGGCCGCCTACGGCTGCGGGGAAGGGAGGGAGAACTAGGGCGGAGCCCTAATTACCTGCCCCCCAGGCAGGGTGCAGTCAAGGGGCGCGGCCCCTTGCATCCCCGCTCGTCAATTGAAGATTGACAGGCCGCCTACGGCGGCGGGGAAGGGAGGGAGAACTAGGGCGGAGCCCTAGAACCCAGTCAAGGGGCGCGGCCCCTTGCATCCCCGCTATCACCTGTGTAGGTTGACTAAGCACTATTATGGACGATTAGGCTCATTCGGAAATGAGTGTTCGGCCTATGGCTTGTGTTACGGCGTGAATTTGTGGCATGAGGCTTTGGAATTGGGGGATGGTGAGCGATTGTGCGCCGTCTTTCAGGGCTTCGTCGGGATTGGGATGAACCTCTATGAGGAGGCCATCGGTGCCGGCTGCGATGGAGGCTAGAGACATTGGGGTGACGAGATCGCGCCGACCAGTACCCTGGCTGGGGTCTGAGATAATGGGTAGGTGGGAAAGTTGCTTGATGAGGGGAATCGCGCTGATGTCCATGGTGTTGCGCGTTATTTTTTCAAAGGTACGAATACCACGCTCGCAGAGAATCACGTTGCGATTGCCTTGGGAGAGAATGTATTCGGCGGCTAGCAACCACTCTTCAATGGTGGCAGACATACCGCGTTTGAGTACGACAGGCTTGTTGGCACGTCCCACTTCATCTAATAGCATATAGTTTTGCATATTGCGTGTGCCAACTTGCAAAATGTCGGCATATTCGCAGACCATGGCAACATCTGTGGGTGTCATGACCTCTGTGATGATAGCCATGCCAAATTCCGCACGGGCCTTGGCGAGTAATTTCAGGCCATCTTCGCCCAGGCCACGAAAGCCATACGGTGAGGTGGAAGGTTTAAAGGCTCCTCCGCGTAGGATGGTGGCTCCCTGATCGCGAACGGCTTGCGCCGTGGTCATCAACTGTTTTTCGCTTTCGACGGTACATGGACCTGCCATCATGACGACGGCATTGCCACCAACGCTGACAATGCCACTGGCTACGCAGGGGACAGGGATATCTACGAGCGAATCTGCCGGATGAAACTCACGACTGGCGAGTTTGTATGGCTTGGTGACACGAAGCACTGATTCTACGCTGGGAAGACTTTCTAGAGCTTCGCCGATGGTGGGGTTAATGCCACCAATGCTGCCGGGTGTGCCAGAGACGCCAACGGTGCCCAGTACACCGATAATGGTGCGTTCGACACCACGAGAGGGATGGCCACTTAAGCCGTGGTTGATGAGGAAGTTTAAAACGTGATCGATTTCGGCGTCGCTACTACGCGCTTTCATTACGACAATCATGATACATTCTCCTTGTAAATGATATGGTCAACGATGGAATGTTGCAGGCTGGCTGTTCATTGCCAGTGTTAGGCATGCTACGGCCCATCTTGACCTCGTTGTCATGATTGCCTATCTGCTGCTCTTCATTATAGAGTTCGACGAGAGTTACATCGAACGGCATACTACACATTAGCACTAAAGGTGGGCCGTAAGTTGACGGCTCCACGAAGATAGATATGTTGCATCTCAGCCGCACTGTGCATGGTGTTGACGTGAAGCAAGATGCGGATGCATTTTCCCAGGCTTTGGGGGACTGGTATCTCGCGTGCGCACATCAAGGCCACTTCTGTCCAGCCCAGGTAGCGTGCGGCTAGGGCGGGAAATTCCGCGTCCAGGTCTGCGGTAACAGTGAATATGGCACTGGTGACATCTTCTGGACGCAGTTCATTGTGCTGTATGAGGAGTTGTAGCAGTTCAGTGGTGGCGGCGAGAATTTCCTCACGGTCATTCTGATCCACAGTGGTTGCTCCTCGAATGCCTCGACAATACATAGACGTACCCCTTTTCCAATAGTATACCAACTTACCTGCACTTTTGTGACTAAAGATGAGATGGTATCTTCTATTGTAAGGGATGTTGGCAAGGGTTTGCGATAATGGTATAAAGCCAACGAGCCGATTATTACCTGTTATTACCTGCCCTCCAAGCAGGGTGCGCGCCCTACGGATTGCGAAGGCTCGCAATATATTTTCTGACTGCCTCAGGTTGTTCATTTTCGGGGTGTTTGTCGATGAGATTGACGAGGGCGCTGCCGACTGCGGCTGCGTCGGCGTAGCTGGTCACTTCGGCAATGTGTTCGGGGGTGGAAAGCCCGAAGCCGACGACGAGAGGCAAGGCATAGCCTTTCGTATAGCCATGGACTCTAGCAATAAAGCTGCGTAAATGGGGGGGCAACTCGGTACGAGAGCCGGTGACGCCGCTTAACGAAACACAATAGATGAAGCCAGGGTGTCCTTGGGCGGCGATTTGTACAATGTACTGGATACGTTCGTCTGAGCTTGTGGGCGGGATGAGGAAAATGAGAGAAAGGCCATGCTGTTGTGCGGCCTGTTGTAAGGGGGCAGCCTCCTCAGGAGGAAGATCGGGGATAATCAGGCCACAGACGCCGTTTGCTGCCGCTGTCTGACAGAAGCGATCGATACCAAAGGTCAGAAGGGGATTGTAGTATCCCATCAAGATCAATGGTATGGGGTGCTGGGCGGTTATCTGGCGGGCAATCTCCATGCAGCCAGAGATTGTCATGCCGCGTTGCAGGGCAATATGTCCGGCGTGCTGGACGGTTGCGCCGTCGGCAAGGGGATCACTGAAGGGCATGCCTAGCTCAATAATGTCGGCACCGCCTTGCGCGGCGGCAAGCACAAGCTGTACACTTTGTGTTGCTGAGGGGTAGCCGCACATGAAATAGGGGGCGAGTACTCCGCGTCCTTCGTCTTTGGCGCGAGCAAATGCTTGAGCGATTTTTTGCGCTGGTAGGATCGATGTTGGTAATATACTTTCGTTGGTTGTTTGCATTGTTACTATTCCTTCTTACAGTGTTACATGGAGTGCTTGTGCTACGGTGAGCATATCTTTATCGCCACGTCCTGAGAGGTTTAAGATGATGAGTGTTCCGGCGGGAAGCTTGCCTTGTTCGCCTATTTCTAGTAGGTAGCCGAGGGCATGCGCTGGCTCCAAGGCTGAAATGATGCCTTCGCTGAGGCTCAGGGCTTGCAGACCGCGCAGAGCTGTGGCGTCGCTGGCAGAAACATAGGTGGCGCGTCCCGTCTCTTTCAGGTAGCTGTGTTCGGGGCCAACGCCGGGGTAATCAAGTCCCGCCGAGATGCTCTGGGTGTCTTGGATCTGGCCGTCGGCATCTTGCAGGAGATAGCTCATGGCACCGTGCAGGACGCCGGGTTTACCTGCAACGAGTGTCGCGGCATGTTTGCCAGTGGCAAGGCTCGTGCCGCCGGCTTCTACGCCGATCAGTTGTACGTTGGCATCGGCGGCGAATGGGTAGAACAGGCCAATGGCATTGCTGCCACCGCCAACACAGGCGATGGCGATATCAGGTAAACGGCCTTCTTGGTCGAGAATTTGTGCGCGGGCCTCTATGCCGATGACTGACTGAAAATCGCGGACGATGCGAGGATAGGGATGGGGTCCAACGGCGGAGCCGATCAGGTAAAAGGTGGTCTCGGCATTGGTGACCCAGTCGCGTATGGCCTCGTTGATGGCATCTTTGAGGGTGCGACTGCCACTGGTCACGGAGCGTACTTCCGCGCCTAGCAATTTCATGCGAAATACGTTGAGTGATTGACGCTCGATATCCACTTCGCCCATGTAGACGATGCATTCAAGTCCAAGCATGGCGCAGACTGTGGCTGTGGCAACACCATGTTGTCCCGCACCTGTTTCCGCAATGATGCGCTTTTTGCCCATGCGTTTCGCCAACAAACCTTGTCCCAGCGCGTTATTGATTTTGTGCGCGCCTGTGTGTGCCAGGTCTTCCCGTTTGAGATAGACTTTGACGCCAGGGGCGACCATCTGGGAGAAGCGCGGTACATAATGGAGGGTGGTTGGTCGCCCCACGAAACTGGCAAGTTGTGCGTTTAGCTCTGCTTGAAAGGTGGGGTCGTTGAAGGCTTGTTGGTAGGCTGTTTCAAGTTCAGTTAAGACTGCCATGAGGCTTTCGGGGACAAACTTGCCGCCGAATTGACCAAATCGTCCTCGTTCGTCGGGGTACAGGTTGTGCTGGTATGTTGTTTGCTGTTGTGTTTGCATAGGTTTTGTGTATTCTTTCTCTTTTTTAGAGTGTTGACAATGGACATTAATCAATTATCCGTCCACCAGGACGGGCCGATACATCGGCGGTGGCGGCGATAAATCGCGCCCTACTCCATCATCCAGTTTCATTTGTCAGGTCGTCATCTCTGCAAAATGACCTGAGAAGCAAGGTGCCTTGTGACAAATGAAGCTGGACGGTGTACTACGGAATTAGTGAGTCACGAGCGTGGCGCACGTTCTGGATGAAGGCGCGTATTTTTGTGCTGTCTTTTTGTGTGTTAGTTTCGATGCCACTGCTTACGTCGACGCCCCATGGATGAACATGGGTGATGGCTGATTGGACGTTTTCGGGTGTGAGGCCACCAGCCAAGATGATTGGTGTGGCTTGCGCGATGGAACGAGCTAGCTGCCAATCGTGTGTCTCACCTGTGCCTCCCCAGGTGCCGCCACGAGCCTCCAGCGCATCAGTTGGGGTATCGAGTAAGAGGCGCCAGGATGTTGCTCGATGCGCTTCGACCAATGCGCTATCTGCGGCGGAACGCAGTTGCAGGGCTTTGATTACTGGGCGATGAATTTGTTGACTAAATTCGGGTGCTTCGTTGCCGTGCAGTTGTACAAAATGGAGACCAGCTTGCTCTATGACCTCGTTGATAAAGTCGGCATCTTTATTGACGAAAATACCAACAAGATCGGGAAGGTCAGGTGAGCTCTGTTCGTCTTTGAGCGGCGTGGCAAAGTGTGTTTGGGCGAGCATTTTCTGTACTTGGTGTGGTGCTATGTAGCGATGGCTTGGTTCGTAAAAGATGAGGCCAAGCAGGTCTGCACCGGCTTCGATAGCCGTGTCTACGTGTTCGGGTGTGCGTAAACCGCAAATTTTTACTTGCGTACTAGCATTTGCCCCATCCAGAAGCGAATGCATTTGGGCAGGTATGTTGTTTGATTTCACCAATGCTTCGCCGATCAACATGGCGTTGACATCATAGCGAGTTAGGCGACGGGAATCAGCCGGGGAATGAATGCCACTTTCGGCGATAACGATACGGTCTGCTGGAATAAGTGGGCGTAATGTGCGCAAGAGATAGGGGTTCATAGCAAATGTTTTCAGGTCACGGCTATTTACGCCGATAATGGCGGCTCCGGCGACAACAGCGCGCTGTGCTTCCTGGGCATTATGCACTTCGACCAGGCATTGCATGCCAAGAGCGTGGGCAACATGCAGCAGGTGTTGTAGCTGGTTATCGTCGAGGATGGCACAGATGAGGAGAACGGCATCCGCTCCCCAGGTGCGTGCTTCGTAGAGTTGGTATTCATCAAAGATGAAGTCTTTGCGCAAGACAGGGATTTGTACTGCCTGTTTGATGGCGGTCAAATAGGTAGGTGAGCCAAGAAAGAAATGCGGCTCGGTCAATACCGAAATCATCGCTGCCCCATGTGCTTCATAGGTGCGCGCAAGCTCAACTGGATCGAGGTGAGGCGCGAGCAATCCCTTCGAAGGAGAGGCGCGTTTGACTTCGGCAATTAAGCGAACTTGTCTATCAGCTTGGCTATCAGTTGGTACTGGTCGCAAGGCAGCTAGCACATCACGCGTTGGCGGTTGCGATGCTGCTTGTCGTTGTATTTCGGCTAACGGGATGTCCAGTTTGCGCTGTTGTAGGTCTAGTTGTGTTTGGGTAACAATACGGTCGAGAAACATAGCTCCCCTTAATCGTTCTGAGCTTGCGAACAGGCAATGACAGCGGCCAATTTTTGTTTGGCCTTCCCTTCTCGCAAGGTGGCGCGCGCTAAGTTGACCCCATCGCGTAGAGACGATACCTGCTCACTGGCCAACAAGGCAGCACTGGCGTTCAGGCAGAGCATATCGGTGGCGGGGTCGGCGGTATATTCATTGAGCAACGTGCGCAGCATTTGCGCGTTGTGGGCGGGATCACCACCCTGAAAGGGTTGACGATCGGTGACACGAGTCAAGCCGACCTCTTCGGGGGTGATGGTATATTCGCGCAGAGGCTGACCGTGACGAACTTCGCAGATGCGCGTTGGCGCACTGAGCGAACATTCGTCGATGCCGTCTTCACCATGGATAACCAGGGCGTGCAGACAACCGAGGTGGAGCAGGACTTCGCCCATTTTGCGTAAAAGTGAGCCATCGGCTACACCCAGTACCTGGAAGTGGGTATGGGCGGGATTAGTCAATGGGCCAAGGATGTTGAAGACGGTGCGAATGCCAATCTCACGACGAGTCGGGCCGACATGTTTCATGGCGGGATGATAGGCGGGCGCGTACATGAAGCCGAAGCCGACCTCTTGTACGCAGCGGGCGACCTGCTCTGGGCCAAGGTCGATGCGTGCGCCGAGGGCTTCGAGGACATCGGCACTGCCGCAGCGACTGGTGGCTGAACGGTTGCCGTGCTTTGCTACTGAGGCACCGGCGGCAGCCGCTACGATGCCAGCGGCAGTGGAGACGTTAAAGGTGCCTGCGCCATCACCGCCTGTGCCGCAGGTGTCTAACGCGTGCGCGGCAGTGGTTTCGGTAAGGTGGACTTGGACGGCTTTTTCACGCATGATTCGGGCCAGGCCGGTGATTTCCTGGACTGTTTCGCCGCCTGGACGAAGACGTAGGGCGGTGAGAAATGCGCCCAGTTGTGCTTGGGTGGCGAGGCCGGTCATGATTTCTTCCATGACTGCTTCTGCTTCTTCTTCGCTCAGGGTGGCTCCGTTTGTGATATGGGCAATTGCCTCTCGAATCATTGCTTGCTCCTCTCGTTATAGTGGTTTGTTATTTTTCGTTTGCCATGCCGCCTGCAGCGGCGGGTGAGAGAGGGGAGCTAGGGCGCAGCCCTAGAACCCAGTCAAGGGGCGGCGGCCCCTTGCAACCCTGCATTTGCTATGCCGCCTGCGGCGGCGGGTGAGAGAGGGGAGCTAGGGCGCAGCCCTAGAACCCAGTCAAGGGGCGGCGGCCCCTTGCAGCCCTGCTTTCACAAGAGCTTCTTCGCTCGACGCTCAGAATGACAACCTTAGAACCCCTTGCAACCCTGCTTTTGCTATGTCGCTTATGGGGTTGCCCCCCTTGCAATCCCGCTTGTTACTTGAATGTCCAAGAAGTTTTGTAATATGTTTTTCCCGAGGGGGGTCATGATTGATTCCGGGTGGAATTGTACGCCTTCGACGGGATAGGTGCGATGACGCAGACCCATGATTAGCCCATCCGCTGTCTCGGCAGTGATTTCCAGTGCGGGCGGAAGGGTGGTACGCTCTACGATGAGGCTGTGATAGCGGTTCGCAGCAAAGGGTATGGGTAGGTCGTGGAAGATGCCTTGGTTTTGGTGGTAGACCAGGCTTGTTTTTCCGTGCATGGGTTCTGGCGCACGTATAACTTTGCCGCCATAGACCTGCCCGATGGCCTGATGTCCCAAGCACACGCCCAATGTGGGGATGTGTGTGCCAAAGGTCGCGATAATCTGACAGGATAGACCTGCTTCATTGGGTGTGCAGGGGCCAGGGGAGATGACAATAGCGGTAGGCTGCATTGCTTCGATCTCGGCTAGCGTCACTTGGTCATTGCGATGGACTGCTACCTCGGCTCCCAATTCACAGAGATATTGGTAGAGGTTGTAGGTAAAACTATCGTAATTATCAATCAATAACAGCATAAACGCCTCCTATGGCATGAGTATCTGGCGTGATGGTTGAGAGATTAGTGGAGACAGCACGAGCCTGTGAGACGCGGCGTTCATTAGCAAGGATTTCGGCTTCATCAAGGGCACGGAGTAATGCTTTGGCTTTGTTCAGGCTTTCCTGGTATTCGGCGGCGGGATCGGAATCGGCGACGACACCGCAGCCTGCCTGGATGTAGGCCCGACCATCCTTAATAACCATGGTGCGCAGGGCAATGGCTGTTTCCTGGTTGCCGGAGTGGCTGAAGTAACCCACGGCACCGGCATAGACGCCGCGCTGTTCCTCTTCAAGTTCGCTGATGATCTGCATGGCGCGAATCTTGGGTGCGCCTGAAACTGTGCCAGCCGGAAAGCCTGCGCGAAGAGCTTCATAGGGGGTCATATCCGTGCGAAGCTGTCCGGTAATGTTGGAGACGAGGTGCATGACATGGGAATAGCGTTCGACTTCCATGAACTCACCTACCTGAACGCTGCCGGGGATGCTGACTCGTCCCACGTCGTTGCGGGCGAGATCAACGAGCATGACGTGCTCAGCTTGCTCTTTGGGATCGTTTTTCAGCTCTTCGGCGAAAGCTTGATCGCTTTGTTTATCGCTGCCGCGTGGGCGGGTGCCGGCGATGGGACGAATAGTCACCTCGTTTTGCTCGAAGCGGACCAGCAATTCCGGTGATGCGCCTACGATGTGAAAGTCGTGTAGGTCAAGATAGAACATATAGGGCGATGGGTTGATGGCTCGTAATGCGCGGTAGACTGTAAAGGGCGATGCGTTCACATGGCGGCTGAGGCGTTGCGAAGGGACGACTTGGAAGACATCACCGGCCCGGATATATTCAATTGAGCGGCGAACCATGGACTCGAATTCTGCTTGTGTGCGGTTCGAGGTGACCTGAAGGGCCGCTTCATCGGAGATGGGAGCAGGCTCGGCTGGTAAATGAATTGGTTGGCTCAGGCGTTGCTGTACATCATCAAGAATGGCCTTGCCGCGCTGATATTCAGTTGCGAGGTCAGGCGCATCGAGGTGCAGATGTGTGACAATGCGCACGCGGTGTTTGACATGATCGAATACTAACACGGTTTCGGTGAAGCAGAAAACGGCCAAGGGTAGTCCCAAGGTACTTTTCTCTGGTACAGGCAGCCGCTCAAAACGAGATGCCGCTTCATAGGCTAAATAGCCGACCGCTCCGCCGTGAAACTGTGGTAATTCGTCCTGTGAGACGCCCTCAGGGGTGAGCAAGCGAAATTGCCCAAGTTCCTGCTCGATTAACTGTAATGGGTCGTGGCAAGGAACTTCTTCGCTGACTGGTTGGTTAAGCTGTTCAGTTCTTTTCAGCAGTGTTGCGGTTTCCCCGTGATGGGTGATGACGAGGTAGGGTTCGATGCCGATAAACGAATAGCGTCCAACGCGTTCGCCACCAGTGACACTCTCCAGCAAGAAGCTATAGGTGCCTTGTGCTGTCTTACAATAGGCTGAGACGGGGGTCTCTAAATCTGCCAGGATATCGCGATAGAGCGGTAGCAGAGGTCGCCGTTTTTCTCCCTCGTGGGGGGCGATCTCTGCGTCGCGCAGCCGTTGAATCTCGTCGAAGGTTGGATAGTACATAGTTCTACCTACTTTACTTAATCAGTCAATACTGCCGCCGGCCCCCACCCCAGGATACCCGTAAAGGGTATCCCTACCATGGACGAAGTAGGCCGTTGCTTCGAGGCGGTGGGTGTTAGCCGAGGCCGACTACGGTTTTTACGTGTTGTAGGGTTGCTGCTGCTTGCGGACGTACTTCGTCGGCTCCTTGCTTGAGGATGGCCTCGAGCGTGGGGAGGTCGTCGATGAGCTCGTTGTACTTTTGCTGGATGGGCGTCAGGGTGGCGACTAGTCGTTCGGTGAGGGCGGCTTTGAAATCACCGTAGCCTTTACCGGCAAATTCGGCCTCGATCTCCTGCTCTGTCTGCTCTGTGAGCAATTGGTAGATGCTGAGTAGGTTGTAGATGCCGGGTCGCTGCGGGTCGAAGGTGACTAGTCGCTCTGAATCCGTTGTGGCGCGACCAATCTTCTGCTTGATCACTTTGGGTGAATCGAGCAGGTTGATGCGTGAGGCATCATTGGGGTCGCTTTTGCTCATCTTGCTGGTTGGGTCATCCAGCGACATGATACGTGCGCCGACTGTGCGAATCTGCGGCTCCGGTATGGTGAACACTTGCTGATCATACATGCTGTTGAAGCGTTGTGCCAAGTCACGTGTCAACTCGATATGTTGTCGCTGGTCGTCGCCGACGGGCACAAGATGGGTTTGATAGAGCAAAATGTCACAGGCCATTAGTGTTGGGTAGCAATAGAGGCCAGTGCTGACGGAATCTGGATTCTCGCCTGCTTTTGTCTTAAATTGGGTCATGCGGTTCAGCCAGCCCATGGGGGTGAAGCAGTTCATAATCCAACTCATCTCGGCGTGTTCATGTACATGCGATTGCACAAAGAGCTTGCAATAGCGTGTGTCCAGGCCACAGGCGACATACAAGGCTGCCAGTTTGCGCGTAGTGAGGTGTAGCTCTTTGGGGTCAATCGGTAGAACGGTTATGGCGTGCAGATCAACAATACAGAAGATATTGTCGTACTGTGCCTGTCCTGCGACCCAGTTGCGAATGGCTCCCAGGTAATTGCCAATATGGATATTGCCTGTTGGCTGTACTCCGGAGAAGACACGTTTTTTCACGGGTGCCTCATTCCGAGCGGACTCCAGTGCTGGTTTGGAGCTCTTGCTCAAGTCTACTGACATCATTTCTCTCCCAGTAAGGTAATAAAAATCGACAATAAAAAACGCCTCTCGTCCCATGCTAGGGACGAGAGGCGTAATGCTTTCGTGGTACCACCCTGGTTCAGATTACCGATACCAAGTCAGTCAAGATGGTTGGTAATCCCTTATTGTCGGATACCCTCTGATATCCTGTCCTCGATAACGGGGGACATTCCGAAAAAGTACTACTTGTTCTGTTTGCTTACGCAAGGTCAGAATGTTTGGCTCTTTGGCTCCCAGGCCCATTCCTTAGGCGCAGTGGTATCGGTTTCCATCATACCCGACTTTCTGTAACCATGCGTGACTAGGTACTTTTCCTGTTCGTAGCTTTCACTGTATTCGTTTGTGCTTGATGAAAGTATATAGGTGATTTGTGGTTGTGTCAAGTGCTATTGTAGCAATTTCACCGCTTACCTAAATCCCCGCATCAAGGACAAGACGTTATTGACGTAGTGCCAGTTGAAGATGCCACGGTGGATGACAGCCCAGCCGCCCTCGTTGTAGCCACTGATTGTTTGGTATAAATTACCATGGAAGTTGTGGTACAGCCAAGACAGGTAGGTGGCACCGAGATTAATGTTGTCATAGAGATGGTAAGGGTTACGCCTGATACCAGTGCTAATGTTGATACTCATGGCGGTATACGGCATGAGTTGCATAACGCCGATGCCACCATCCCATGCTATGACATGTTGATTCCAACCGCTTTCCTGCCAGGCAATAGCCATGAGCAGATTGGCTGGTAGACCATAGCGATAGGCAACTTGGTGCAGTATGGAGGAGATTTGAGAGCGCGACGACCAATCCAAGGCGTTATAGGAATACCATGTCACGACGCCATTGGATAAGAGACCGGCTGAACTTCCACCACTGCCATGTCCACTACCACCGCCTACACGATATGGAATACAAAGCTCTCGCCCTACAAAGATAAGATTGACATTACCAATATTATTTACCCGTGCCAGCGTCCAAATAGTGGTGCGGTGGTTCGCGGCAATTTTGGATAGCGTATCACCGTAGTGTATCTGATACCAGGAACACGCGTTACCTGCTCCCGGGTTGGCAGCGTGGGCGGCAGGCTGAGTATTGGAAATGGCAAACGAACTGACCAATAGCAGGGCGGTGAAGATTACCAACGCAAGCTGTTGGTTGAAGCGGAAGCGCGGAAGGCGTTTCCTGTTGAGTACCTTTTGATTGTCTGAAACGAGTTGTGTCGATAATGGTGTAGTGCTTAATTGCACTGGTTCAATTATCATAGTTTAAATACTCCTCTCTTGTCTCACTATACCGAAGTTCCAAATAGAGCACTATGTATCAAGTTGCGTCTTTTACTCTTTATCGGGCAGAAGATGCTAGAACTTAAATAGATTTTTATGTATCTTTGTGGGTGTTGACGAGGACGGGGCGATAATGTGCTTTAGCAAATGCAGAGCCAAAGTGATTTTTATATATCGCTTGGCTCAGGCTTATGGTAGAATCAGGGGAAAGAAAGAAGAGGGTTAGTGCTTGCCAGCTATGGTCAGGATTGGAAATGGACATGGAAGAGCCACTGAGTGCAACGGTTGAAGAATATTTAGAGACGGTCTATAACATGAGTATGGAGGATGAGGTCGTGATTGGAGCGAGGTTGGCGGAGAAATTTCGCGTTGCTCCACCAACTGTGACCGAAATGTTGAAACGCTTGGTGCGTGACGGCTATATTGAGATGGACAACAGACGGCAGGTGACTTTGACAGAACTGGGTAACGAGGCAGCTGAGGCTGTGTTGCGCAGGCATAGACTTACAGAGCGGTTCCTGGTTGATATGTTGGGAATGCAGTGGCACCAGGTTCACGAGGAGGCCTGTCGCCTGGAGCATTTTATATCTGGGGCGGTAGAAGCGCGCGTTATCACGACGCTGAATAATCCAACTACCTGTCCGCATGGCAATCCAATTCCCGGCTCTGTGGCAAATGCACGCAATTATTTGAAGGATCGCAACGCTGTGCGGCTCTCCAATGTACACAGAGGAGAAGTGGTGACCATCCTTTGTATTTCAGAAGTGGTGGAGGACGAGGAGGCACTTATTTTGTATCTACATGAAAAAAGTTTAACTCCTGACACACAGTTGATAGTACTTACACATGATGGTAGTGCTATGGATGTAGAGAGCGAAAACTTTGTTGTGCAGGTCGATGGGCGTGAGGTCTGTATCAGTAAGTATGCCGCCAGTAAAATTTGGGTGATACGATGATAGTTTTACCAATATTGCACGGAATTACTCTTGACTCATAAGATTAGGGTATGCTAATATCTGAGTAGCTAAGTAGGAATTGATGTGTTGGTGGTTCTCATGGAGAGAAATGTGTCGTTGAGAGAAAGATTGTAGCATTATGATAGCAGCATTTGTTTTGTTTCTGCGTGAAGGGTTAGAGGCTAGTCTGATCGTCAGTTTCCTTTTTGCCGCACTGCGCCATTTAGGACAAACACGTCAAGCGCGTGCTGTTTGGATTGGTATTATCCTCGCGGGGGTAGTTTCGCTGCTGGGTGGGCTTGCTCTTTACATAACAATACATCAATACGTTGGTTCGACGTTCCAGATAATATTTGAGACCATTACTTATCTCGTGGCCGTAATATTGCTCACGACGATGACTTTTTGGATGCAAAAGAATAGTCGTACGCTAAAGAAAGATATCACGGCGAAGGCGAGTATAGCTGGTTCTGGTTTGGCATTAGGGTTACTTGCGTTTACTACAGTGGGACGTGAAGGGCTGGAGACGGCAGTATTTATGCTGGCTTTTGCTTTTACTACCAATGCTCTACTTTTGCTGCTGGGTGCTGCGCTTGGTCTATTGGCCTCAGTGGGCTTGTGCTTTATGATCTATCGCTTGGGGTATCGCCTCGACTATCGTGTATTCTTCCGTGTGATGGGTATGCTCTTGCTCATCTTTGCGGCTGCACTGCTTGGCAATGCTGTGCAAAATATGCAGGAGCTTGGATGGCTAACCGTTGGTACAACGCATCTGTGGAATACAGGCAACTTTCTGAGGGAAGATAGCACGCTGGGTGACATTTTACATACTTTCTTGGGTTATGCCGAGTCCCCGACAATATTGCAAGGTGCAATCTACGCGGCCTATCTTCTAGTAGTAGGCTTCATCTTTGTGCGGATGACGCGTAAACCATCGCTCCCCAAACCTGCTTTATCAAACGAGTCCAAGCAAAATTCTGTTACATCTGGCACATTACATAGTCGTGCATGATAGTAAACGAGGCTGTAGCAGAGAAATACCGGCAATTCTGGTTGTCGGTATTTCTCTGCTACAGCTTCGTTTTGATACGAATTTCGTGGGCAAATATTGAAAAATGTGCGTAATTCGCACGATATGATGCTAAAACAATTGCTAATGCGGCGGTAATAGGGTACAATAGCAATAAGCAGTAGATACTGCATGTGGAAATGTTAGATAGATTATGATATGTATTTCACCTGTTCCCTCAGGAAAGGAGCTTTTATGCTTCGGGAACCTCTAAAGATCAGCCCTAAACTAGTAGAAGAGATCGTTGTCCGCGAGGAAGCGGAGTTTAGGAAGCGTACGCCTCGCTCCCGCGAACTCTTTGAACGAGCAAAAAAGTCGTTGCCGATGGGAGTTTCGAGTTCGTTTCAGGCAGTGCCGCCCTATCCAATGACGATTAGTCGTGCTGAAGGAAGCCATATTTGGGATTATGATGGCAACGAGTACGCGGATTTTCATCTGGGTTTTGGCAGTCTCCTAGTAGGTCACTCGCATCCGGTGTTGGTTGAGGCTTTGCGCGATCAACTTGGCAAGGGTAGCCTTTACTCTTTGCCTTGTGCAGATACTGTTTTTCTGGCTGAAGAGATGGTGCGACGCTTCGCGCCAATTGAGCAAGTACGTTTCTGTAATTCTGGCACTGAAGCGACTATGGACGCGCTGCGACTGGCTCGTGCGCATGCTGGTCGTGACAAGATTGTGAAGATTGAAGGCTCGTACCATGGTCATCATGATTCGGTTTTGATGAGTACTAAACCGTCTCGAACTGCGGCTGGCCCGGCGGATCGCCCGAATACTGTACCTGCTTCGCATGGTATTCCTACGAATGTCAGGAACAATACCGTCATCGCGCCCTACAATGATCTGGAGGCACTGGATCGTATCTTGACGGAGCACGAGGGAGAGGTCGCGGCGGTGATTACGGAAGCGGTTTTGATGAACGTTGGGATCATGATGCCTGAGGATGGGTATCTCCAGGGTGTGCGCGATATTACGCGAAAGCACGATGTGTTGTTGATCTTTGACGAAGTGAAAACTGGGGTAACAGTGGCTCCAGGGGGTATCACGGAAATTTATCCCGTGGAACCTGATCTGATCTGCCTTGCCAAGTCAATTGGTGGTGGTATGCCAATTGGTGCTTTTGGTGGTCGCGAAGAGATTATGCGCCATATTAACCACGAGGAAGTTTTGCATCTGGGGACGTTCAACGGCAATCCTATGTCGATGCGGGCGGGATTGGTGACGTTGACACAGATCTTCAC
>JBBQXY010000004.1:0-85297 GCA_038209195.1 Ktedonobacterales bacterium | reverse complement strand
AATCTAACCAGCATCTACCCTTTATTTTAGCGTTAGATGTCGGCACCTCTTCGACCCGCGCGCTCCTCTTTGATGCCACCGGAGCCGCCGTGCCGGGCATTCAGGCGCAAGACACCTATGAACTCACCTTATCGAACGAGGGAGAAGTCTCTGTGGATGCCGATACGTTGGTACAAGCTGTGGCTACTACCATTGACAAAGCCCTGAAAGCCGCTGGGCCATTGGCTTCCTCGATAGCAGCAGTTGCTACCGACACTTTTTGGCATAGCCTCGTTGCCGTGGATAAAGATGGGCATGCGCTGACTCCACTCATCACCTGGGAAGATACGCGCCCAAGCAAGGCCGCCGCCGCGTTGCGCTCACAACTGGACAAAACAGCTATCCACCAGCGTACAGGGGCGCGATTACATGCCAGCTATTGGCCTGCCAAGTTGCGCTGGCTGGCACAGACACAGCCAGATATATTTGCGCGGGCCGCCCACTGGCTCTCTTTTGGCGAATATCTGCACCTGCAGTTGTTAGGCCAGGCCGTCTGTAGCTACTCCATGGCTTCGGGTACGGGGATGCTCGTGACGCGTACGCGGGAATGGGATCACGAATTGATGGAGGTAACGGGAGTTCGCCCCGAACAGATGCCGCCGCTGGGCGATGTGGGCGATAGTGTTAAAGGGCTACGACCAGCATACGCCTCGCGCTGGCCTACATTGAGCAACATTCCCTGGTTTCCTGCTATTGGCGATGGGGCGGCAGCAAATGTTGGTTCTGGCTGTGTGGTTGAAGGAAACTGGGCCTTGACTATCGGCACATCCAGTGCCATGCGCGTGATTGTGGCTCCTGATCAGGTTATTCCTCCGCCCGGTTTGTGGCTCTACCTGTTGGACGCCAACCGCGCCTTGCTTGGTGGTGCACTGAGCGAAGGCGGTAATATCTTTGCCTGGATGGAAAAAACCTTACAACTGCCCTCTTTGCAAGAAGCTGAGACATTGGTGGCGCAACTATCCCCCGATGGGCATGGTTTGACCATTCTACCGTTCATCTCCGGTGAGCGCAGTCTGGGCTGGCATGCCGAGGCGCGTGCCGTCGTTGCTGGCATCCAAACACACACAACTCCTGCCGACCTCTTACGCGCCGCTATGGAGGCCCTGGCCTACCAACTTGGTGCCGTCTATACAGACCTCTACACAACGCTGAAGGTCAGCCAGTCAACACCCAACGTCATCGGCAGCGGCGGAGCCTTGCTAGGTTCTCCGACGCTCCAACATATACTCGCCGATACGCTGCACACCGCGCTCAAACTCTCCTTTGAACACGAGGCATCGGCTCGTGGCGTGGCCCTCCTCGCCTTATCCTCACTGGGAATTCTTCCAGACGTTACGCACGTGCCACCCGCCCTCGGCGACACTATACCACCCGATGCCAAACACGGTGCTATCTATCACAATGCTGCTACCCGCCAATCAGTATTATACAAAACACTCTTGGGCGATCTCGAAGGATGAGTAGTCATTAGACTGGACATAACAATCTTTTGAAGGCCGAGACAAACCTCTCGGCCTTTTCCTCTGTGAACACACCCAGCACATAGCGATCGGGCCGTACCACGACAAAGTGATCACGATTATCGCGCAAAAAATTGTCATCATGAGAGGTAACGAGTGAAAACAATTCCCCATTGTTATTCATCGATACTGTTTCCTCGCCATTTCGTTGGTGTTGTACACAAATCATACGCGTATCCAGGCTTTGCCAAAAAGTGTTGTGCATATGTGCGATAACTCTCTTAGAAGGAGGGCGTAGGGCGATGATCGCAAAACCTGTTCCCAGCAAATCATCCAACGGCACATTGTCTCCTTGCACCGTATTTACGTCAGGTTGGGGGAGCAAGAAGCCGGTAATAGCTTTGCTCTCGCGCTTACCATCAGGAATGAAAAAGCCAGTCGTATATTTGGCTTGTGGTTTCATGCGCCCTTCGACCAAATAGCTACGTATTGCAGGGACGGTATTCAAACTCTCTAAAAGGAAATTGCGCCCAAACGCCACGGGCCTTTTTGTTGACATAACAACTTTGCCTAGGAAAGAAGAGAAGAGTATCATCTGGGCAACATGTTTGTAGCGTTCCTGATGGTAGCTTTCCAGCAGTTGTGGATGGGCCAAGCCTTGCAGCACCAATGCCAGTTTCCAACACAAGTTATGGGCGTCACGTAGGCCGCTATTCAAGCCTTGTCCGCCGAATGGAGGCATCATGTGGGCGGCATCGCCTACCAGGAAAACACGTCCCTGCGAAAAGCGTCGTGCCAGCGTTGAATGGAAGGTATAGATGGCTGAACGTACAATCTGGGGTTGCGCTGAGCCACCAGCTTGCCGAATGAGTGCGCGTATCTTTTCCGGATGTAAGAGTTCCGTCTCTGTTTCACCGGGTAGCAGCATAAATTCCCAGCGTCTCCCATTATGAGGGGATGGAACGGTCACGGCTGGTCGTTGTGGATTACAGAAAAACTTGGCGATAGCGGAAGGTTCATCGTCGGCAACGCAATCGACGACCAACCACTTTTGTCCAAAGGTTGAACCTTTCATTGGTATATTCAGGGCATGGCGAATGGTGCTGCGCCCACCGTCGCAAGCAAGAAGGTAGGTGCAAGCGAACTTTTGGCTCTCACCGTTCGTCGTATGCACCGATACAACAACCTGCTCATCACTCTGCTCCACTGCATCGACAGTATGCTGGAAGAGGATTTTGACGCAGGCAAAGCGATTGATACCAGCCAGGAGGGTGGCTTCAAATTCAGGTTGATTAAATGTAGAGATCAGTGGGTAGCCATTGCGTTGGCTAGTGGGAGCTACTTTGGCCAGGATACGATCAGCAAATAGATAATGGGCATTGATACCTGATAACACACAATGGCGCATAGCCGCACTAAGCCCCATTGCCTGACAAATACGCAGCCCTTCGTCGTCGAGCGAGATAGCCTTGGGATAGCTACTGAGACCACTGTTTCGTTCGATAACCAGGGTATCGATACCAACGAGGCCCAGTAAATTGGCGGCACTCAGTCCGGCAGGGCCTCCGCCTACGATAATAACAGAAGTGTGTGCTTGATATTTGTGTGGGCTATCACTACCTATAAGTATGTTAGGTGTGTTCATGCTGATAACGTTTCCTCTATCCTGCATAGTTAAAAGTTGTGTCTAATAGAGGATACGTTACCAGGAGACATCAGGGCAATAATGGTAGAAATTCAGGCCTTTTTCACTGCCAGCACGACGTTCATGCCGCCGATACCCCGCCCTCCAATCAACACAGCGGAGCCAGTCAGTGGGCGCGCGACATCGCGCACCATTTCCAATCTATAAGCGGGGTCTAGCTCCTCGCAATTGATCGTCGGCGGAATAACCCTCTCCTGCAAGGCCAACAAGGCTGTAATGGTATCAATAGCTCCCGCCGCCGCGTAGCTGTGGCCTTGTGACGAACGCGGTGTACTGACAGGCAAGCGGCTCGTATCATCGCCGAAAGTCATATGCAGGGCCTCGGCCTCACCTTGGTCAGAGAGTGGAATGGCGCGCCCATCCAGGTTAAAGTAGCCGATATCAGCGGGTGATATCTCCCCTTGACGCATGGCGATACGCATGGCACGAGCATATTGAGTGCCATTGGACGAAGGTACGGTTGGGCCGTTGGCGTCGTTGGTCTGTCCATACCCGACGATCTCTCCATAGATCGGCGCGCCACGCCGCTGGGCGTGTTCGTACTCCTCCAGGATACATATCCCAGCCCCCTCCGCCAGAATCAAACCAGCAGCGCGGCGGTCAAATGGCCTATATGCGTGGATATCAGAGCCGATTGCGCAGTAAGTGTACTCGCTCATGTTCCCCAGCACTGTCAGACTAAAAGGATGCAAGAATGCCTCACAACCACCCGCCATGATAACATTTGCTGCCCCGCGTTTGATTGCTCCATAAGCCATACACAGGGCATCCAAACCTCCAGCAGTATCATTGACCGGCGTCTTGCAGTAGCCTTGAATGCCATAGCGAATGGAGGTTTGACCTGCATTGGCAACTTGTAGCCAGGCGATAGCGGTATAGGCACTCATATAGCGCGGCCCACGTACATACAAGGCTTTAATCTGTTCCACCGCGTATTCAACACCACCCAGCGTATTCGCCATCACAATGCCGACCTTCTCTGGATCTTCCTCTTCCAGATGGAGATTGGCGTCTTTCATCGCTTCCTGTACTGCGGCGAAGACAAAATGCGTCATACGGTCTGTGCGATTGATCAACTTCCGCTCAATATAGTCACTTGCCAGGAAATCGCTGACCTCACCCGCTACCTTGATGGACAGGCTATCGGTAGGAAAGCGCAGAATGGGTTTTATGCCTGAAATGCCATTTTTCGTCGCATTCCAGAAGGATTTCTTCCCAATCCCGTTGGGTGCTACCACGCCTATGCCTGAAATGACTACACGTCGCTCTTTATGCTGCATCATCGTTGTCTCTCCCTTCCAGTTGCTCGTCTAGCCAATGCGGTTGTACCAGAATAAGTGCGGTATTGACGCCGCCGAAACCACTGGAATGGGTCAACGCAACTCGCACGTTTGCCGGACGTGCTATGTTTGGTACATAATCGAGGTCACAATGCGGATCTGGTACTTCCTGGTTAATCGTGGGTGGAATGATCTGGTGCTCCAATGTCAGAGCGGTCACGATTGTTTCAATGGCACTGGCGGCCCCCTGGGCATGGCCAATCATCGACTTGGTCGAACTAATGGGAATGGAGTACGCGATTTCCCCGAAGACCGCTTTGTAGGCCACGGTCTCCGCCGCTTCATTATAAGCGGTGGAGCTTCCATGCGAATTGATATAATCTAGCTGGCTGCCTGTAATGCCTGCTTCCCGCATGGCTTGACGCAACACTTGTTGCAGTGGCGCACCATCAGGGGGGAGCGCGGTCATATGGTGAGCATTGCTATTGGAGGTAAAGCTCACCAGTTCAGCGTAAATGTGTGCATTACGGGCCAGTGCCATATCTCGCTCTTCTAGGACAATTACTCCTGCCCCTTCCGCCATCACAAAACCATCGCGGTTGAGGTCATACGGACGAGAAGCACGCTCAGGATCGTCATTGCGCGTGCTCAACGCACCAAGGACACAGAATACATCGATACCGGCAAACGTAATGGCTGAGTCGGCTCCCCCTGTCAACATGCGGTCAGCACGGCCCTCTTGAATGGCCCAGTAGGCCTGTCCAATGGCATCGGCACCAGCAGAGCAGCCTGTGGAAATGACCAGACACGGTCCATGCAGTTGGTGATGTGTGGCAATAGCCGCGGCGGGCGCATGCGTCATTAACAGCGTGGGAGGAATAAATTCTTCAAAAGCGTTGCTCGCGTCATGTTCTCCCCTATTTGTCAATTTCACCCACAGCTTCTCGGCCTCTTCGCTGGACGCCATGGCGGAACCCATAAAGACCCCCATCATGTCGCGCTCTTCCTCGCTGAGCCCTTGCGCCAGTCCAGCGTCCTGCAATGCCAGGTTAGCGGCAGCCAGGGCCAGTTGCGTATTGCGGTCGGTGAGTAGACATTCAATTTCGGTCAGCCCCAGAGCATAGGGATTAAAGTCTACGATCTCGCCCGCGATTTGCGATGGCAGCGCATTGGCATCAAAGCGCGTAATGCGCTTAATACCGGAACGACCAGCAGTGCAGGCATCCCAGAAATTTTCTTTGCCGATGCCATTACATGCCAGAACCCCTAGCCCTGTGATGACGACGCGTCTCTGCATAAATCCCTCCTCTAGCTATTGATGAAGCATATGCCATTCTGTCATACTTCTATTCTAAGTATCGATCAAATTGACAAAATTTACTATGGATTGCTTAGCTTCTTCACTATGAATTGGCTCACTGCCTAGTAGCATTCTTCTCTCTTAGTATACAAGTACACTAGTACTCTGTTGATCTTCATTTAAAATGCCGCCTTCGGCGGGGAAGAGAGGAGAACTAGGGCGCAGCCCTAGGACCCAGTCAAGGGGCGCGGTCCCTTGCATCCCCACTTTTCGAATGAAGATCAACAGAGCACTAGTCCTTACCAAGCTGCCAGCATTAAAAATGAAAAATATAGTCTTATGTAATGGTGATGAAATGTATCCAAAGAACTGAGATGGGGAAAGCATTTCCAATGCTTCATTCGAACCCTTTGAGGAAATTGGGAGCCGCACTAAGGGGAACGGATTATGGGAGGAAGGGAGGACACGAAGTTTCGTGTCCTCCCAAGAGATAACCTGATTTACGCTCGGATATCCTTGCGTTTCAAGCCAATACAGATGATCACCACGAGAATGATAATCAGCACAACCAATGCCCCCCAAGAGAGTAACATCCGGTTGGCGGAGTCCGCGTGGGTGAACGTTGAGAAGAGCTGACCATGGAAGGTGGTGTCACTGCCAAACAGCTTGTCACCGCCTATCTTGTCGCTATGTATACCGATAGAAGTACCCAGAGCAGTCATGGCCCAGCGTGTGGGGAAGATTGCCGCCACTGACTGTAAGAAGTAATCTTTAAACGGGAACTCGACACCAGCGAAAACGATCTGGGGTATCAGCAGGAACGGCAACAAGCTGTTCGCGCTATCTTCGTTTGCAGCAAAGGCGGAGGCCGCCAATCCCACCATCAAGCCCGCTAGAGCCGTAAGTGCCAGGGTAATATAGGTCTCGAATATAACTGGTAGGATGATGCCTTGGTGCAGCGGTTCGAAGAGTTGCACCACAATCAGTATGGCAGCACTTTGAACCAGCGCCAATATTCCTAAAATCAGTAACTTCGAGGCCACATAGGGGAATATCCCAAGATTGACTGTACGTTCACGCCGATAAATGGAGGTTTCCTTAACAATCTCACGTGTACCATTGATACAGCCAAACAGCACAGCCGCAATCGCGATGATGAACAAAGCCGTCTGTGCGTTAACACTGTTACCCCCCTTGACAATAAAGTCTTGCAACGCGGTCTTCTGTTTGTCCGCCAGAGTCGCGCCACTAAAACTATTCACATACGACTGTCCCGTCGTGTCACTTCTCAGGAAAACAATGATGCGGTTACAATCGATCGCGTCATTTTTCCCTGTATTTAACCCGATAATCCCTCCCGACTGAGGAGGCAAGGTAATTCTGGTCGTGCTGATGCGAGGAGCGCATTGTACTACGTTAACTGCGTCAAAGATGCCAGTCCCCACCTCGAAGTAGATCAAGAGCATCAACAGCAGCGCGATAAGTGGTGCTTGCAACAACAGAATAATCAAGTTGCCGCGATCATTGATGAGCAACTCCAGATTGCGCTGCGAGAGCAATATGAATTGTTTCAGCGGATTGCCGTTCTTGGCCCGCCTGGCCTCTTGCACCTTGGGTAAGCCGTTGGTACCACCCACCTCTGACGGATTAGTTCGCATTGGCGCAATGACATATTCTTTGTACTGTTGAGAGACCTTGAAGCGTGATGAAGCCTCTTCCGGAACATTAGGATTTTCCTCGGTTGGTTCCAGGCTGCTATAAATCTCGGCGAAATCGGTCTTGCCAAAGTAAGCTTTGGCCTCTTCCGGTGGTCCAAAGAAGGCCAGACGACCGCCCTGGCAGAGGAAGCAGACATAGTCGCAGGTATTGATGTTGTTAGTGGCGTGCGTGACCAGGACAATAGTGTGTCCTTTGTCGGCGAGCCGCCGCAGCAAGAACATCATCTTGCGATCCAGACCGGGATCGAGGCCAGAGGTCGGTTCATCCAGGAAGAAGAGGCTGGGGTTAGCCAGCAGTTCCAGCGCGATAGAGACGCGTTTGCGCTGACCACCAGAAAGTTTCTTCACCAGGAGCTTGCGCCGTGCCGTCATTTCTACGTCTTCGAGTACTTCATTGATGCGCTGCTTAATCTGGTCTTCCGTGAAGTCGCTGGGCAAGCGCAGTTTCGCGGCATAATACAGTGCGCGTTCGACTGTCAAGTCGCGGTGAACAATGTCGTCCTGTGGCACGTAGCCAAGCTGGGAACTAAAAGCCCCGAGGTTACGGTAATAATCCTGGCCGTTGTACAACACTTTCCCTTGCTGTGCTGGTCGCAGACCATTGAGCGCGTCCATCAAGGTTGATTTACCGGCACCGGAACCCCCCACCAGGGCCACAAATTTGCGCGGCGGAATGGTAAAGGATAGATCGTTGAGTAAGGTCACATTATTATTGCCCGACTTCTTGAGGTTCAGGGCATCAATGCGAATAAAGTTACTCTCATCATACTGCGTGAGTTGATTGGCCTCGTAGACAAGTTTGTACGGACCAATGCGGATTTCATCGCCCAACTTGAGCAGATGGCTCGTTGTAAGCTCGGAGTTGACATAGACATGGTTGGTGCTATTCAAGTCCAAAATACGATACGTACCGCCCTCGCGCACTAATTTGGCATGGCGGGACGAAACCTGGGGATGAGAGAGCACTAATGTATTGCCGGGTACACGTCCAATCGTCAGTTCAGCATCACCCAATTTAATCGGATGTACCGGCGCCAGTGCTTGCTGTTGCGTCCCTGTCCCGTCATTGAAGGTGAGGGTAATGAGTGTCCCATTCTCGTCGCCAATACGGAAGATATCGCCAGGGGCCAGTGTTTTGCGGAAAGCTTCATCACCACGAATTTTTCGCCCTTGATACAGCAAACCGTTGAGCGTGCGTTGCTTGTCCGGGTGTGGATGGATCAGGACGAATTGATTGCCCTGGCGAATGATCTGAATGTGCTGGTTGGAAACAATTCCGCCATCGCGCACGGAGATGTCATTGGTAGCATCGCGTCCAATACTGATGGCATCTTTGGTCAGTGGATAAGACTGCCGGGCCCCGTGAATATTACTGCTGATTTCCAAAGACGGAATGCCCATCGCCATCGGAGAAGCAATTTGTGTTTCATCAGGTCGCCCTACCAGTCCCGTCGTATGATAACCCGGGTATTGCGGCTGCACGGGCTGTTGGCCTGGCTGTGTCTGATAAGGTGGCATCGATGGCTGATACGCTGGCTGTGATGGTTGGGTTGGAAACGCTTGTTGCGGTGATATCGGTGGTGGTACTGCCCCAAATGGTTTCTGTGGTGTTGAATAAGGTTGCTGTTGCGGTGGATATACGGGCATGGGCGGCGGTGTAGCTTGGTAAAGATTATCCGCCCTGATTATGAAGAGGAAGGTGGTATCTTCTCCCAGTCCAATCGTGTTACCATCCGCGATAGAGGTGTACTGGACCTGCTGCGCATTCACGGTGACGACGTTCTGTTGCGAAAGCTTTTCAATACTCCATGCACCGTTATTCCAGACGATGCGTGCGTGATTCCTTGAAACCTTTTGATCACCCTTTACGATAATATCATTGTTTGCTTCCCGACCAATAGTAGTGATCGCCTTATTGATCTGGAAGGTTCTACCCGCAAGGGGGCCAGTCAGAAATTTGATGGACCCCGAATCTGGTGATGAACTCGTTGCGGTCACACTCTACCTCCTACCTATCTGACCTGTATGACGTTAACCGCACAGATCAAACTCTAGAGCTATTTTCTTGCGCAATTATAATATAGAGTTAAACAGATAGCAATAAGGGCCACTGACTGTCTCCAATGGTCATCCCTAGAGCAGTTTTTGCGGCATATCCGCTAATCTATTGTTTTGTTTCTCTTCAATTGACAGGCCGCCTGCGGCGGCAGAGGAGGGAGGGGAGACTAGGGCGCAGCCCTAATTACCTGCCTCCCAGGCAGGGTGCAGTCAAAGGGCTGCCCTCTGCATCCCTACTCGTCCGCAGGGAAGGGAGGGGCGACTAGGGCGCAGCCCTATTACCTGTATTACCTGCCCTCCAGGCAAGATGCGGACAGGGTGCCAGTCAAGGGGCTGTCGACCCTAGCATCCCATAGGCGTCAAGATAAGGTCAGAGGCGATGGCAACGAATCGGCATTGGGAGCGGGTTTATCCCCAAGTGGGAAACGCTGCCACATTACCTGCCCCCCAGGCAGGGTGCTTCCCCACGGGCGACCACAAGGGTCCCCATTACCTGTCCCCCGGACAGGGTGCCTTCCCAACTCAACCCCCGCCCCTACGAGAGGCCCACCTCTCCCTCCTGTAACTTGATGCTTATGGGGTTGCACCCCTTGCATCCCTGCTCGTCACATGAAGAGAAACAAGTACTATGTTAGGCTGGCACCGGGTCATTTTGATTCAGGGTCTTGGCTATGCCCAGATGTGGCCTAGTGGCGACATACATGCCATCGATAGCCGTTTCCTCTGACATAGAGGAGCGATGAAACACCTTGTTATAGACGCTATACATGGCTACGGCTCGTGCGGCCTCCTCAGGCGGCAGTTGCCCGGCCATATTCGCAATGGGCAGGTCTTTCGCCTTTTCTTCAATGTCCTTCACATCTTCGATACCGGAGACAACGTACACCCAAGCCTCGTTCATAGCCGTTGGATCATTATAGTCGTTATGGGTGAGTTGCTGCGCTTGCCAGAAGTAGGAACCAGCCCCGTTATATTGTTGGTACAACCCGGAAACAATGACCATCAGGCGCAAGTAGGCGTGACGATAACTGTGCTCATAGAAGGTACGAGCTACTTCCTCAGAAACTTCCTCGCGTAGCAAGCTTGCCACGCTTGCCGCAGCCAATGTGGCACCATGGGTGGCAAGATGAACACCCGTTGAGAGCAAGGGATCGATAAAGCAAGCTGCATCGCCTACCATGAAGTATCCAGGGCCGGATATGTTCTCCGACATGTAAGAGTAGTCTTGCTCCGCTTTCAACTGCTCGTTTACCAGGGTCGCGTCCTTGATCAGATCTGTAATCAGTGGACACTCGTTCAGGGCTTCCTGATAGATTTGTTCTGCGCTGAGTCCCTGCTGCCGCTTCTCTTTGAAGGTCGTTTTGTGCAGCACCAACCCAACACTCATTGTGCCGTCATGCAATGGAATTCCCCAGAACCAGCCATTGGTAACAGCACCAACTGCGATGGCACCTTCAGGAGCAAAAGACATCCGTCCCGCCCCCTTCCAATAGCCCCAAATGGCAACATTCTGGAACGATTCATGATAGTGCCGATTCTTCAGGTACTTCATAGCCATAACTCCGGAACGTCCAGAGGCGTCTACCAGCATATCAAAGGAAATCTCTCTTGTGTTCTTTGCACCGCCTACCTCGGCCCATGTCAAGCTGCGCGGCCTATCGCCATCGAAAGTAATACTGCGCGTTTCAATCCCTTCGTGAACTTTTACCCCCTGGCTCTTGGCGTGTTCCAGTAGCAAGTGATCGAATTCCGAGCGAATAACCTGAAAACTATAGGGATGGCGCAGCTTTGTAAAATCTAACTCCCATGAGTCTTTTCCCCATGCGAAATACCCACCATCCTTGCGTTGAAAGCCATGCTTTTCTACCTTCTCACGCGCCCCGATCAAGTCCAGTACCTCTAAGCATGAAGGGAGTAGTGACTCGCCGATGTGATAACGCGGGAAAACCTCCTTCTCTATCAACGTTACATCGAAGCCCTCACGAGCTAACAAAGTGGCTGTCGTAGAGCCAGCCGGGCCACCGCCGATAACAAGAACCTGGGTAGAAGTATTCATTTTGTCTCCTTTGTCTAAGTCCGGTATAGCGCATGATATTTTGTGTACTTGCTGCCATCCGCGGATCACTATAGAAAGCATGTGCTTAGCAGATAGCATTGCCGAAAGTAGGATGTGTGTTCAAGCTAAATGAGCTCTTATCGTTAGCCAACTGAATGGATAGTGCCATGACACCTCGTTTGACTTGCGCCAAAGGTTTCCCCAAACCTTGGGGCAGCGTTTTTTAGTATCGTAATCGTGTAATACTAGAACTACACTTATGCTCTAGTATACGGGTACGAAGTTGCCGTGTCAAACTATCCTGCTGCGGTTGACCGTAAGAATTCTTTGCACATCTCCTCTCTTGCCTCAAGCATACCATGCTAGAGTTGGCTCTGCCATTGGTTCATTCACAAAATAAGGGTGATTGGCTTCACATTCTTTATAGGCTCAGTAAATATGCTGAAAAGAGCTTTTCAGCATATTTACTGAGCCTACTACTGATCAGCTTTCTATCAAACTTTCCTTTGCCAGGAATTGTTCGATGATGCGCGTGACCTCGTCAGCCTGGGAATACATAAAAAATCGTTCTCCGCCAGGGACCAGAAAATAGCCAGTGCAGTTTGGCAATTGAGTAGAAAGCCAGTGCGTTTTGGCTTCGGGTGCCAGGGCATCATCCAGTCGATTGATGAGCAGGATTGGCATTGTTAACGATCCCAGTCGTTGTCGCATATCATAATAGTGAATAACGGGCAGCACAGAGAATTTATAGACGAACGGCCAGAGCTGTATGCGCTGAAACTGTTCTTCGATCAGATGCCGCGGGAGGCTCGGCGCAGGTCTGTGGACTGCCTTCTGTGGAGCCATGATGTAGTTGACGACCGTCCGCCGCAAGAACCAGGCGGGTAAGAAATGCTCAACGGGCAGACGTACAAAAATTTCGTGGAGAAGCCAGATAAATGGATGTGGTGCAATCTCATAGTCGGCACCCTGGGCAATGATGCTGAGCGACCTACAGCGTTGTGGGTAGCGCGTGGCAAATTCAAACAGCACCATAGCCGCGTCACCATGTGCGACAAAATCAGCCGTCTCTATCTTCAGTCTGTCCAACACTAGGTGCAGCTCCTCGGCTCGCTCTGGTAGCTCTATCGCCCGTGTACGCGTCTCGTGACGACGATACATAATGACACGGCGCGTTTGACTCAATGCGCGTATCTGACGCGCATAAACAAATTCGAGGTGCTCCAGAATAGGTACAAAGACCAGTGGCTCCCCACTCCCAATATCAAGCACAGGCATGTCTATCGTGCCAATTTTTTTCCGTTGCCACAGCGATTCAATGTAGGCTACATCCGCATGAAATGCAGCATCGTCAATATATTCTGGTGCGGTTATTGTGCTCACACGCTCTCTCCCATCTCAATGAAAAAAGTGAACTCCCCTGAAGAGTCTATTGCAGTATATACTATGTGCAAGGACATTGCAGTAAAAAGAGGAAAGAAGCATGCAAATAGAAGAAATAGAACAGAGCACCAGTATTGTCAATCAATGGATCGCCGCCTTTAATGCGCATAGCGTCGCCGACATTGTTGCCCTCTATGCCGACGACGCTGAACTCTACGACTCAGGGATGAGACACCCACGGCGCGGGCGGATAGAGATAGAACAGTGGTTTACCACCCGCTTCCAAACAATGCCCACTATTACATATGAACCCGCGAGCCAGATTTTCACGGGGGAGCAAGTGGCTGTCACCTGGACAACACATGGAAAAAGTCCTCGCCTGTTGGGACAACGCTGGCTTTCTCGCCCCTTTCAGGTCGATGGCGTTAGCATTTTTACCTTGCAAGATGGTCGTATCCAGAAGCAACGGGGCTATTATGACCATCTCGCGACACTAGAGCAGGTACTTCCTCCGCTCAAATGGCTGCTCCCGCACAGGTTATGAGCTACGCTTCCTCGTCCTCAACAGGCCCTAATGGTGGCACCAGGATGTAGCTCATTGCAAGACCAACAATGCCAGCCATGACGCACGAGCCGAGCCAGAGGTGGATCGACCATATGATGCCGGGCATAATCATTAGATCTATAAAGTAGAAGAGGAACAGGATCAAGGGCGTTAAAAAAGCAAAGAGACGCAAGGCATTTGTGTGCTCCACCGACGGCTTTAAGCGCCACAGCAACACATCGGCTACGATACCAGCCGCTACTGCCGCTGGTATAAGCTTGTATTGATCCGCCAGGACACTAATGAGGGCAACATTAAGGGTAAACAGCATAGTCATTGTACCCTGTGGGAGCGTCCAGCGTCGCAAGACCAGCAAAATGGCACCCATCAAAATGGCGGTTTGAAGCAAGATACCAACTACGCCTAAAGCCTGGGCTATGCTGGCTGGTTGGAAGGGGTAGGTTACAACCCAGGTGCGCACAAAGGGATTGGCAAATTCGGTGAAGAATGTAGCCATCAGCAATAGCGTGACCAGCGAGAGCAGCATAGGCAGCAACTTCGACCACCCCAGTGCAGCTTTCATATCTGCGCGACGCATGGCTGCACGCAATGGGCCAGTCATGATGAGGATGCCACTGAAGGCCAGAATGAGATGAGTGGGACTCAATACTTGTTCGGTGCCGATCTCAAAACCAAATAGTGTGTGCCAAATGGCATCGCCTATACCACCAATAGTGAACAATGGTACACCGACCAGCGATAGCTCGTAGCCCTTGGGCATGGCTCGCAGCCAGGCTGAACCTCGTGCATGATTCAAGTAGAATACGCCAACCAGAATCGCCGCATTGACCAGAAAGCCAGCGTAAAGTACAGCATGCCAGGGAGTGAAAAAGGTTTGATCGACCAAACCGTGTGCATGCGCCCATCCATCCAGATAGACACCAGCAACAAACATGAAACCCAGGATACTCATTAACCAATCAAACCTCAACCCACCAATTGCTTGCCGAGTGGTGGGTTTATCAGAAAACTCTTGTTTGGTAGTTATTGTAGAACTTGCCATAGTGCCTCTCCTGTCATAATATCCGCAAGTTGCTTACCCAATATTCTTCAGCTACATAATAACATATGGCGAAGAATTTCTGACAAGATCGGGGCCAATGCTTTACCAGGTTTTCCCAAGAACGCGCACCCAGTTCTCGTGCGTAATCTTCTTCAAAGCCGCTTCGTCGTAGCCATGTGTACGCAGAGCCGCGATCAGCTTTGGTAAACCTGTCACATCACCGATCTCCTCTGATATCCAGGTGCCATCGAAATCAGAGCCAAAACCAACACTATCAATGCCCAGCTTTTCTACCAGATAGTCGATCTGGCGCACATACATCTCAAGGGGAGTGTTTCTCTCGCGCTGCGCGTCCGCACGAATATCGCCGATAGAGAAATTGAGACCAACCATGCCCTCTGACTCTTTTATGGCATCAAGTTGCTTATCAGTTAGATTGCGGGTCGTAGGGCTGATCGCATGGGCATTCGAGTGTGTTGCCACCAGTGGCTTTTCGGAGAGTGCCGCTACATCCCAGAAACCCTTCTCGTTGAGATGTGAAAGATCAAGCAGAATGCCGAGGCGATTGCAAGCCTGTACCAGCCTCTTACCCGCGTCGGTCAAGCCTGGTCCAGTATCAGGTGAAAGAGGATATCCAAAGGGAACGCCGTGCGCGAATGCATTGGGGCGGCTCCAGACCAGACCCAAAGAACGCAAACCTGCCCGGTAGAACACTTCGAGCGCGTTCAGCTCCGTATCGATAGCTTCAGCACCTTCGAAATGCAAGACAGCGGCAATCACACCATCGCGCAAGCACTGTTGTACTTCCGCAACAGTGCGCACAACCATTACCTCACCTTTTGACTCATCCTCCAGCCGAAAAAGAAGCGCCATCATTGCCATTGCGACACGCTGTGCATAACCCGGATCAAGCGCGGGCGGCATGCGAACTCTATACCCATCATCCGTAATGATCAAATTGGCCTCTGGATTATCTGCCACCGCGGGAGAGGGTACAAAGATCGCGAAGAAACCGCCGCCAAAGCCCCCACTACGTGCGCGTGGTAAATCAATATGCCCCACCTCGCTCTGCACAAAGAAAGAACGCCCCTGCCCACGCTCAGGAAGATACAAATGCAACAACGTATCATTATGACCATCAAAAATCGGCAGCATAACTGGCATACGCATTTTCATTCCATTCCGTTCTAGCTTATTGAAGTGAGTTGCTGGTTTAGCAGCCCCTCTGAATCTAACTTAGTGAGTGCGATGTGCATGTTTTGCTCTTCGTGCCGCCTTCGGCGGCACGAAAGGGGAGAAAACTGGGGCACAGCCCCAGACCCCAGTCAAGGGACTGCTGTCCCTTGCATCCCTGCTTAGAAAAACATGCATATCGCGTTAGTGAGTTGCTGCTTGTGCATCCGCAGACTGCACAAGCAGCAACTCACTAAAATACTTTGCGAACTGCCGTAGGCAGCGAGGAGTCAAATCATAAACAAAAAAGACAACGTTCTCATTGTACACCATAGAAAATAGCAAGGATTACCTTCAGCACTTCCTTAGGATAGGCACTTGTATAAATATGTTATATACTCTATAAACAGAGATAAAGCGTAAAACGTGTTCATATCCCCTTGCTGAGATAGGAGAAATCTCATGTACGCCCCCATTCTATTTGGAGACAACGTCGGCACAGAATTGCTACAGGGCATCCTCTCATGGCAATTTTTGCAGTTCCTGGTAGCCTTAATCGTCTTCTTTGGCTTTATGCTCACCAGCGCCATGATCTTGAGTCTCGCGGACCGTAAGATCATGGCCTATATACAGGATCGCCTCGGACCAATCCACACAGGTGGCCCTTGGGGATTGTGGCAAGCCATAGCCGATGTGGTCAAACTCCTTTTTAAGGAAGATATCCACGCCACGAAGACAGATAAAGTGCTTTTCTTGCTAGCTCCTGCCGTATTTATCGCTCCGATCATCGCCGCCTTCGCGGTACTGCCATTCTCGCCCTATGTCGGTTTGCCCGGCACTGCGCTGGCCACAGGCATCGTCTACCTCGTCGCCATGAGCTCTCTGGATGTAGTTGGTGTTATGATGGCTGGCTGGGGTTCGAACAACAAATATGCCTTGATAGGGGGATTACGCTCTGCGGCTCAAATGATCTCCTATGAATTACCGCTTGTCCTCGCCTTAATAGGTATCGTAATGGTCACAAGCGTCCTCGCCGGTACTCCTGGGTATCCGGGCAACACAAACTTTGGGACCATCTCTGTCGCGGAGATCATGAAATTTCAATCTGTGGGCACCTGGCCCGGCAAAGGCATACCCTTCTTTGACTTCATCTTTGAAGGTAATACACCGTGGGCATGGTTCATCCTCGTTCAGCCGTTGATGCTACTCATCTACTATACCTGTGGTTTAGCGGAAACGAACCGCTCACCATTTGATCTGCCAGAAGCCGAATCAGAGTTGGTGGCGGGCTATCTGACCGAGTATAGCGGAGCTCGTTGGGCCATGTTTTTTCTTGGTGAATACGGCAACATGACCATTGTCTCAGCCATTGCAACCTCTCTATTTCTTGGTGGATGGTCCGGCCCAGGCGTCACTTTCTTGACGGCCCATACCATGGCTCCCGGCTGGCAAGTGCTGGGCAATCTGCTCGGTATTCTCTACTTTGTACTGAAGGTGTATCTCTTCTGTTTTGTCTTTATCTGGGTTCGTGCTTCGTTACCACGTTTGCGTTCCGATCAATTAATGCAATTCGCCTGGCTCATATTGATCCCTGTCACGCTAGGAAATATCCTGATTACAGGAATAATTTACCTGCTAGTAAGTAGCCTCGGCCTTTCGAATATCGTCTTCCTCATCGTAACCGGCATAGTTAACTGGACACTGTTCGCTGGCTTTATCTGGCTCGTGGGGCGTGCCACAAAAACAACCACCCGCCATGCCCAAGCACCCGCCATTCGTGCCGTGGAAAGAACAAAAGCCATCTCAAAGCTAGCTGAACATGTCAGCTAAAAAGATCAAATAGAGAGAAGGGTGAGACTATGAAACTATTGCAAACTTGACTTTTGGCTAAGACTATTGTACTTTAAAAGAGTACAGAATAACCTACAGGAGATAATCAACAGTGACAACCTTCAACTAATCTTATCACTATGCGAAATACATACAACAATGTGACAATGCCACTGCAAAAAAAAAGTCTCATTGTACCTATGTTTTGCGCTACTGGTAGATAGTCATGAAGGTTTTTTCATTGTTGTGGCCCCACAACCCATCGTAATCCACAACGCGTTCCAATCCATCCCTTCTTAAACTCTATCTACCTACTCACTTACTCAGAAAATAATGCTATTGAGTTTAACGATAGATAAAGGAGTTCCCCATGTCGGAACAATCAATACCAGTATTAGGCACAGAGCCTCAATCGAATACTATACTAGCGCGTGCTCCACAACGCGCTATTCTTGTTGGCATCGATATGCCCGGTGTGGATTGGCCAGTGGAAGAATCGCTGGACGAGTTGGCCCAACTTGCCGCCACTGCCGGCGTTACGTGTGTCGATCGCGTCACCCAACGCCTGGGTCATCGCCACTCCGGCACAGTCATCGGTTCCGGCAAGGTGCAAGAAATCGCCGAGTTGGTACGCTTTCACGATTGCGATGCTGTGCTCTTTGATCTGGAACTCTCCCCTGGTCAACATCGCACATTGGAGCGCGAGCTGGAGACGCAAGTGCTTGACCGCACGGCCCTGATTCTGATCATCTTCGGGCAACGTGCGCATACGAAAGAGGGGCGTCTCCAGGTTGAACTGGCCCAGGTCGAGTATGACCTGCCGCGACTGACTCGCCAATGGTCGCACCTTTCTCGTCAAAAAGGTGGTACACAGCAGCGTGGTGAAGGTGAGAAGCAGATCGAGGTAGACCGTCGTATGCTGCGCCGCGAGAAAGAGCAGCTTTTGGAAGAGTTGGAACATGTGCGCACGCACCGCCAACTGCACCGTGAGCGGCGCAAAGAGACTGGCGCACCAGTTGTTGCCCTCGTTGGCTATACCAATGCTGGCAAATCCACCCTGTTGAATCGCCTTGCCAGCACCCACAGCCTCGCGGAAGACAAACTCTTCGCTACACTTGACCCAACGACGCGCCGTGTGCGCAATCCTGGCGGGCAAGAAATCCTGCTCACCGATACCGTTGGTTTCGTTCAACGCTTGCCCACGACGCTGGTCGCGGCATTCCGTGCGACCCTCGAAGAAGTAGCCGAGGCCGACCTGCTTGTGCATGTGGTCGATGCCGCGAGCCCTTCTATGCAGCACCAGATCGAAGCCGTAGAGCAGGTGTTGGAAGAGATTGGCGCGGGTGGTCGCCCCATGATCATTGCCCTCAACAAAGCGGATATGGTGCCAGCCGATGTCGTACCGGCGCTCAGCGGCCCCTACGCGCAACTACCCATTGTGCGCGTGTCCGCTTTAAAAGGCGAGGGCATCGACCATCTGCTCCTCTGCATTAGTGAAAACCTCACATTGCAATTTGTGCCACTCGACGTAATAATACCCTACAAACGAGGTGATCTCGTGGCCCTCTTCCACCAGTTCGGCACAATTGAGCACGAGGACTACGAGGAACAAGGCACACATCTCTGCGGTCACATGCCCAGCAATCAAAGCGGACCATTTCTAGCGTTTCAAGTGCATAAAGGAAGAGAGCATGGCCCCAAAAAATCTTGACGTCCTGGTAATCGGTGGTGGTGTGATCGGCAGTTCGATTGCCTACCACCTGGCCCGTCAGGGCAAAAGCGTCCTCGTCATTGAGGCGCGAGCAGCGGTTGCTAGCACCCCTGTCGCTTCTTGGGCCAGCGCGGGTGGCGTACGTCGGCAAGGCCGTCACCCGGCGGAGGCGGCCCTCGCTATTGAGGCCATTGCTCGTTGGCCAACCCTCGACCAGGAGTTAGAGGCCGATCTGCATTACCGCCAGGGTGGTAATCTCCTGCTCGCCGAAAGCGATTCCGAGGCAGTGCAGTTCGCCCAATTTGTACAACAACAGCAGGCGATGGGTTTTACCGATGTGCGGCTAGTAGATCGTCAAGAAGCTCTTCAGCTTGTGCCCAGCCTCAACGACCATATAGTGGCGGGCAGTTTCAGTTCTGCCGATGGTCAGGCCGATCCCGCCTTGACAACTCGCGCCTTCGCCTCTGCCGCCCAACGCCTTGGCGCGATCTATCAGTTTGCCACCACCGCTCTTTCCCTCCTGACCAGTGGCACACACATTACTGGTGTGCAAACCGATCAGGGCGATATTTATGCGCAACACATCGTGCTGGCTGCCGGTGCCTGGTCGGACACCTTGGCGGAAAGCATCGGCCTGCACCTACCTATTCGCACACTTGCATTACAGATGCTCCTCTCAACTCCCACGCAGCCAGGTTTAGTGAACCCTGTATTGAGTACACTCAATCGTGCGCTCTCACTCAAACAACTCGAGGATGGCTCATTTCTCCTTGGCGGTGGCTGGCCCGGCGACCCCACCCCAGATCGCACTTCCTACACCATGCGTCCTACCAGCGAACAAGGCAACTGGCAAACCGCTTGTGAGCTTGTGCCGCTCATTGGTCAACTACACATCGCCCGTAGCTGGTGCGGGCTCGAAGCCGAAAGTATCGATGAGATTCCGTTTGTTGGTGCCGTTCCTGGTTGGGATAGTTTAACGCTTGCACTAGGTTTCTCCGGCCACGGCTTCGCTATTTCTCCTGCTGTTGGACGAGCTGTTGCTGATTTGATTGGAGGGAAAGAGGTTGGGGTGTTGGAGGGGTTGAGGCCCGAACGAATGAAGGGGTTTGGGGAAGAGCAAGTGGAGGAGTTTGTGGGGTGAATATGAACTTTTCAACATCTGACCATCACACCTCCGTTGTCATCATCGGAGGTGGCCTCGCGGGCCTCACCGCTGCTCGGGCTCTTGTCTCTTCCGGTCTGGATGTAATCGTATTGGAGGCGCGTGACCGTGTTGGTGGGCGTACCTATACCGTCTCGGCTAGCGACGGCACGCTTCTGGACCTGGGTGGGCAGTGGGTTGGGCCAACACAACACCGCATTGCTGCACTGGCAGAGGCTGTTGGCGCAACCACCTTCCCCACCTACGTCGAAGGGCAAAATATTGAATATCGTAATGGGCAACGTTCCACCTACTCTGGTGCGATCCCCATGCACGATCCCATCGTGGCGATGGAAGCCGTCGAAGCCATGCTCGACCTCAATCTCATGGCCCAGGAAGTGCCGCTGGATGCACCTTGGAAAGCGCACCACGCCGCCGTGTGGGATGCCCAGACCGTCGCGACCTGGATGGATGCTAATGTCACCTCGCAAGGCGCACGCATGTGGATGACGCTGGCGGTTCAGGCCGTCTTCTCGGCTGAACCACATGACCTTTCGCTGCTGCACTTCCTCTTCTATATCCATTCCGGTGGCAGCCTGAACGAACTACTCAGCGTGACGCGGGGAGCGCAAGAGAATCGTTTCCACCTGGGAGCACAAACCGTCTCGCAACGGGTAGCAGAGGCATTGGGCCAGCGAGTCATCCTGAACGCCCCTGTGCATACGATTTTCCAGGACGATCAAGGTGTGCGTGTAAAAAGCGATACGTTAACCGTACATGCCCAGCGAGCCGTGATTGCCATCCCGCCCACATTAGCTGGTCGGCTGCGCTATCGCCCAAAACTGCCTGCCCAGCGTGACCAGTTGACGCAGCGTATCCCTATGGGTACTGTCATCAAAGTACAATGCCTTTACGACACTCCCTTCTGGCGCGCAGATGACCTCTCCGGTCAAGTTGCTAGCGACACTGGACTGGTGCGTATCACCTTCGACAATACCCCCGTCGGCGGCACACCGGGCGTCCTGCTCGGCTTTATCGAAGGCGACGAGGGACGTATCTGGGGGAGAAGGAGCCTGTCCGAACGTCGCGCCGCCGTGTTGGAATGCCTCGTAAATTACTTTGGCGAAAAAGCGGCTAAACCCTACGAGTACATCGAACAGAATTGGGCCGAGGAAGAGTACTCGCGTGGCTGCTACGCTGGCTACATGCCGCCCGGCGTCTGGACCATGTACGGCGAAGCTCTACGCGAACCTATTGGGCGTCTGCACTGGGCGGGCACAGAAACCGCCACCGTCTGGAACGGCTACATGGATGGAGCCGTCCAATCCGGCGAACGCGTCGCCAACGAAATCTTAGCAACCCTGAAAAAATAAAGGAGAGAAATCCCTATGGCAACACGCGAAGAGCTGCGCGAAGCCCTCGACGACTACATTACGCAAGCTCGTGCCAGTACACGCGTCATCCGTTCATTGCGCAACTGGAATTGTGTCATCTACATTGAGGCAACTGATATCAATGCTGGCTTCACCATGGTTATTAAAGACGCTCAGACCTCTGTTCATGACGGCGACAATACTCAAGGCGTGCAAGGCGGACCAGACCTGATTGTCCAGGGTAGTAGCGAAGACCTGGTTGATATCTTCTGGTGCGATGCCAACCCCGCCTCAAACTATATGCAGGGAGCCATTAAAACCAAGGGCTCATCGGACAACGTCATGCGCCTCGACGCCATGTCCCTGCTTATTTATTTAGAGGTCACCAAGCAGAAATAGGTCACATGCCCCATACGAACACCATCCTGTTAAGCATATAATACTGTTCAGATAACGGTTGGCGACATCGACTACAAACGCTACAAACGCTACATTGGACTCCAAGAATATGCAACAAAGACAGGATGGAACTCTATGCTACCAGTAAAAATCGCGGGACTGGGTTGCTACTTGCCCGAACGTCGTGTCACCAATGCCGATCTTGAGGCGCAACTAGGTATCCCAGCAGAGTGGATTGAGCGTGTGACTGGCGTACAAGAGCGACGCTACGTGACTGATGAAACAACCGTCAGTATGGGGAGCAACGCTGCTCGCATGGCCTTAGAGGCGGCGGGATTGCACGTGGGCAATGTAGACGCCATCATCAGCGCATCCACCGCGGTGCAACAGACCATCCCCTGTACCGCCGCTTTCCTGCAAAGAGAACTGAACGCCCCAGAGGGGAGGAGTGCTTGTTTCGACGTAAATGCCACCTGCTTGAGTTTCCTCTTTGCATTGCAAACCGCCGCCCATCTGGTTGCCGCCGCTGCCTACCAGACGGTACTGATTGTCAGCAGCGAATTTGTGACGCGTTCACTCAATCCCCGCGAGCGAGAGAGTTCCGTCCTTTTTGGCGATGCCGCCGCCGCCGCCGTGATCACTCGTAGCCAAGCAGGAGAGGCCAGCGCGCTCTGGCATACACAGTTCGAGACGCACAGTAGCGGCGCTGACCTGACCGAGCTCGTGGGCGGTGGCACACGGCACCACCCCAACGACCCAAAGACAACACCTGAAATGAACATGTTTCATATGCGCGGTATCGCTGTCTTCCGACAAGCTACACAACTGGCTGAGCCATTTATGGATAGCTTCTTCTCACACCTACAGTGGGAGCGTTGCCAGGTTGATGCCGTCGTCCCCCATCAGGCCAGCCGCCACGCCATCGATCAACTCATTACACGCCTCGGATTTACCAGCGATCAGGTAGTGAAAAATCTCGCCCTGCGCGGAAATTGTGTAGCTGCCTCCATTCCCCTTACCTTGACCGAAGCTGTCTACAGTGGGCGTATTCGCCGTGGGGATCGCGTGCTCTTGGTAGGCACTGGCGCAGGTCTGACCATAGGTGGTATCGCCCTCACTTTCTAATATTTAGCTAGAAGGAACCAATGAATATTCTCGTTACTGGCGGAACAGGGTTTCTGGGGCAGCACCTGGCCCAAGCCTTGCTGGAAAAAGGGCATACCGTCCACCTGCTGGGCAGAACCTTTACTCAGGTGAGTGCCCTAGTACAGCAAGGTGCCATGGCTGTCCAGGCTGATTTGCGCGACACTGCTGCCGTGACCATGGCTTGTGCGAAAATGGACGCGGTCTACCATGTTGGCGCGCTCTCGGCTCCATGGGGGAAAGAGGACGACTTCCATGCCATCAACGTCGGTGGCACACAGACTGTGCTACAAGGCTGCCTTACACATAACGTGAGGCGGTTGCTCTATGTCTCATCTCCCAGCGTCGTCTTCGACGGACACGATCAGCACAATGCCACGGAGGCGGTGCCGTATCCGCGCCGATTCGCCTCCGTCTACTCACTGACGAAAAAGCTAGGCGAAGACCTGGTCAATCAGTCAACTGCGAAGCTAGAGACGATTATCTTGCGCCCCAAAGCCATCTTTGGACCAGGAGATCAGTCACTTCTGCCACGGCTCATCGCTGCTGCACGACAGGGGCGTTTGCCACAAATCGGCAATGGGCGTAATCTCGTAGACTTGACCTATGTAGAGAATGTGGTACAAGCCCTCTTGCTCGCCCTTGAAACAGAGACTGCCATTGGCAGAACATATACCATTACCAATGATGAACACGTCCCACTGTGGGAGGTAATACGCGCCGTGCTGCAACAGCTCGACCTGCCGACGAACTTACGTCAGATTTCACTGCCAGTCGCCCTTGTCGCCGCACGCGCTATGGAATGGCAAGCGGCCTTGACCGGCAAAGAACCACTGTTAACGCGCTACTCCGCCGCCATTCTGGGGCGAACGCAGACCTACGATATTTTCGCCGCTAAACGCGATCTGGGCTATACTCCCTGTATCACGCTCGCCGTTGGCATTGAACGTACCATAGCCGCGTTGAAGGCAAAGACATGAGCAAGACTTCCCCCTCTTTCTCTACCATTCCCACTGTGCAATGTCATATGCTCGACACTGGCTACTGTCTGGCCTGGGAAAATCATGTTATTCAGGGTGGGCTGCATCGTCGCATTCACTGCCATGCCCTGGTGGCATTGTTGCAGCATCCTCAGTACGGTTGGACACTGTGGGACGCTGGCTACGCACCAAGGCTGTTGGAAGTCACCCAACATCTCCCTTTTTCACTCTATCGTCGCGCCACGCCACTCTACCTGCAACCAGAACTCGCGGTCATCGCCCAACTGTCACGTTTGGGTCTGGTAGCGGGCGATATTGCGCGCGTAATTATCTCGCATTTTCACGCCGACCATATCGCGGGACTGCGCGATTTCCCGCGTGCCGAATTGATAACAGCACAAACGGCCTACGCGGATATTCTCCCTCGTCGCGGCCTCAACGCTCTTCGTCGTGGCTATATTCCTGCCCTCCTGCCCGACGACTTTCGCGAACGAGCTACGCTCCTACCGGCTTTTACAGGAGCGGTATTGCCGGGTCTGGGCGCAACGCATGATCTTTTTGGTGATGGCACACTACAACTCGTCTCCTTGCCGGGCCACGCCCATGGTCAGATAGGCATGTTGGTGCATACCGCCAGTGGCGATATCCTGTTTGCTGCCGATGGCTGCTGGCTAACGCGCTCAATTTATGAGCAACGCCCACCGCACCGCATTACCTCCTTCTTTGTAGATGACTTCAAGGAAGTACGCACGACCATCAACCATTTACAAACCTTTGCGCAAGCCTATCCCACCGTGCGCATTGTTCCCAGTCACTGTCCAGTGGCCTTTGCACGAGAAATGAAGAGGGTTCCATGAAGGTAGGTAACCTGTCATTGATTGCCTCCAACTTTATGCAAGCTCGCTGGCGCTGGCAGCATTTGCGCGGAACTACCTTGGAACGTTACCAGGAACAGCATGCACAACGCATTGTGCAGTATGCTTTACAGCACGCGCCGTTCTATCGTGAGCACTGGGCTGGATACGATGTGCGCGAGTGGCGTGAGTTGCCCACGGTAGACAAACACCTGATGATGGAGCACTTCTCCACCTTTAATACGCGTGGTATTGCGCGTGAGGCCGCCATGAACATCGCGCTACACGCCGAGCGCAGTCGTAATTTTGCGCCAGTGCTTGATGGTATCACGGTTGGTTTATCCTCCGGTACCTCTGGCCATCGTGGCTTGTTCCTGGCTAATTCGTGGGAACAAGCGGCATGGGCGGGTACAATCCTGGCACGAACACTACATAGTGTGCGACCTCGTCGCTTGCGCATTGCCTTTTTCTTGCGCTCCAATAGCAATCTGTACGAGCAAATAGGCGGTATGCTGATCCAGTTTCGCTACTTTGACCTCATGTTGCCACTACCACAGGCTGTCTCTGCCCTTAACACCTTTCAGCCTGCTATCGTTGTGGGGCCACCCTCGCTGCTGGGTTTCCTGGCGGATGAACGTGTGCAAGGGAAACTACGCATCCAACCAGAACGGTTGATCTCGGTAGCGGAAGTGCTGGAGCCGCACGATAAGGCGCGTCTAGAGGCACTGTTTCAAGCACCCGTAGAGCAGATTTATCAGTGTACCGAAGGTCTGTTGGCCGTTAGTTGTGCTCATGGCTCACTGCATATCCAGGAAGATGTTGTTGCCATGCAATTCGAGCCCATCTCTGATGGGAATGCAGATGGAGCGCGGGTCATGCCCATTGTAACAGACATGTGGCGACGCACGCAGCCTATCATTCGCTATCGCCTTAACGATGTGTTGCAATTAGAGACCCAAAAATGTGCCTGCGGCTCTCCATTTCGCGTCATCCGTGCTATCGAGGGACGCTGTGACGATATTTGCTACTTCTCGTCACAGACAGGCGGTACGCGCCCCTTTTTTCCCGATACTATACGCCGTATGATCCTACTCGCCAGCCCTGATATTGCAGATTATCAGGTCGTACAGGAAAAAACTGGACAGTTGCACATCTACCTCTCAGTGTCCTCCACCGCCTCATCCTCGTTTGATACTATCAAGCAAGCCGTCCTTGAGAGCGTAGAGTCAACGCTAGCACACTACGATTGTGATCCCGCAATCACCATCATAGAACAAGGTTTGTTGCCACAAGCGACAGGTATCAAACGCCGTCGCGTACAGCGTGTACTGTAATGCTTTATCAATTTTCACCTGACGAGAGCTACGACTCGGCCCATCCATTTTGCAGGGTTTCTCAAACGTCTTGTTGTCTCGTGCGGTAGCGTTCTCCTGCTTGGGCCTTTGTGATGGTTGGGACATTTGTGATCTCCAGTTCTCAGTAGTCTTGTATTCGATAGAATAATGCCTGAGAGGTTGTGATGGATGGGATGTTTCGGACATTTGTGACTTGGGACATTTGGGATATTGCTTTTTTGTTGGTTGAAGTGTTAGGGGATGATGATGAGAGAGATCTCGAAGGATGCTACGGGTTCTAACGAAGGGTACCTTGTGGTACCTCTAGGAAGAGTATAGCATATTTCGGAAAAGCAAGCAAGAGGTGTAATGGCGCGACCGGGGAATGATTACTGCTTTGGGCAACTTTTGAGAGGCCCTGATCCATTTTGACGAAATAATTGATAAAATACGATCCACCTATTATAATGAGCTCAACTTAGCCATATGTGGAAACATGGTAGTTCTGCCAGGTTAGAGCCTGCAACAGAAGGAAAATTGATATAGGAGGGGTGAATATGAGCGGTCAAGACCAGAATCCAGGCTCAAATATCGACCCGAACCAGTATCCCTACCAACAAAATCAAGTCACTGGCACACCGCCCGCGCAAACTTCATCTACAGGGTATGCCAGCCAGACACAACCTGGCTCTGATATCCCACCCACATCATCTGGTTCTGACATCCCGCCCACAGCAGGTGGGGGGAGTAGTGGCGATCAGCCACCTGTTGGCGGTGGAACGCCCGTCCCAGTAAATTCACCTGCGCAGCATGATGATGCCTCTGGTGGCAACACTTTGCTCGGTGACAAAGCGTTCCAGACGTTGCACGATGCTTTCTTGCTGGGTTGGAACTTGCTGGAACTGCGCAGTCGTGTACTGCTGGCAGCCCTTGATGGGAAGTTCCAGCAAGCGAATGACCAGATTGCGGCCTTTGACCTGGTCGATACTGTACTCGAAACCTTATTGCCACAACATTCTGACAACGATGCTGACCAGCTCGCTGTGTTGCCGACCTCTCGTCCTGGCCTACTCAACAGCGACCCATTCGCAAAACTGCCCGTGGAGCCGAGCGACGCCGTCTGGAATACTAGTGTGTGGCGCGCCATGTTCAATCGCATCGTAGGACTGCAAATCAAACTGGTCACGACGAACGATACTACGGGAACAATCTACGAGGTTGATATCCCGGCACAAGATATCGCCAGTATCACAACTTTTCCCTATTCTTATCTCTATATTCCCAAAGATGACACCGATATTTTTACCAGTGTTGGCATCAGCAATAGCGACGCGATGAGCAATCCTCTTCCGCCAAGCTATGAGCTGTATGGCATCACGCGCCGCGTATTAAACTGCCTAACCCAATTATATGTCAAACCAAATGAGGTTTTGGATCCGCAACGCATTAAGGCCAATCGCGATAAAATAGTTCCGACTATTCTTGGTGTTGCTCCCTCTATTACCCCTGAAGACAATGGCGCAAATTCAGCGCGTGATGTGGGTGTTGCCATCAAACGCTACACGGGATTAACCGTCCGCTTCCTGGAAGCCTGGGATGGGTATGTACGCGAAAGTTTGTACGTGGGGCAAAACTTTGAGAATTACGAGATTGGCATGGTGGCCTATGAAGCTGGGCGTTCGCTCTGCACACTCTCCTGGGGGGTGGCCCTCTTCGTCGTTCCCATCGAAAATGCCCTCGACGCGCTCAAGGATGATAACAGCGATGCCGGGCGTAGACAGAAAAAAATACTCATGCAGAAGCTCTTTAATGCCTGGCAAAGCGTCTTCAATGCGCGCGATATTATCCATATCCAGCACCAGATCTCGGCTCTCAGCAGTGCAATGGATGGAGCCTACAATAGAATTAAAACTGCGATCCAGAATGCTCAGTATCAGTTGTATGGCTCACCTTATTATCCGTCCTATGGTCCCACGAGTCCGTCCTATGGCACTACAAGCTCACCCTATGGTCCTACGAGCCCATCCTATGGCCCCACAAGTCCTTCCTATGGTCCTACAAGTCCATCCTATCCGACTTATGGCCCTACGAACTCACCCTATAGTCCACAGAATCCCGACGAGCAGGATGACTGCTTGCCAAGCAATGCTCTTCACTCCATCAAGCATAGCCTCGATTATTGGCAGGCAGCTATCGTCTGGATCAGTAGCCCCAAGGCGCAGACAACGATCTGTCGTGCGCACGCCATAGAATATAGCGATGATGCGCCAGCAGTGATGTCGCGAGAGCTGTCATCGCAATTGCGTATCGCCTTGATCGAACAGGCCGACGTGTGGCAGTCTCTCATCACGGGCCAGCAAAATCTACGCTCGATTACCACGGAGGCTGTGACAGAGTCCATTTTGAACCAGTTTATGCAGCGCTGCGAACAAGCCTTTGTAGCGGATGTCACCGACGATGTCAAAGCAGAGGTAGAGGAGGTCAAGAAAAACACAGAGCAGTTGCTGTGGCGAAATCGCGTACTGCTCTCGGTGCTGATTGGCGTCGCGGTGATTGTCCTGATCTTGTTTGTGGCGGCGGAAGTTATTGCCTTTCTACCTCAAAACCAGTTCGCGAACTCGTGGCTTGGCAATGCCATTATTACCCTTGCCAGTTTCCTGGGTATTGGCATGGTCGTGCAGAGAACTACCCAGGCACAAACCTCCTCGACAAACGCAAATAGCGGTCAACCTTCAGCACAAACGAGCACTGCTACCTCGTCCTTCAGTAGCTCGAACCTCGTAGACAGTATTCGCAGCTTTTTCGTCTCGTCCGGTACCGAAGTCGGAGACCTTTTTACAGCCTGCCGCAGCGAAATACAGAAGCAGTATAACGACCTCAATCATAACGCATCCGTCTCTTATCCACTGATAGAGGTTTTCTTGACAAATTCGCAGCCACAATCGACAAAAGAGAAAGAGGAAAAGAAGGAGAATAGCAAGCCATCACTTTATGATTTTGGGATGAATGACAGCTATAGCTTCCTAATCCACGTCATCTGGACGAATCAGGATCGCGCTGCGGAGATTCAGCGTATCGTCCAGGCTACTTTTGGCCCGCTTGGCGAAATGATTGGCTCCGTCGGCTCCCGCATGAGAAACTCTGGTAATAGTGGTTCTTAAGTTGCTTACAAGGCATGTACAAAGCACAAAGCCAGCAAATCCACACTGATTTGCTGGCTTTGTGCTTTGTTAGTTGGTTGAGTATTGTATTATGCCCGTTTCAACAGTTCATCGTGCTCGGTCTTGTAGGGCATTACGCGGCCTTCTGGCATCATTAGCAATGTATCCGGTTGCAAGTAACGCACGAATTCTACATCGTGGGTGACGGAAATGATGGTACCCCGATAGTCGCCGAGAGCTTCGCCGATGATTGTGCGTGAAAGGACATCGAGGTGGGTCGTTGGCTCGTCGAGTACCAACAGGTTGGGACCATCAAGAACCATCTTAGCCAGGGCCAGTCGCGTTTTCTCACCACCACTGAGCGTTCCTATCTGCTGAAAGACGCGACTTCCGCTAAAAAGGAACCGTCCCAAGATGCTACGCACGCGCTTCGAGTCTTCTGGCAAGATTGCCGTGGCCTCGCTCAAGAGTGTGTTGTCGTAGTCGAGTCCCTCGTTCTCTTGCGCATAGTAGCCCAGGCGCACCCTATCGCCCATCGTCACTTTGCCGGAGTCCAGCGGCGTAATGCCCAGCAGCGTGCGTAAAAGCGTGGTTTTACCGGCACCGTTCAGGCCCACTACTACCAAGCGTTGTCCACGTTCGACCTGGAAATTGATATTGCTGAAAATCTTCCGATTCCCATATTGCTTAGCCAGGTGTTCCGCGCGTACCACGAGCTGTGCGCTCGGCTGACGCATTGGAAAATCAATTTTGATGCGCCGACTGTTCTGTGGCAATTCGGGCTTGCTCACTTCCAGGGTAGCGATACGTTTATCGACGGCGATACGCTGGCTGACACGCGTCGCGCCATAGCCGCGTAGCTTATCGGAGGTTTTGCGCAAGCGGGCAATTTCACGCTCCTGCTGTGCTTTGGTGCGCTCCATCAGTGCCAGGGCGTCACCCGCCAGCGTAATGTAACTGGAGTAGGTGCCGCGATATTCCTCAAGTTTGTGCGTGAACTCATTGAGCCGAAGCACCTTATTGATGCTGTGGTCGAGCAGGTCCAGATCGTGCGAGATGATTAAGAGGGCACCATTATAGCGTTCCAAGAATTCCATCAGCCAGCCAGTGGCCTCGACATCCAGAAAGTTCGTTGGCTCGTCGAGCAGTAGCAGGTCAGGAGCTTGAAAGAGCAAACGCACCAAGGCCAGTTTCGTCTTTTGACCACCACTGAGGGTATGCACCGACCGCTCAAGCGTGACGCCACCCAGGTTCAAGCCACTGATCAGTTGCTCCGCTCGTGCATCGGCATCATAATAACCCAGTCGATCAAGTGCGTCCTGCGCTTGCTCAAAATGCTCTAATAGGGTGGGCAAGCTCTCGTCATTAGCTGCTTCCGCGATTTTATTGGTCAATATCTCATAGCTCTCAACAGCTTGATCCAAACCGGTGCTGCTGAAAATGAAGTCGCGCACGGTCATGCCCTCGGCAATTGACGTTTCGTGTGCCACATCCTGAGAGAGGTAGCCATAGCTCTTTGGTAGCATCACGTTGCCGCCGTCGGACTCCTGCACTCCTGCAATGATCTTGAGCAGTGAGCTTTTACCAGCTCCATTTACCCCAATCAGTCCCGCTTTTTCGCCCGGTGCTACCGTAAATGAAATGTGATCCAGCACGAGTCGAGGCCCATAAGCCAGTAGGATGCTGTTAACCTGTAACATGATAGTTTTATCCTTTTTTCAACAAGCATAGTTGGTATAGTAGTAAAGATGAAATGATAGGTCCGGCTTTGACCACAAGTGATCAACCATGAGACAGCACAATGCTGCCAGCGGATAGTCTTATTATGGGCCAAGTTTCGTGCCTGGATGGAGCATGTGACACAATGTATCACGGCGCAATTGGCTACGAAGAAATGAAACCCCGGCGCAATACGCCAGGAGTCTAGTGAGGGAGGAAGAAAGCGGAATAGATGCGCATAACGTAAAAAGTTCACTGAACATGTACTGAATACTGTCAGTGAGCGGATGCATCATCAGGTAGGTCATGGTTCCTACCCGTTGCCACTTCCTGCCGTCTAAGCCCGGCGTGATCGCTTAAACGGCAGATGAGATTGCTTGCAAGATGATTGTATTGAGCAATTTCATTGAATAATTCCCTGTGTTCTTTAACTATATGGTTTGAATTAGAAGTACTCTCGCTTCTATACTACCATGAAGACATAATAATTGTCAAATGAGTTTTACAAACCCTGACCCTTTATTTTCTGAGGTGCCATCTCACTTTGCTACTTTTTTGTGCTTCAAAACGTAATAGCAGATGGATTTTGAGAATAATTCTATAAAAATTCCACTGTAAAACGAAATAAACCCTGCTATACATCGTATCTGTGAAAGAAGAACATTGTGTTACAGCGAGTGAGTACGAAGAGGAATGGCATTGAGCAGTTCTCGTTGCCACGGTATCGCTTTTGGCCTGCGCTTATTCTGTTCACGATGGTTAGCTCCCTGTTCGTATTGGATGCCGTTCTCCCTCTACGATATGTAGGATTACCAGATGCGCTCTTGACGCACCTGGGAACATGGCCACTTTGGCCCGCTCACATCCTCTTTTCTCAGCTTGAAGTTGTCCAACAGGCGGTAAATAAAAATATTCCCTATCCTATTGCTATAGAACTGGGCTGGAAAGAGACCGCTCTTCTCTTCGGCGCGTTCATGTTCGTACTCCTTTCGTACGTGTTTGCCCTACGCAATGTTGTACGCTTTGTCACCTTCCGCTATATTTTCATTTCGACCACGTTGCTGGGAATGCTTTGCGTAATTTGTGCAATCGTACCTTCCGGCGATATTTTTTCTTATATTGCCTACGCCCGCATGGGGGTTATATATCATCTCAACCCGTTAGTGGCATTCCCATCTCAGATTAGCCACGATAGTGTTTTCCCATATCTTTACTGGATAGACCAGCCGTCAATTTATGGCCCAACATGGATTATCCTTACCAGCATAATGGAGTGGATTTTGCTCAAGTGCGGTTTCCCTGGGCTGGTTTCCATGATATTGTTGCTACGTTTGCTTGGTTTGGTAATGCATCTTGGCTCTGTGCTGCTTATATGGTCAATGAGCGGACAGCTTCAGCGACTCAATGGTCACATATCTACGGAGAAGCGTGTCTTTGCTACACTCGCGTTTGCCTGGAATCCGCTCTTGCTGCTCGAAGCATGTGCGAATGGGCACGTGGATGCCACCGCCCTTTTCTTGGTACTTTTGGCACTCTGGTTCTTGCTGAAAGGCCACGCGACGAAACACGCGCTACTGGCACAGATACCGGTGGCGATATTTTTTGCTATTGCCGTTTGCCTCAAACTCAATATTGGATTACTGGTGCTTGGCCTGTTGCTGTACTTGTGGTTTCAACAGGATAACATACGCAAATTACTCGTCTTTAGCGGCACGGTCCTTGGCGCGATTGTACTGCTCTACGCACCATTTTGGCAAAATGGCAAGCTCCTTCATACCATTTTAGGAACTCCCGCGACTGATCGTAATATCAATACACTGCCGGATTTTTTCAGTAATTTGATCAATGGAATTGTGTATTTTTCTGAGCATCGTAGTATTACCCATAGCCGTACCCGTCCCTATCCTCTACCGCATCCAAACATCCATCTTCATGCTCCACATCATCTCCACATCAAAATTCATCCCCATCCCATTATCCAAACTCTAAATCACACATCTGTTTATATCGTTTCCTCTGTTGATAGAAGTAGTCATCTGATCAGTATGAGTATTTTTCTCATCCTACTCATGTATCTGTGCTGGTGGGTTATCCGTGTGCCAGAGCGCATCAACAACGTGCCTGCTCTCATTCGTTGGATTGCTCTTGTCTGGCTTTTGTATTGTATGGTTGGTACCCCATGGTTTTGGCCGTGGTACTTGGTAACTTTCTTTGGACTTTTTGCGCTGGTCGAAGCAACGACTGATCATCAGACCTGGGTTCCAGGCGTTTTGCACTTGCCTTTACTGGCACGCTTACTCACCTTCAGTGCTTTAACGCTGTACTGCTTCTCTAGTTGGGCAGCGCTCAATAGTTTTGTGCCCGGATTGTTCTATTTCTACTGGTCAGATTTTCGCGGTCTCTCTATGTGGCTTATACCATTGATTGGCGTAATCTTCTCATTTCTCAAGCACTCACGTGCAAAAGCTTCTGAAACAAACCCTGGATTTCGGCGTTGGAAAGGTCGAGCGTGGCGTCGCCAACGACCAGCTCGAATTTTTGATAAGTAGGCATTATCGTTGGCACCAGCCCTTGGAAGAGCCATATACCCGTTTGCTTGGCGATGTCGAGGGCATTAGCTTGCAATTTTTCCCGTTCGCCCTGTAAAAAGACATGCATCATATTGGTGTGTGGCGGCTCAGGCACGATCTCAATCTCTGGGATGGCGGAGAGGATGGTCGCAATTTCTTTGGCCTTGGTATGATATGTCGCCATGCGTTCAATCCGTGTGTCAAGCCATTTGTGCGCTGAAAGCACATAGGGATAGAGATGAATGAGATTACCGCCGTGGCGGCGTTGCCAGATACGAGCCTCGGCTATCACATCGGCTGGTCCCGCCAGAGCGGCCCCGGCAATACCCCCGATAGACTTGTAAAACGAGACATAGACCGTGTCAAATAAAGCGGTAATCTCGGTGTAGGGACGATTATAGAAAGGTTGACTTTCCCAGAGCCGCGCTCCATCCATGTGGGTGGGAATGCCGCCTTGTCGCGCCCACTCAATGATGGCTGTCAACTCTTCCCATGTGGGTAGTTGCCCACCGATTTCGCGCTGTGGCAGTTCAATCAATAAAGCTGCCAATGGTTCGCTGATGGCCTCTACATCGCGTAGTGTCATCAGGTGCTCTGGTGAGCCCACCAGGATGCCGGACAAACCATGCAAGCGTTGGTACCCTTTTTGCTCGTAGAGTTCAAGGTGGCAGGTGGGATGGAAGGCGACGTTTGCCTGTCCGCGCCGCTCAGCCCAGATGCGCAAGGCAATTTGCTGACACATCGTGCCACTGGGCATAAAGACGGCGGCCTCTTTACCCAGGAATTCAGCGATATTCTTTTCAAACCAGTTGACATATTCGCCATGCCCATAATGATCCATATCCAGCTCAGCCTCAGACATAGTGGCCAGTTCGCTCAACACCTGTTGCGGCGTTTGCCGATAATGGTGGTTCAAAAAGCGCGTACATGCTTTATAGATGCGATCTTTTTCTTTTTTATCCATATGACTATCGTCCTCAGGCCTCTTTCCTATCAGATTCTTGTACACTTTGTGCTCTTCGCGCTCGTGCGATAATCTCCTCGACCACCATGGTCTTGGCATCGGCATAGTTCTGCATGTATTTCCAAGCCTTGCGCGCAAGCTCCCGCTTAGCGTGCTCGTAGAGTTGGCGATCTGCTGTATTGTTGCTCAACCAGTCGCGGAAGAGCAGCATACGCTCGATCTCAGGGCTGCCCGACGAGAAGACATGCAGGTTGATATCCGTATCAGGTCCATTGAACAAACGGTGCTCGTACCAATCTGGCTCTCGAATGCGCAGCACATAGGCGGCAGCCTCCAGGTCTGGGACATAGCTTGCCTCGTCTGCCGAGTTCGCTACTATGAGCAGCATGTCGATTCGTGGTTTGGCAGCCAGCCCTGGCACGGAGGTTGAGCCAACGTGTTCAAGCAACACTATTCGCTCACCCAGTACAGTCTGGATGCGCCTGGCCTCGCGCGCGAAGAGCCGAGGCCAATCATGATCGTAGTCAAAAATTTGGATATGCCCGACCAGTGGTACTGGTGCTCCGCTAACGTAAGCGGCCTTAAGCTGCTCCTCAGTTTGCATCACAGGCGCGGCTACAGCCTTCTCCGCCATGGTTCCGTCTATCCCTTGCTGCGAGTTCCCAAATGTGTCGCCAGTTCCTGACATGTGCATCTCCTCTCGCTTCTTCTTAGCCTACCGTATTTTGCCCACATCAGTATACCATGTTTGGCTATTTAAACTGTTTCCAAACATCGAGAACACCATAGCTAAGGCAGGTGATATACTGAATGGTAATTTCTGCTAGTACTCTGTTGATCTTCATGTGAAATGCCGCCTACGGCGGCGGGGAGAGAGGAATAGGGCGCAGCCCTATATTACCTGCCCCCCAGGCAGGGTGCAGTCAAGGGGCGCGGCCCCTTGCATCCCCACTTTTCACATGAAGATCAACAGACTACTAGCTTTCTGGAGGCTGTATGGATCACAATGACCACGTATTTTTGTTGCGCAAAGGGGTACCCAACGCGGGTGGGACATGGGCTGATTTTGGCTCAGGCGCGGGCGCATTTACCCTTGCTCTTGCCGACCTGATCGGCCCAACTGGTATTATCTACTCCGTTGATAAAGATCGCTCAGTCCTTCGGGAGCAGGAGAGGGCGATGCATTCGCGCTTTCCTGCCACGACTATCTCATACATCGCCGCGGATTTTACTCGCCGCCTGGAACTACCAGCGCTGGATGGAATAGTGATGGCGAATTCGTTGCATTTCTTGCGCGAGAAAGATGCCATGCTGCAATTAGTGCGCGGTTACTTGAAACCGGGCGGGGGGCTGCTCATCGTAGAATACGCCGCTGATCGCGGCAATATGTGGGTGCCCTATCCCTTCTCATACGGGACATGGGAGAAGATGGCGCGCAAGAACGGCTTCTCCACGATTCAGCAACTGACTACTGTGCCGAGCCGCTTCTTTGGTGGAATGTATTCCGCCTTGAGCATGTAGCCGTGTGGCTAAATTGGCAGGCCCTCCATCTGCATGATTTTCAGGGCATTCGTGGTTGGGCAGGGGCCAGGACGTAATGTGTAGTCAAAGACCATCTCTCCATCTACCACCTCTTCACGGAAATGATAATTGTGAATGTCTGGCAGTTCATCGGCGATCTTGACCAGTTCCAGATCATGCGTCGAAATCGCGCCCAGGCAGTTTTGTCCTGCCAGGGCCCGGATATAGGCGCGACTGCCGATTAAGCGTTCGCGATTGTTGGTACCTTTGAAAATTTCATCGATCAGAAAGAAGAGCGGCAAGCCATCTGGCTGTAGGGCTGTCAGTAGTCCCTTGAGACGTTTCACCTCCGCGTAAAAGTAGGAATAACCATCCGTCACGGAGTCACTGACCTTGATACAGGTATAGAGTTTGAAGAGCGAGCAGTGGAAGTCCTGCGCACTGACTGGCGCACCCGCATAAGCCAGGCAGAGATTAATGCCCATCGTGCGCAGAAACGTGCTTTTGCCTGACATATTGGAGCCGGTAATAATGATGACTTCGCCCACCTTGTGCAGCGCGAAATCGTTGATCACCCTCTTCTCCGCTACAATCAAGGGATGACCAAGCCCTCGCGCTTGAAAGAGCGTGCCATGTTCCTCGTTGGCGGCTGGAACGACCGAAGGTAGCACATATTCAGGGTTCAAGTAGGCAAAATTGGCGAGTGAGCAGAGGGCTTCCAGTTCAAACCATGTATCCAACCATGTTGGAAGGAGCGTCGTTATCACCTTTTTGGAGCGGTTGAGTTGTTGCGCAACGTAGATATCCCAGGGGATCAGGGCATTCACCACGAGCCAGAAGAGCTGGTTCTTCTCAAGCGTCGCTGCCGAGGCTAGCCGTGAAAGTTGTTTGAGCAATACAGAGGGGCGTTGTGCCTGATTGGCGAAGAGCGGCTCACACAGCTTTTTCAAGTGTTCGTGTTTGCCATAGGGGTAGTGTTCCAGGTATGCAAAGACGGTGCTTAATTGCGCGAAGGTGTCGCGCAAGAAGTAGGCATCCTCGAATACATCGCCGCGCTCCTCACGTCTGGCCAGGAACCAGCCAAGCGAGACCAGAAAGGCCACCACCTCATAGCCAATGGGCAGCACCCCAAAGATATTCAAAATGATGAACGTAATCAGAATCAACGAGAGCGCGCATGAGATGCAGAATGTGGTCATCATTGGTTTGGCTGCACCATGCTTAGCGAGCCAACTCAATAGGCGTCTCCCTTCCAAATGCTCAGCCGCATTTCTTGCTGCCAGCATGGACTTCATGGTGAGCTTATTGCGAAAGCGCGACAATGGAACCAGTTCTTGCACGAGGGTTTGGCGTTGGTGGATGACGGTCAGCTCTGGTTCGGTGTTCAGCAACCAATCACGTACTCGCGAGCTTCCTTCATACGAAATAGCCGTGCTGATGAGTTGATGCAGTGAGCGTTCGCCCGTAAGATCGAGGTCGATTTCAAATGGGTGACTGGTGCCAGTGGTGTTAGTTGTGCAAGTTGTGCCAGTAGTGGATGTTCCCTTTGGAAGGACGGTAGGAATATGCTCCCAGTCAAGTTGAATGCGGGCTATCTGCGTCTTTTTGATCTGTAGCCATAGCTTGTGGCGCGTAATGCTGCGCTCCACAACGCGGTGATAGTAGACAGCGATGCTAAAAGCAATAACCATGACAACTGCCAGCAGTAGTCCCCAGAGCCAGCCAGCCAGCCAAAAGAGCAATACTGTTAGCGCGATTCCCAGCAGGAAGATAGCCAAGCGTATCCACGAATAGCGATCACTGCGTCCACGCAAGTTGGCCAGTCGTTTTTGCAGGTGTGCTACTGAGTTTTCGAGCGCGTCTAAGCGCTCCTGTTGCTTACTCACTACGTGCGTCCTTTAAGACAGTCTCAGGGATATCCGCTAGCTGCCACTGAATCTCCTCTTTCCCTACCTGCCGCAACGCCCGGTTAATGGCTGAAAATGGCTTGCTGCCGAAGAAGCCATTGCGGGCTGAGAGCGGTGACGGATGCACAGATTGCACGATGTTATGCCTATTGGTATCGACCAGTGCGAGCTTCTTCTGGGCATAGCCGCCCCATAAGACAAACACCACGGGACTCTGTTTGGCGTTGACCTGGCGAATGATGGCGTCGGTAAAGGTTTCCCAACCGTGGTTCTTATGCGAATTGGCACTATGCGCTCGTACAGTTAAGACAGCATTCAACAGCAAGATGCCCTGCTCTGCCCACGGCACCAGGTAGCCATTGTTGGGTATGCGAAAGCCAACGTCGCTGTGTAGCTCCTTAAAGATGTTGACCAGCGAAGGTGGTGGCTTTATGCCTGGACGCACCGAAAAACACAGTCCATGGGCCTGCGTGTCATCGTGATACGGGTCTTGACCGAGCAATAGCACTTTGACGTTCTCATACGGGGTCAGTTTCAGGGCCGAGAAAACATCTTTTTCCGGTGGAAAGACTGTGAAGTTTTGCCGCTCTGTGTCCACAAATTGTTCTAGCTTTGTGAAATAGGGCTTATGTATTTCTTCAGAAAGTAGGTGCAGCCAATCAGTCGGTATATCTACCAACATAGCTATGGATATCCTTTCATACCTCACTGCCTACGGCAGTTCGCAGGAGTTACTGTTTGATTGCGATTTTTGCAGCCACAGGCTGCAAAAATCGCAATCAAACATTGAATAGTCGAGCCGCTACAAGCGGCGATGAAGGGAAACTTATGCTAATCCAGCTAGGACGGGCACTCCTGCGCGCAGCGCATTTTTGGCGGCACGACCAGCTTTGAGCACTAGCTTCACGTTATTAGGGTCAGCTATCTTACTGATATCGCTTAACACGTCGCCATCGACGATGATGATATCGGCCAGTTTGCCGACGGCAATGGTACCCAATTGAGCATCCAGGTGTAGGAGTTTAGCGGCATGGATAGTGCTGGCCTGGATCGCTTGCATAGGCGTCATGCCGTGCTCGACCATCAACTGTAACTCGCGACCATTCTGCCCGTGTCGCCCAACGCCCGAATCGGTACCCATGGCAATTTTGACACCTGCTGCGACGGCCCGGCGGAAACTATTGGCATGTTCATCTACTACGCTGAGGGCTTTCTCAGCCATCATGGGTGGCAAGAGGTCGGGATGTTCGCGCGAAAACTCGACCACTGCCAGTGGAGCGACCAGCGTTGGTACAAGATAGGCATCCTTTTGCAACATCAATGCAATCAGTTCGTCGGTTAAATACACGCCGTGTTCGATGGAGACTACGCCAGCCAGCAACGCATTTTTAATGCCCTGTGTACCCTGGGCATGGGCCATGCAGCGTTTTTCTTGAGCGGCAGCCTCGTACACGGCGGTCTCAATCTCCTCCAACGTCAGTTGCGATGATGTTGGCGCGTCAGAGGTGGAGAGTACACCGCCAGTAGTGGCTAGCTTAATCCAATCGGCCCCGGCACGCAATACCTCGCGTACAGTTTTGCGCACTTCTTCTACGCCATCGGCGACGCCATTTGGCACATCCGTAAAGCTGCCACCAAAGAAGCCAATATCCACGCAACAGGGATAGTAGCCATCACCATGCCCACCGGTCTGGGAGATCAAGGAGATGGCAACCTGCATACGTGGCCCAGCGATGATGCCGCGCTCAACCGCTATCTTTAAGCCAGCAGGCGAACCAGCAGCGTCGCGCACGGTGGTTACTCCCGCATCCAACGTTGCTTTCATGCGTGGAATAGCTTGTAATAGGCGCAGAGAGGGCGGTGTCAAAAGTCCGCGCAGAACATCGGGATACTCCATCGTAAAATGGACATGTGTATCGATCAGACCCGGCAGGATGCTGCCGCCCATAGCGTCAATGACGGTTGCGCCGTGTGGTACTTGTCCATCACGGCTGATGGCTGTGATTCTCTCGTCTTCAATGAGAATAGTCATGCCCGTACGTGGATCATGACCACTTCCGTCAATCAGCGTTCCGTTGGTAATTGCCAGTGTCACGGTTGTATCTCCTTATAGCTCGGCCTGGTGATTTCTATTTGCTGCCCTTGGTTTTGATTATAGCTTATTCCTCATTGTAGCACCACTGTTGGGAGTTGCTACGTTTTTCTCTTGGCGTGACATTTTGCCTTGTAGAGGATATAGTTTAGGGGAATGGATATTTTTATCGAGGAAGGAACACGTATGCACATAGAGAACAAAGGTGTTTTAATATCGGGTGGCGCATCGGGACTTGGCGCGGCCTGTGCGCGCTTATTGCATCAGGCAGGAGCAAAAGTTGTCATCGCCGATTTGAATAACGAGACTGGCGATGCGCTCGCCGCCGAATTGGGCGACTCAGCCCTGTTCGTCAAAACGAACGTCACAGACGAAGACTCCGTCCAGGCAGCCGTCAAAGCGGCGGTAGCTGCTTTTGGCAATCTGTCCATTACGATTAATTGCGCCGGTATTGGTGTGGCTGAAAGGGTGTTGGGGAAGAATGGACCAGCCAGCCTGGCCTCGTTCACCAAAGTCATTCAGGTAAATTTAATTGGCACATTTAACACCATTCGCCTAGCCACGGCAGCCATGGCGACGAATACACCCAATGAAGGTGGCGAACGCGGCGTCATCATTAATACGGCCTCTGTTGCTGCTTTTGATGGGCAGATCGGGCAGGCTGCCTATTCAGCTTCCAAGGGCGGCATTGTTGGCATGACGCTACCCATTGCACGCGAACTTGCTCGCTATGGCATACGGGTGATGACTATTGCCCCCGGTATTTTCGATACTCCGCTACTGGGTTCTCTGCCGGAAGCCGCTCGCCAGTCACTCGGTCAGCAGGTACCGTTCCCGCCGCGCCTGGGCAGACCCGACGAGTACGCGGCGCTCGCCAAACACATTATCGAAAACGAGATGTTGAATGGCGAGGTGATCAGGCTGGATGGGGCGATTAGGATGGCACCCAGATAAGCTCTTCCAAAAAATCTATGAGAGGAAGCCGCCAAGTATACTGACAGCTTCTTCTCATGATTCGTGTGGTTAATTTGCGTATGCGTTCCTTCATGAGAAGTGATTCAGTTTTATCGGTTTTCAGCTATGCTGATTATGTCTCGCGAAGCGATTAACTTGTTATTGCTAGACAAGTCTATTATGCCCACTCATTGGAAAAACCTTTACCAAATTCCCAATATCTTGCATTCGCATTAATAACAATTAAATTTTCTTTTGATCTTGTAATAGCTGTATAAAGAACACTATCAGGAATTTGATCATCTATGCGAATTAATGAAGGAATAACAACAATGACATTTGGGACTTCCCAACCTTTAAAACTATGAATTGTTGACATTTTTAGCCGACCATCGCCCATCCAAAACGCCTTTTTGTGTCTATGCCATTTTTTCTCGTTATCATCTTCAAAAACATGATTCACCAATAGATTCTTTCTTGACTCAAAATAACTTACACATTCAAAACCCCAATCAGTATAAGGGCCTCGCACTGAGATTAAACAACGCAGAGCCATCGGCTTTTGCGGTTTCACTGCTATAGTGTGTCAAATCTCCAATGTTCATTGTATGCTTTTCCGTTTGTAATGAATGGGTAGGAAAGCAGGACTATATGGTATAAAGAGTGTATACCTAACCTGGTCGAACAGAGAGGGCATATAATGAAAGCAATAACGGTTTACTCCAGCAAGCCACATTCGATGCATCTCTAGGATGTGCCTATGCCGAATCAATATGAGATGCCTATGTAACGAGGAGGAGAAAAATAATGAGTCATCTGCCCATTGCTGAGTATGCTCTACTGTCAGACTGTCGCTCAGCTGCGCTGGTCAGCCGTGCTGGCTCTATTGATTGGCTGTGCTTTCCCCGCTTCGATGGGCCATCTGTATTTGCCCACCTGCTGGACAAGAAGGGAGGACACTGGTCCATAAATGCCGTTGGCGCGAGCGAGGTGAGCCGCTGCTATCTTGAAGGAACGATGGTCCTTGAGACCACCTTCCGTACTCCAACGGGTACAGCCGTGCTGCTGGATGCGATGGCAATGGGGCGCAATGAGCGTGGACACGAACTGGGCGTCGATTCGCCTGGAGTCGTGCTCCGTTCGGTGTCGTGCCTGAGCGGTACTGTAGAAATTGAGCTTGAATATGTTCCCCGATTGGAATACGGCCTCATCGCGCCTTTGCTGAGGCCAGTGCAGGGAGGCATTTACGCTCGTGGTGGGGCAGATGTCCTGGTACTCTCCACATCGAAGGTGTTGTCCATAGAAGAATCGATGGCCCAGGTGCGTTTCACCCTCCAGGTCGGTGAGCAGGCAAACTTCGCATTGCAACATAAGGCAAGTTGGCAAAATCCCCCCCAGGTGTGTACCGAGGCAGAAATCGCCGATTACCTGCACGACACCACCATAGGATGGCGTACCTGGTCAGACATGCATCAGCGCTACGAAGGACCGTGGCGCGACCTGGTTCATCACAGTGGGCGGGTGCTACAGGCACTCATGTACAGGCCCACGGGGGCCATCATCGCCGCGCCTACTACTTCGCTGCCGGAGTCCATCGGTGGAGAGCGCAACTGGGACTACCGTTACACCTGGGTGCGTGATGCCAGCTTTACGCTGGACGCGCTCTGGGTCGCTGCTTGCCCTGACGAGGCGTCCTGGTTCTTTTCCTGGATGGCGGGTGCGGTGGCGACCCAGATTCGGCGCGATTCCGACCTTCAGATTATGTTCGGCATCGGTGGTGAACACGACCTGAGCGAACGCACGCTCAGCCACCTGTCAGGGTGGCGCGATAGCCGACCTGTGCGCGTGGGCAACGGTGCCTGGAATCAGCGCCAGCTTGATGTTTACGGTGAACTCCTCGGCGCAGCTCGCCGCCTGCGCGACCAGCTTGGGGAGCTAGACGAGGTCACGCGTCACTTCCTGGTCGAGGTCGCAGACACCGCGGCAGTACGTTGGCAGGAGCAGGACCAGGGCATCTGGGAGGTGCGAGGAGACCCGAGAGATTTCCTCTATTCAAAGCTCATGTGCTGGGTAGCACTCGACTGCGCCATCGATCTCGCCGACCTATTGCAGGCGCACGACCACATTGACGAGTGGGCAGCCACGCGCGAGCAGATCCGCGCTGCCATCCTCGAGCGCGGTTGGAGCGAGAAGGCCGCAGCGTTCACCCAATCATTTGGCTCCGATGACCTGGATGCCTCCGCCCTCATGATGCCGATTGTTGGGTTCTTGACCGCCACCGACCCACGCATGCGGTCCACCATCGACGCGATCGCCGAGCGGCTCACAGACGCGCATGGCCTGGTCTACCGCTACCGCGCATCCGATGGCCTTGCCGGGGAGGAAGGGACATTCCTGCTCTGCACCTTCTGGCTTGCCCAGGCGCAGGCACTGGCCGGGGAGGTTGAGCGTGCCAGGGCGACCTTCGAGCAAGCGATTGCCTATGCCAATGATGTCGGCCTGCTCGCCGAGGAGGTCGACCCCGTAACTGGCGAATTGCTGGGCAACTTCCCGCAGGCCTTCAGCCATATTGGCCTTGTAAATGCGGCCTGGGCTATTTCGCAGGCGCATTGAGAGGATGCCAGAGTGAGGCTGTGAGGAGGTGCCACACATGCCTGCTGACGGAAAACTTAGAAAGACAGTGTAACAGACCTGCCCCGAATATCAACGTGGTTTTCCTTTCGATAAAGATAGCGTTAGATATGCGCCAATTTATGGGGATTTGCCATGAAACGAATAGCCTTAATTTGGTTTGCTTCCACATCAATGGTTAGCACAGCGAAGGCTTGCTTTCCAGAGCGGGTGATAAGTGCTGGCTGACCGTTGACTTCGGCTAACTCCATGTGCGTGTCTGTAGGTAACGTATTCCTGAAAATGGGGGAGTTGTCTAGTATGAAACGTGCCACTACAGCACGTCCGGAGAGCTGGTGGGTTGCCACTCCTTTAGCTTTGCCGCCTCCATCAGCCCAGGAAGTGACAACTTCAGCTAGCATATGCAGTAAGGTGGTCATCTCTCCCGCCTGAAGTGCTTGCTGAAAACCTAGGAGCATCTGCTTCTGTGTTTCAGCTTCCTTCACCCATTGTCGCATCTATACAAAATATGGGTAACATTACCCTCCATTTTCATGGGACATCAATGTATACTTTGCGCAGATGAGGAGGTCTCAACATGGAAGAAGGAAACACAAAGAATCGGTTCTTTATGCCAGTAGATATGCTGCATGACGATCACATCCTTCCAGAAACCCGCTGGATCTCGGCGATCATTGTCCCTTTTTTAGTAGCGGCTTTCGGAATCCTCTACCTGTTCCCTGATCACACGCAGGAGTTATTCGCCTGGGGCATCCAGCCACGCATGAGTGCCATGATGCTGGGTGCGGCCTATCTTGGCGGAGCCTATTTCTTTATACGGGCTGCCACCAATGCGCGCTGGCATTGGGTCAAGGTTGGGTTCCTTCCAGTCACCACCTTTGCCACCTTGATGGGGATTGCGACAATCCTGCACTGGGATCGCTTCAATCATGGGTCTCTCTCTTTCTTTGCTTGGGCAGGACTGTACTTCACGACGCCGTTCATTGTGTTCCTGCTCTGGCTGCGCAATCGAGCCACGGACCCTGGCCCCATCTCCCAAGATCTCCGTGTACCACGCCTAGTACGCCTGGTGATTGGCATCGTGGGTGGCTTGACCTTAGTTACCAGCATGTTTCTCTTCTTGCAGCCTGGCTTCATGATCAGCACCTGGCCCTGGCAGTTGACCCCGCTGACCGCGCGGGTCATGGGAGCTTTATTTGCTCTCACGGGAGTTGGTGAACTCGCTATTGCACTCGATGCGCGCTGGAGTGCAGTGCGCATCGCTCTCCAGAGCCAGATGATCGGGATTGTAGCGATTGGCCTGGCGATGATTTTTTCGTGGAGCAATTTTCATCAAGCGAATCCTCTCACGTGGATTTTCTTGGCGAGCATCCTCTTGCTGTTAGTCGTAAGTCCCCTCCTCTATCTTTGGATGGAGATGCGGGACAAAGCAGCTTAGTTGCATGCTCAGGAGAAGAGAATGACAGGTTTACCAGCTACGCTTGGTATGAAGGAGATATCACCAGGATGAGAAGGAAGGGGTTGCCCACCATCAATGATGAGCAACCCCTCTGTTTGTTTATCTAAAGACTATAGTGCAACAGGTGTTGGTTCTGCTGGCACTGCTGGGGCTATTGGAGAGCTTTTCTTCTGTGTGAGACGCTTCTCCATGCTACGGGTAGCCGCCATCCAGGCTCGTACGAAGAGCCAAGCGGAGACGATAGCTACACCAGCTAGCGAGACCCACATAATACCGAGTGCCACCGCAACGTTTGTATTACTGGTGAATAGTTGAGCAAAGGTAGCAAGGTAGGGTTGGCTGGCTGCCTCGACTGCGAAGACCAATGGTCCGTAGTAGAGTGTTGCGCCCAGTACGATGAAGACCGTGGCTAGTCGGTAAGCCTGAATATCATCGTCGACGCGGCGCGACATCTTCACTGCCAGGGCCAGCAGGAGCAGTAATGCCGCCACGGGGCCGGTAATAGGCAGTGCTGCATTCGCAACAATGTTGGGTTGGAAGTAGATCCAACTGAGCGCGAAGGTCATCAGAATCACCGCGTCGCGCATGAGCAGGTATGACATCCACCAGACGTCGGCTCCGAGCCGCAGTCCACATTGGCGCAGAATACGAATGACATAGGGTCGTCCCAGGTGTAACATTAAAGCCATTGTCCAAAGGGCCGGTAAAAAGGCTACTATCGAACTCACCATCCATTTTGAGCCACCTTGTATTAGAGCTTGTGTGATCGCGTTCGCAACATCATCAGGTTTCATTGCAGTATCCTTTCATCTGTCTGTCAGATATGTTTTGTCACTCTTCATTTGTCAGGCCGCCTTCGGCGGCAAGGATGGGGATGGGGGAATACTAGGGCGCAGCCCTATTACCTGTCCCCCGGACAGGGTGCAGTCAAGGGGCGGCGGCCCCTTGCATCCCTGCTTTGACAAATGTAGTGTGTTGGAGAACTAGTTGTACTCATCAAGTAGTTGTGGTGTTAAACCGTTGTTGTTTCTGCACGACCGCCAGTGCGTATGGCATAGATGGTAGCGACTGCTCCCATAATGGCCAACAGCACGATGCTAACATAGCCGATACCAATGGCCCATTGCGTGTTGGTATTTGTTACCAAGAAATTGCTGATGGTGAGCCATGGTCCTGTGGCAACGCTATTGAACTGTGTACCTAGCATGTAAGGTACAAAGTAGAAGAAGGCACCTATGGCGAGTAAGACGGTGACGATGCGGAAATCGCGCAAGTTATGATCAGGATCACCCATCAATTTCACTAGCAGGGCAGCGAAGAGAGCTACTGCCGCGAGCCCGCCTGTGAGGGGCAATGGGTCCGCTGTCAGCACGTCTGGGAAGAAGAACATAAAGCTCATGACAACACCGGAGATAATCAAGATATCGCGCAGTGCGACATAAATGAGCCAGAGCAGATCGGCTCCCAGGCGCAACGTGAAGCGATCAATCATATCGAGGATGTAAGGACGCCCTAAATGGAGTCCAAGGATGGCAAGCCAGATGACTGGCAGCATTGCGGCTAATGTTCCCTCTAAGAACTGTTCCGCACCGGCATTGATGCCTGTAACAATAGCAGTAGTAAGGTCTTGTGGTGACATGGTCACTCCTCCTTGTTGTAAACCGATCAAAGCAAAACAGCGTTTCCATGCTGTCGCTTTTCCAGAACTAACGAACCGCTTTCGCCCGTACCACCGTCTCAGGGTTGATCACCTGTATGGTTGGGCAGAGATAGGCAAGATCACAGCGTAAGCAGCGGCTGGCTTCGCGTCGCGCCTGGGTCTCTGTAAACCCTTTTGCGAACTCCGTGGAGCGTTGTCGTGCTGCCTCATCTGTTGCTAATGGCATGATCTCTCGCGCCATTGGACGCAGGTCAAGTTGTATCTTGCCGTTGAGTGGCAATGTAGAGGCTGTCTCAAAGTCGTCTTCCGGCAACTCACTGACGCTTTTGGGCGAGCGTTTGCGCAGAAACGCGTGAATAGAATTAGCAGCTTTCCGACCGTGGGCCGCTGCATGAATAATTGTTTTGGGCCCATACGTCACGTCACCTGCCGCGAAGATACTCTTTGCGCCGGTAGCCAGGGTCTCTGTATTCACGAGCAGGCCGCCCCATGCTGCGACTTGCACACTTGTACCTTCGGGCAAGAATGATGGATCAGGAGCTTCACCAATGGCTACGATTACCATTGATGTAGGCAGTTCGAAATCGGAGTCAGGAACGGCCATTGGACGACGTCGTCCTTTTTCGTCAGGCTCTCCTAGTATCATGCGCTGGCAACGTAAGGCACTGATATGACCATTAGCACCGAGAACTTCAACCGGCGTTGTTAATTCGTGCAGGGAAATGCCCTCTTCCAACGCGGCTCGTATCTCCTCCTCCTGGGCTGGCATTTCTTTGCGACTGCGACGGTAAAGAATATGGACACTACTGGCACCAGCTCGTAAGGCCGAACGAGCGGCGTCTAAGGCAGTACTACCACCACCGATTACTGTAATGTCACCCGTGATGTGCGTATCGGCTTCCAGGTTAAACTGTTTGAGAAAACTAATAGCCGGAACGACTTCTTTGTACATTAACTCACCGGGTATGTTGAGGCGTTGACTGCGTTGTGCGCCGACTGCTAGCAGTACGGCATCATACGATTCTTGCAATTCATCAAGGGTGTAGTCGCGCCCAATAGCGGAGTTGAGGCGGAATTCAACGCCTAATTCACGCATAGCGTCGATATCGCGGTTTAGCTCAGCTCGTGGGAGGCGATACTCTGGAATGCCGACAGCCATCATACCGCCAGCAACGGGCATGGCATCGTAAACGGTTATGTTATAGCCACGTCTAGCTAAGTAATAAGCAGCACTAAGTCCCGTTGGTCCCGCGCCGACGATGGCAACCTGCTCGGCGTATTTGTGTTTGGGTTGCACGACCTTGCGCTTGAGCGGTGTACCATGATCGGTGGCAAAGCGTTTCAAGTCACGAATCGCGATGGGTGCGTCAAACTCGCCACGACGGCAAGCATCCTCACATGGGGCAGTGCAGACGCGACCACAAATGCTAGGGAAGGGATTGGGTTCGGCTGCCACTGTTAAGGCCTCGTCATAGCGACCTTCGGCGATGAGACTGACATACAGACCGGCGTTTGTACCAACCGGGCATGCCGCTTGACAGGGTGCGCGCAAATCCTCTGTCCGCTCACCGAGCCAACTGCGATAGCTCTGCCATGGTTCAGTACGTCCGGCGACATGCCAGGGGTGGTCTTCACCCCAGGGGCTTTCGCCGGGTTCCTCTGGTGTAGCACGTGTATAGGCATCTAGGGGTTGCCAGCCATCTTCTAAAGGTAAATGTGAGATGAGACCGCGTTTGGCATAGGTGGGGGTGGGAACCTTGCTCTCAATAGTGATCGCATTGGTGGGGCATTCTTGTACACACACCTGGCAGCCAACGCATGGCGCGACCTGCACGGGAAACAACATCATCCATTCACGCTCTGCCCACTGGGTCGGAATTGGACTTAGCCTCGCCTGATCACTGCCAATTTCACCGCTGCCAGATGGGCGTGACATATCAAGACAACGTACTGGACATAAGTCCATACAAATACCACAATTAATACATGTTTGTTGATTGACCTGAAAACGATAGGTCATTTTGCTGACCTCCTCTCGCGGGTTTCCAACGGTGTATTTTCACGCTTGCGTGTAGAACAATCGTTGGTTTGCTTATCTTTTTGTAGTGTAAAAGGAGAAGGTCACGAACGTATCACAGCGTCGTCATGTAATCTCACATACTAGTCACATTTGTTCCTTTTATCGTATATTTGGTCAAGAAAAAACCTGCTGGCACTTGCCAGCAGGTTTTTTCTTGACCAAACGCGTTATTCTTCCTCTTCTTTTTTGGGAGGTTGCCAGGTATAGAGTTGGAAGAAGCGATTCATCATATTCTGGTATTGTTCTAGGGAGGTAGACCAGAATTTGAGGTAGTTTTCACCGGCCTCGGTAATCGAGTACATGCGGCGTGCGGGGCCGCCTTCCGAGGTGTCCCAGGTGGAACTAACCATGCCATCCTTCTCCATCTGGCGTAATGTGCGATAGAATGTACCAGCATTCATAGTACTGAGACCATACTTCGCCATTTTCTCCATCAACTCATAACCATAAGAATTCAATCCTCGCAGCATGAGCAGAAGGACGGGCACCATCCAATTTTTGGACCACGCTGCCGTGGCAGGATTAGGTGGGGATGAGGGTTCTTTTGCTTCCTCTTTGTCCTCTTCAGCCATAGATAACCTCTTTATTCTTGTTCCTTTACAGGAAGTGAGATAGTGAAGGTGGAACCTTTACCTTCGGTGGATTCAAACCAGATGCGACCATTGTGTCGTTCGACCAGTTCTCGGCTGAGGTAGAGACCCAGCCCAGTGCCGCCAATACCATAGGCGCGTGCATTATCCCCCCGTACAAAGCGACCGAAGACGCGCGCCTGTTGCTCTACAGGTATGCCAATTCCTGTATCTTTGATGCTGAGTAGCGCGAAAAGTTGAGCGCGATCTTCGCTGATAGTCACATCAATAGTTCCCCCATCCGGGCTATATTTGATAGCATTGCCAATGATATTGTTCAATACTTGCTCCATACGTCTTGTGTCGATGTTGACAACAAGATGTTCCAACGCGGTGTGGAGATTGAGTGTATGCTGCGCTGTCGTAATACGTTGCTTGCCCATGACACGTCGTACCAGGTCAATAAGGTTGGTTGGTTCAATGGATAACTCCAATTGTCCTGCTTGCAGACGAGTCACATCGAGCAGGTCATCGATCAGTTCCACCAGGCGCACGGTTGACTGATCAATGCCATCAAGAGCCTCGAGTTGCCAATCAGTAAGCTGTGGGCCTTTCCCGCGTGCGGTCTGGACAATCAGCATTTGGGAAAAGCCCTTCAGTACTGCCAGTGGGTTGCGGAGTTCGTGGGCCGCGATGCCGATGAACTCATCTTTGAGTGCTTCGGCCTCTTTGAGGGCGGTGACGTCCTGGTGTACCACGATGGCGGCAGGCTCGGACTCCGAGTTGGTCGTTTGGGATGTATCCCATAATGACAGGTTGAGGTCTGATGCGCTGATAGATATAGCGTTGACCAGAACAGGGATAGTGGTACCATCGGCATGGCGAATGATCTCTTGTTTACTGCGTACTGTTTCATGCTGCCGAACTGCTTGCAGTGTAGCTAGTTGCGCCTGTTCCATTGGATGCCCGTCGATACCGACAATGCGAATGCCATTTTCTGCGAGGAACGTGGTCATAGGTTGCCCTGGCATCCAGGTTGCACCCCAAACTGTTGTGAGGGCCCGGTTGGCTAATACCAAGCGTGCATCATGACCACGCACAAGATAGACACTGCTTGGTAGCTCATCAAGAATGCGTTGCAATAATACCCGGCGTGCCTCTGTATCAGCATGGATGCGCTGTTCAATAATCAAGTGACGCGCCTCCGTCACATCATGCCAGATAACCACGGCGCCTGTCGCGGTGTTGTTGCCATTACTCGGAGCGTTGTTCAGGTGTGGTAAGGAGCCGGAAGATGTTGGCGAGTTGAACGGCGAGGCATTGACAAGATACTCCCGCTGTTCATTGTGCTCATCAAATGCTGTAACAGTGATATCTTGGACAACTTCGCCTTGCAGAGCCTGCCTTGCAGGTTCATTGAGTATAGCCGCCAGGGTATCTAATGTCTGCTGCTGTTCAGGTCGCTCTAGCAGAGCTTTACGCAAACGTCGGGCGGTACCATTCTCGCGTACGACCGTGCCGTGGCTGTCGATCAACGTAATGCCATCGGCGATACTTTCAAAAATCGCATTGAGTTCCTGCGCTCTCATCTGTACCGCGTGGAATAGCCGCGCATTTTCCAGGGCAACAGAGGCTTGTGCCGCCAGACCCACGAGCAACATCTCATCATCAGGCGTAAATTTGTCTGGTTGTGGATGACCAAGCAGTAAGCCTCCGCGTACTTGAAGGGCTCGGTCGAGAAGCGGTACACCCAGGAAACTGCGTATGGTAGGATGCCCAGCAGGCACTCCCATAGAAAGTAAACCTTCCGTGGAGATTTTCCCATGGGAGTAGGCAATAGCAGCTTCACGTGCCGCGTTTTTCCCTGCTTGCGCTTGCGTGCTCTGGTGGTGGTGGTGTTGGTGGGCTAGTGCATCAGCAACGAGCACAGCAACGCCCTCGCGAAATATGGGGGCCAGCAACCCTTCTCCCCCCAAAGGCATACGGCGAAATAACGTCTCTTGTTCTTTCGTAACACCGACCACGGCTGCGAGATGAAAAAGATTTCCTTCGGAAGCGACCAGAGGTTGCCCTTCTTCGTTAACGGGGCGCAAGGTGAAGGCGGCAAAGGCGGCACCGGTAAGTTCACAAGCGGTCTCCGCGATCATGTTCAGCAATCGCTCCTCGTTTAACTCACGCATGAGTGCCGTTCCTATCCGACTCAATGCCGCGAATCGTTCCATCATATTCTGTTGTGTATTGATTTCACCAGGCTCCATACCTTACCTTCCTGCCTCCTAATGCTCATGCTTGAACAACCAAGCAACCATTGTGGGTGTAATGCTGACATAGCGAGTATTGATCACTCCTATGATACAACAACTCCTGCCTTGTACCCAAGAAAGACATATTTTCTCTCCGCTATTGTGTGTTCCGCATTATATTGTGATATTTTTGTGATGTTATCTCCTTTTTTGTGCCTTGACTGTGAGCAGTTTTCCTTATACTGTAGCACAAGTACGCTTATTGGGATTGCTAGCTAGATTATTTTTCACTCGCTATTGGCAATAACAAAAGAGACAACAACTAGGAGTAGGATGGAACCACAATCTAAGCATATACATGGGTACGTACCCACTGAGGTTATAGTTGCCCTCAATGATCTGGCACGTCTATCGCAACAGGCCGTCTCTGGTCTCAACGGTTCTGACTCACGAACCGTGCTGAAGCGCATCTTACACCTCTTTGGGGTACAGTGTGGTGCTTTACTCTTCACGTTGCACATGCCAGGCGGGCCAAGCCAATCTCCTTTCTTCTCCAGTAAAAAATCTATTCGTCCCTTTGCCTTGCAAGAAGTAAGCGAAGAAGAGGCATTGCAGATGCTGGGAACATTCACCTTTGATAATACTGATAGGCACTGCATTGTGGTCGCGCCAGGTTGGATTGTTGGCAAGATACCAATTGCGATCTCTGAAATTGCTTTGGGAACAAACCAACGCTCTGCAGCTTTACCTCTTTATGCCATGTTGCTGCTGGGATGGACAGGAAACGATGCGGTGGCGGCAGCTCAAGAGGGGTGCGATCTCTTGCCATTGGTGGCTGATGTCGTAGGTACCGTCATTGCCAGTGTGTTATTGGCAGAACGGGTACAATCACTTGAAAATAGTAGTGGTCGTACTGCTATTCATGAAATGGAATTGCTGAAAGCCGAACTCTTGGCGACGATCAGCCACGAGCTACGTAGCCCTTTGGCCTCGATTAAAGGCTATGCCGCTACTCTCTTGCGGCATGAGCAGCGCATCTCATTAGAGGAACGGCACGAGTTTTTGCTAGCCATTAACGAGTCGAGTGACCGATTGGCTGTTTTGATTGATCGCTTGCTGGAAATGTCGCAGTTGGAGACGGGTACCATCACGCTTGAACGTAAAGAGATTAATCTGCCCTTTCTTATACGCGAGTCTATCACGGCATTAGGTCAGCGTCTTACTCGTTCTGATGTTTTATTTCCGACAGATGTATCCAACAATCATTCACCCGGAAAAGTAACGTTTACGTTACACATCGAAGACGCTGCTGGATTGCCGAGTGATTCCGAACCGATTATCGAGGGTGATCGACAACGTTTGCGCGAAGTGTTGGATAATCTGCTAGAAAATGCTACTATTTACTCACCAGACGGTGGCATAATCAGAGTGGTATTACGTCCCATTGTCGTGAGCGACCCTATTAGCATATCAAGTGTATTCACCAACGATGAGCATGGTAATGGCAGCAAAGCTGTTCCTGCTATTCCGACAAGAAGACAGTGGCACGTGATCGAGATACGCATTCACGATCAAGGAATAGGTATTCCCGAAGAGCAGCTTGAGCGCGTCTTTGAGTACTTTCATCGCCTTGATAATCGTCTCACACGCGTTGTAAATGGGTTGGGATTAGGGCTAGCAATCTGCAAACGCATTGTTGAACTGCATGAAGGTGTCATCTGGGCTGAAAGTAAACCTGGTCAGGGCAGCACATTTTATGTATGGTTGCCTATGCCTCCCAATGAAGAAAGATAAAATACGATGCCGACAAAAAAGACGACGATATTGACAGCCGATGATGATCCTCAGTTACTCAGATTAGTGGCGCGCAATCTTCAACTTGAAGGGTATGAAGTCCTCACTGCTAGCGATGGCAAGCAAGCCCTGGAGCAGATAGAAGCTATGCAGCCAGACCTGGTACTGCTGGATGTGATGATGCCCCAAATGGACGGCTTTACTGTCTGCCAGCGTGTACGTGAATTTTCGACGGTACCCGTCATTATGGTAACGGCTCGTGGACAGGATCAAGACAAGGTTCGTGGGCTTGATATGGGGGCAGATGATTATCTTACCAAACCGTTTAGTGTCGATGAACTGTTGGCTCGCGTGCGAGCTGTCTTACGACGCACAACGTATACTGCAAACGAGAATAACGCTACGCGTGCCGACATCACTATTAGCGATTTGCATATTGATTTTACGCAGCATCTGGTGAGTTTGGCTGGAAAAGAGGTCATCCTCACTCCGACTGAATACCGTATACTCTCCTATCTGGCACAAAATGTGGGTCGCGTCGTCACGCAGGATCTGCTGCTCGATCATGTATGGGGCTCTGACTACATTGGTGAGAGCCATATGTTGCAGGTCAACGTCAATCGCTTGCGCCGTAAGTTAGAGGTTGATCCCACTCACCCTCGCTATATCCTCACCAAGGTGGGCATTGGATACTTCCTAGTGACCCACGCCGACGCACAAAAAGTGCAATAAAAAAGCGGTATCAGAGCAATAGGTAGCCTGACCGCCTATTGCTCTGATACCTCTTCCTCTTTATGCTATTATACTACCTGTGGCATTCTCTGTTGGGCGGCTGCAACCGCTTCGGCGGGGTATTCGAAATCTTGCAGTTTGCCGGAGAAGTAGGCTTCGTAGGCTGCCATATCGAAATGACCGTGACCGGAAAGGTTGAAGAGGATCACGCGCTCCTCTCCTGCCTCTTTAGCCTTGAGAGCCTCATCGAAGACGGCGCGGATGGCATGTCCCGTTTCTGGCGCGGGAATGATGCCCTCGGCACGGGCAAATTGTACCGCTGCCTCGAAGACACTGAGTTGGTGATACGCCTGAGCCTCGATGATGCCCTCATCGTGTAGCAGCGAAACCAGCGGCGACATGCCGTGATAGCGCAAACCACCCGCGTGAATACCAGGCGGGATGAAATCATGACCGAGCGTGTGCATCTTGACGAGCGGTGTCATACCAACAGTATCGCCGAAGTCATAGGCGTAAACACCTTTGGTCAGGCTGGGGCAAGACATGGGTTCAGCCGCCAGGAAACGCGTTTTGAGTCCTTTGCGGCGCGCCTCACCGATAAAGGGGAAAATGAGCCCTGCCATGTTGCTGCCACCGCCCGCGCATCCAATAACCACATCAGGGTAGTCGTCAGCTTGCGCCATTTGCAACAACGCCTCTTCACCGATAATCGTCTGGTGCATCAGCACATGGTTCAAGACACTGCCCAGTGAATATTTAATCGAACCACCACTGGTGGCTGCGACTTCCACCGCCTCACTGATGGCGATACCCAGACTACCCATATTGTTGGGGTCTTTGGCCAGGATACTACGACCCGAGTTCGTCAGATTGGATGGGCTGGCATGGATGGAGGCACCAAAAGTCTCCATCATATTTCTGCGGTAGGGCTTCTGCTGGTAACTTATCTTGACCATGAAGACTTCGATCTCAACGCCAAAGAATGCCCCCGCCATCGAGAGTGCCGATCCCCACTGACCTGCGCCCGTCTCGGTCGCAATCTTTTTTACGCCAGCCTCTTTGTTGAAGTAAACCTGTGGCACTGCCGTATTCGCCTTGTGGCTACCCACGGGACTGACCCCCTCGTACTTATAGTAAATGCGCGCAGGGGTATCCAAAGCCTTTTCTAATCGACGTGCGCGGTAGAGTGGACTTGGACGCCATTGGAAATAGATTTGGCGAACAGGCTCAGGAATCTCGATGTACGGCTCCGCACTGACCTCTTGCATAATTAATGCCATGGGAAAGAGGGCCGCCAAGTCGTTTGGCCCTACTGGTTGCATCGTGCCGGGATGCAGCACGGCCTCAGGGGGTCTGGGTAGATCGGGGACGATGTTGTACCAGGCGCGAGGCATTTCGTTTTCACTCAAAAGATATTTGGTATGAACATTGTCTGGCATGGTTCGCTCCTTTCGAGGCGTGAGAACGGCGGAACGCACAAATATACCTTGTGCCACTTTGAGGTGTGGTGAAGCGGCTCCTCGAGTTAGTAGTCTGTCTCTTTTCACTTGACGAGTGGGGATGCAAGGGGCTGCTGCCCCTTGACGGGGTTCTAGGGCTGCGCCCTAGTCTTCCCCCATCCTTGCCGCCGAAGGCGGCCCGACAAATGAAGAGTGTCAAAGCACTAGTTTGAAAATGACAGATCCAAGACAGCCAGTTCACGATTTCATGAGACAATGGTAGGCTCTACAGGCTGGATTGTCAAGTGGATGGCTCATGCATTTGTGTCTTCATCCTTAGCTGTATTGTCGGTTTCTTTTATAATCCCTATCATTACGCCAAGACCCTTTATCACTTCACCAAGTAGCGTGAGAGCATAGAGTGAACCATTCACTTTGGTCAAATCGGGATTGTCTTCGATAAACCCAATTAGCTGATTTGCATTAAAAGCGACACTCAGTGTTAAAAGAAAAATGATAAATGAAATTATTGGCAAAATGATATTAAATGCAACACGATCAGGTGGAGTGTTTGGGTCACTATTTGCAACAAGTATAATAATGCCTGCGACGATGGCAACAATACTACAGATAGGAAATGTCATTCGACCTGCGGAAAAACCAACTTGACGCATGTTTCCTCTTGCCTTCGTTGCCTGCTTATTTTGCCAGCCGAAGCTATTTTCATTTGACTTTTTACTCTCAGGCTTATTTATAGGCGTTTTGTTGTCCTCAGAAACCACATTCTCGATATTATCTTGAATATAGTCGCCGATATTGCGAATCGTACGAGCGTTTGAAATGTAAACAATGAGCAAAGCCAGGGCTATTACAGGAAATAAAAGATCCAGATAGGGGTTTTGTATTGTAAAAACTGCTCCAAGTGCCACTAACGCTATGGAGATGATCTGGTATCTTGTCACTATACGCTGAACTACTTCACTTTTTAGACTATCATATTCGTGCAGTAAAAAATCGCTTTTGTTAATATATGGGGATTTAACATCTGCTGCCGTATTAGGCTTGGTTAACGGCTGCGTTGCTTCATCTATTATGGAGGGATCACTTAAATCAGGGTTTTTCTCGTTCGTCATTGCTTTTTTCCTGTAATTTGCTTTAGAGATGTCTCATCGTCAGCTATTTTACAAGAGAAATATGTGAAATGCAATAATTAAGCAATAACTTCAAGGAATAATCAGCAGCCATTGTTCTGTTCTTATTCGCAAGGACGATTCACCAAACTCGCATAAGGAAAAAATACATGACTAAAGAGAAAGAGACCCGCACCACACTGGGCGCAATCGCGCTGGTAGGGTCAGGCGAATATTTAGCTGCCATGAACACCACCGATGCCTACTTGCTAGAGACACTTGGAGGAGCAAGCAAGGCACGCGTTGCCCTGCTGCCGACCGCCAGTGGTCTGGAAGAAGGGAGCTCGACCTACTGGAACAACCTGGGCTTGACCCATTTTCATGCCCTGGGTGTACAGGATGTGCGCGCCACGCTTATCATTGATCGTGCCAGTGCCGTAGACCCTGCACAGTTAGAGCTGTTGCGGGACGCCAATTTCTTCTACTTTTCCGGCGGCAATCCGCAGCATATTATTGAAACATTACGCGACACCCTCGCCTGGGAGACCATCCAGACGGCCTATCGAGGTGGCGCGGTGCTGGCGGGTTGTAGTGCAGGGGCGATGGCTCTCAGTGGGCATACCATTTCTATACGAACAGTGATGGCGGGTGAGAAGCCTGAATGGGTGGATGCGTTGGGCCTTGTGCCGCATATTGTCGTCTTTCCCCACTTTGATCGCATGGCAAACTTTCTTGATCAGAAAATCTTCCAGACATTGCTTTCCTCGCTTCCCGAAGATCATGTCGTGCTGGGCATCGATGAAGATACGGCACTGGTACGCGTTGGCTTCGCCAGCGGTGATGCTCCAGCCTCCCAATGGCAGGTGATGGGTCGTCAGAGCGTCAAAGTCTTTGAACGTGGTCAGACGACGCGCACCTTGCATATCGGTGAAAAAATCATGCTCCGTGACGATGTTCTTTAACGGCTAGCCATTCAGCTAGGCTTATGCTAGTCGAATGGCTGATGTATGCCCTCGCTTTTGCGCATATAGTATGTACAGGTGTTGGCATTTACGCTACGAACTCATGAAAGAGAACATACTATGGAACAGACAAAAAGCGAAAACGATATGCAGGTATTGCGCCTGCTCTCGAATCAGATGGCGGATGCGGTTGAGCGTGTGAGCTCTGCCCTTGTTTTGGTGAATGGGCGTCAACGGCAACCTGCTAGTGGTGTCGTCTATGCTACCGACCTGGTAATAACGGCGGATCATGTGCTTGAGCGCGAAGAAGATTTGACCATCCAGAGCCATGATGGACGAACGGTGCCCGTGCAATTTGTTGGGCGTGACCCCTCGACCGATCTTGCCGTTCTCCGTGCCACTGACTTGGGGATTGAGCCAGCGACAAGCGCGACAGACGCGGCTCGTGTTGGTCAACTAGTGATGGCGGTTGGGCGCAATACCAGCGAGGGGCCGATGGCGAGTGCCGGTATCGTCAGTGCTGTGGGTGGCCCCTTGCGGACAGGACGCGGCGCGACCCTTGAACGCTATATTCGCACAGATGCAACCCCCTATCCCGGTTTCTCTGGTGGCCCTCTCATCGATGCACAGGGCAATGTATTGGGCATTACCACGACTGGACTGGTGAACGGTGTGGCTCTCGCGGTGCCTGTCTCTATCGCCTGGAGTATAGCAGATACCCTCGCGCAGCAAGGTTATATCAAGCGCGGCTACCTGGGTATCAGCAGCCAGTTAGTACGTCTGCCTGAAGTGCAACGCGGTGGGCGCACACAAGATCACGGTCTGCTCATTGTCAAGGTAGATGATGATAGCCCGGCGCAAAAAGGGGGATTGATGCTTGGTGATATCCTGGTTGGACTCGATGGCAAGACCATCAATGATACCGAGGATTTACAGGCCGTACTGGTACACAATCGCGTAGGCAAGACGATTCCACTCGAAGTAATTCGTGGCAACACACTACAAACATTACAAATCACCGTAGGGCAGCGCAAATAAGACAAACAGGCGAGCATGAAAATAGGTAGAATATGACACAAGAAACAATCACAACCCCAGCAAAATCGTCACCGTTGCCCGATGTGTTCTCGCACGCGCTGACGCAGATGGTAGATAAGGTGCAGCCCAGCATCGTACAGGTTCTCAACGAGGGCCGTGGCGCTGGCACTGGTATCATCTGGGATGCTGACGGTCATAGCGGCTCTATTATTACCAATCACCATGTCGTTCCCGAAGGCTCAACTGCCATCAAAGTACATTTAGCTGACGGTCAAATCTTGGATGCGAAGGTGGTGGAGCGCAACGCAAAGCTCGACCTGGCAATGCTGACTATCTCAGCCGACCATCTGCAAGCCGTGACGGCGGGCGATTCAGCGCGGTTACGCGTGGGCGAATGGGTGTTCGCCGTGGGCAATCCCTGGGGGCAGCGTGGCGTTGTCACCGCTGGTATCATCAGTAGTGTCAACAACGTTAACAACGTCAAAAAAGACAGCACGACCAAAGCGAATGCCAACAAAAACGAGGTGGATTTGCGCTACATCAAGTCGGATGTCGTGCTTGCTCCGGGCAATTCGGGTGGGCCATTGCTGGATGCCGATGGCAAGGTCGTTGGCGTCAATGCCATGGTCTTTGGTGGTGATCTGGCCGTTTCTATTCCGAGCAATATCGTGAGTTCTTGGATTGCGGGCTTGCCCAGGCGTCGCGTCACCCTGGCATTAGAAGTACAACCTGTCGCTCTCCTCGATCTGCCGCAAGCTATTCAGGCACAGGTGGGGGGCAATGCTAAACGCAAAAATGCTGTGCTTGTAGTGGCATTGGGCGAGGCTAAACCCACTAGTGATGCAGGAGTATTCATCGGCGATGTGCTGCTCGAAGTGGCAGGCAAGCCTGTCGTGGACGAGACCTCGCTGCTTAACATTCTGGCACGTAAAGAGCCACAGGCGAAGATTGCAGTGCGCCTCGTGCGTGGTGGTGTTGTGTTAAGCATTGATGTAAGGGTCGGTGCGTTGGAGCAACACGCATGATTCGCGTCTTCGTCATCGCACCCACGCCGATGATGCAGGCGGGTTTGCGTTCTATGATCTCTGGCACAGAGGTGCAGGTCGTGGGCGCATCCTCAAGCGCGGATGCCGCTAGCCTGGAACTTTCAGCACTTGATGTGATCGTCGTCGACGAAACGTTGCTGGAAGATGTCGTGCGTACTTTGACGAACAGCAGTCAGGTTGCTTCTGTTGTGCTCAGCAACGATATTGAACGGTCATTGGCTCTGCTGCGTTCGCTCTCGCTGCGCAGTTGGAGCGTTGTGCCACTGGACGCTACTGCTGCCCAATTACAGGCAGCAGTAGTGGCTGTGGCGCAGGGCTTTGTCGTGTTGCCGTCCGCTTACTCCGCCCAACTGTACGAACAACGCCCCGTCGCCAATGCGCTTATGCTCGGTGTCGTGGATGAGTCGCTTACCGCTCGCGAGCGCGAGGTATTAGAGTTAGTGAGTCAAGGTCTATCGAATAAGCTCATTGCACGTCGCTTGCAGATCAGTGAGCATACCGTCAAGTTTCATATTTCGTCGATCTCGACCAAGCTAGGGGCCGCCAGTCGCACGGACGCGGTCAGCCGTGGCGTACGTTTAGGGCTTATTACGCTATGAGCCAGCAACAATAATTCTCTCAACCTGTTAGTCTGAAGTGGCTACGCGCCAATAGCACCTATTCTCGAAAGTATCACCAGAGTGGTTAATCGTACTAGCTACAAGTCCCACTTGCAATAACTTTGCAAGAAACAATTGATGCATATGAATTAATTAGAGTATACGGAATAGACGGTCATCTATGGCAATTAGCCCCAAAAAATAGCCCGTTTTTCTCATAAGATTATACGGATGTCCTAAAATAGCGACGACATGATGAGGAGCCTTATTGGGTGGACAACGCTGTTAATATTACTAGTTACTAGCACGCTTGCAACTTACGCGTACTCCCACCCCATGTTCTGCAACATGCGCTGCAACGACTGGGAGGCATGACGGAACAATTCCTGACCGCTGAAACCGGAGAACTGTCCGGCAGAGGCCAGGTGCGGCTCCAATGAGAAAAAGCCATCGTAGCCGTCATCGTGCAGGCGTTGCAGCAGTGTGGGCCACTGCGTGGCTCCTTCACCTGCCACAACAACTGTGCCATTGGTTAGTGCGTCCTTAACGTGAACATAGCGCAACCAGGGACGCAGGGCTTCATAGGCAGTGGGATAGGGTGTTTGTTGGCACTGGATGAAGTTCGCGGGGTCGAGGATCGCCAGGAAATGGGTATTGTCGATATTTTGCAGCAGGTCTACACAGCGAGCAATTGTATCGCCGTAGATATCTTTCTCGTTTTCGTGAAGCAGAACGATCTTCTCGTTCCGCGCTCGCTCTGTCATCGCTTGCAATCGCTGCAAGACTTCATCCCGCCATGTCGCCGGATTGGTTGCTTCACTTTGTTCTGTGGTAGGTGGATAGAATGAGAAGAGGCGGATATAGGGTGTTTGAAAGATGTGTGCCAGCAGCATAGCACGCTCGAAGCGTTGTAGATGCTCAGCAAACGAACTGGTGATGGATACCTTGCCAATTGGTGAACCAATTGCTGAAACGCCAATGCCGTGTTCGTAGAGTGTATGCTTTACGCGGGCCACCTGCTCAGCGGAGAGATCGAGGACATTAATGCCCCAAACGCTGCGCAGTTCGATATAATGTATGGACTCGCTGTGGAGTACTGCCACCTGCTCGTCCAGGTCGGGCGCAATCTCATCGGCAAAAGCGGAGAGGCGAATCATGATAGGATAACCTCCTGCCGTGTGCGCGCCGATTCATACATGCCCAGGATGATTTCGACGGGTCGGCGTGCGGCATAGCCATCGACGAGGGGCGTACCATTCTCGCGAATGGCGCGCATCATATCAGCAATTTGTAGTGTGTGGCTCGAACCGGAAAGCGCGGCGGGATTGCTGGCTGCTGTCGCTCCCTGCTTGTCCGTGCGTTTGGTAGTGGCGGCTATGCCATAAGCTCCCATCTCTTCTTGATCGTCGCGCGCGAGATGCAGGTAAGAGAGCGTATCGTCCTCTATGATTGCTGAACCTTTATCACCGAACAACTCGATGCGAGTAGCGATGCCGGGATACGCTCCGGTAGTTGCGGCAATAGTGCCCAGTGCTCCATTGGCGAAGCGCAAGACTGCTACTGCCACGTCCTCCGTCTCCATACTATGGGTCAGCCTATCCGTATAGGCGCAGAGACTGTGGACTGGCCCCAGCAACCATTGTAAAAGATCGATAGCATGGATGGATTGGTTCATCAACACGCCACCGCCATCCAATGCCCAGGTGCCGCGCCATGCCCCGCTATCATAATACGCCTGGGAACGCCACCACGGGATTAGCACATTGCCCAGCACGAGCCGACCAAAGGCAGCCTCTTGTACCAGCGCATGCACCTGCTGCGTGGCAGCATCAAAACGATGCTGGCTGATGACCGTGAGCTTCACCCCCATCTCTTTCTGTACGCCCAGCATTTCGTCAATAGCAGCCAGGGTGATCTCCATGGGCTTCTCGATAATGACGTGCCGCCCTGAGCGCATGACCAGGCAGGCGTGTTCTCGATGCAGACCACTGGGCGTACAGACATTCACAATATCTAGCGTTTCGTCCGCTAACATCGCTTGTATACTCGTGTAGCCTGTGGCACCATACTTGTTGGCAAGCCTCTGTGCGCACTCAGGTACGATATCGGCTATCGCGACAAGTTGCGCCTCTGGCAGGCTAGCAATCGCTTCTGCATGGGTGGAGGCGATAACTCCACAGCCCACGATGCCAAATCGTAATTTTTCAGGCATAGCTTGTGACATCCTCATCGGTCACTATCTTGCATGTTGGGCCATCGTGTTCTGCCCCAACATTTCAAACCTTTTAGCACCATATAAGTGCTTCTTTAGATGTCACCATATCACATTTTCTCATCGGGTAACAAGCTCTAGAGTATGTGCATGATTCTCTTACACACCGATAATTACTGCTCCCTCATATGCCCCTAGCTCTATCGCCACCATGCCATTTTCCACTGGATATATCTGTCCACTCAGCTCATCGCGTACTGCTGTGCCATCGGTCCAACAGGGCTGAGTACCGCGTCCAACCACGTTCAAGGGAACCTGTATGGGTCGGGGCTCCTCGCTGTTATTGAGAACAACGAGGGCTACATCACGGTTGGGAGTCGCGCCATGCAAGGGGAGCTCTCCGCGTAGGAAGGCATAGACTCCACTTTCGTCCTCGGCAAGACATGTCCAGACGCCATCGGCTCGTAAGGCGGCATGAGTTTGACGCAAGAATATCAGGTGGCGATAAAATGTTAGCAAATCCGCGTCTTGTTCAGCAGGTTCCCAGACCATAGGGCGGCGGCAATCGGGGTCAGGGCCGCCCTCCATCCCGACTTCTTCGCCATAGTAGAGCATCGGTGTGCCCGTATAGGTCAGGAGAAAGGTTGTCGCCAAGCGTAGCTTGCGTTTATCGCCTCCACACATGGTCAGGAAGCGTGGGATGTCGTGGTTCGAGAGGTGAGTTAGCAGGGCCGATAGGACGGGCGTGGGATACCAACTTCGTATGTGGCCCAGTCTCTGGTCAAAGGTCGTGGCGTTCCATTTGCCTTCTGCCCCAATACCAAACGAAGGAGCATTTGACCCTGCCGCGATAAATTTGAGCACCGCGCGGTAGAGCGGATAGTGTTGTACGCCATCAAACTGGTCGCCTATTGTCCAACGCGCCGCCTCGTGCTCGATTTCTCCGACAATATAGAGATCTGGATTAATAGCCCGTAACTCGCTGCGGAATGCTCGCCACAGGCTCATATCGACTTCACCCGCCACATCTAAACGCCAGCCATCGACACCCATACGCGTCCATTTAGCGGCTGCATCGATGAGGTAGCGTTGTACGGCAGGATTGTAGGTATTGAGCTTGGGCATGTGTCCGTGATGGTCAAACATGCGGTAGTTTTGCTTGCGCCAATCAGGTGGGAAAACTTGGACAAAGAACCAATCCACGTAGGGCGATTCCGCGCCATGCTCTACGACGTCGCGCCAGGCAAAAAAGTCGCTACTGCAATGGTTGTAGACGGCATCAAGTACAACACGGATACCATGGGCGTGGCAAGCATCAAGTAACTGCTGAAAAGTCTCTTCCGTCCCAAAATAGGGATCGATTTTCGTATAGTCAATGATGTCGTATTTGTGATTGGAGCGTGACTCGAAAATAGGGGTGAGCCAGAGGGCGTTAATACCCAATGCCTGGAGATAGGATAGATGCTGCTCAATACCTTTTAAGTTGCCGCCCCAGAAATTATACCATTCCGGCTTGCCCGCCCACTCTTTAACTTGGGGATGCTCCTCTCCAATGGCACCGCTGGCAAAGCGTTCCGAGAAAATTTCATAAAATACTGCATTTCGCACCCAGACTGGTATGTGAACTTGTTGCGATTCATAGAGATACGGCCAGTTAAAGAAACCGCTTAACCAGTTACCTGCGACCGCTTTGTGGCTATAGCCATCCTCTGTATACCATATCTCCTCCGCTCCTTCACGAATCTGAAAATAATAGCGTAATCGTCGGTGCGGCTCATAAAGCTCTGCTTCCCAATAGGTAAAAACGCCATCGCTCGCCAGCCATGTCATCGGCGTAATATGCTCTCCACATTCAGGTGTGCCGCAGCGGTCGAACCACTTTACATAACATTCTATATTGTCGCGTGCGCTGGTGCGCAGACGTACGCGCATAGTATCCAGCCCATTGGTATAGGCGTAGGCCCCATTCGGTTGGTGGAAAATAGCTTCAATATTCACTATGAACTCCTCATGATGTGCAAAATAAGGGACGCAAATTATTGCTATCGATATTCATCACAATTATTTCTTGCCCCTTCTTTATGATCTCACATCAAGCAAGAAGCTGTCACGAATCCTAGATTCATGTCAGACGTTTGGAGAGAAGACTGCCCGTGAGCGGACTGACGTGGTGTCCTGGGTGTCATCCTAAGCGCGAGCCTTGTCATTCTGAGCGCAGCGAAGAATCTCTCGTGCCGCGGAGATTCTTCGCTGCGCTCAGAATGACAAGGCAGCTTCTTGCTCAATTGTCGGAATTGCCCCTTGACAAACCACGCATATATGTGTATAATGCATATAGATGATAAAGAAGTTTCATCGGAGTGTTAAGAGAGCTACCATCCAGGATAAGCGGGTGGTATGAGATATATGAGCGATTAGCTCTTTCACGCAAATAGGTGTGAAGACCATTCACATCAACATACGTCACCTGGATAGACGTGAAGTATTCAGGAAGGAACATCATCATGGCAGACAAAAAAGTAGTAGACAGTAAAGTAGTAGACAATAAAGTAACGGATGCCGCTTGGAGTTTAACGCGCTCCATTCGTGAGACCAGTCAGACCATTGCCGACAAAACCATTGCCGACCAGGAGCGCGCGATGCGTTTCGCCCAGAACCTGTTTTTGAACGGTATTGAGGTGCTTAGGAGCCAAGCTACGGATACCAGCAATCTGGTCCATACCCTGGTAGAGCAGCCCATGAAGCAACAAGAGAATCTTCAGGCGATCACCCAGACGGCTCTTGCCGCCCAGGATCGCACCGTGAAGTTCGCGCAAAATGCGTACTCGAACGGCGTTGAGGTTCTCAATCACCAGGTCGAGAGCACACGCAGCTTGGCTCAAGAGTTGGTTAATCAATCCAAGCATCAGGCTGAGCAAGTCCAGACTATGGCCCAAGCATCTTGGAATGTCTACATGCAGCTCTGGTTCTCGCCCATTTCTTACTACAAACAGACAATGGACGAATACGCCGAGAAGGTTAGTAAATAAGCCTTTTTAGCTGATATAATTAGGGTGAGTTGAATGCGAAGCTCTCTGGCACCAGTGGTGCCAGAGAGCTTCGCATTCAACTAAATGGAAGTGATCTGTTGTCATGGCAGTGCTGAAGCGTTATCACTGTCTTTTTATTGAAAGTGAAGACCAGGAGCACTATGTGGCAAGAATATAACTACAGTGGTCCGAATGGCAGCCGTCCCTTCTTTGTCTATACACCTACTAGCTACCAGGCTGGAGTAGCGGTACCATTAGTAGTAATGCTGCATGGCTGTACCCAGTCTGCCTTGGATTTAGCGACCGGCACTCAGATGAACCAGTTAGCCGAACAACACAACTTTATTGTCGTGTATCCTCAACAGATCAGTGCCTCTAACCAATACCTGTGTTGGAACTGGTTTGACCAGGCTAATCAATCCCGTGACAAAGGTGAACCTGCAATTATTGCTGGTATTGTGCAATCTATGGCCCAAGATACTGTGCAATGGACAATAGATACTCATCGCATCTACGTGGCAGGTATTTCTGCTGGAGCAGCCCTCGCGGTAATTTTAGGTGTCACGTACCCCGATATTTTCGCCGCCATCGGTGTCCATGCAGGTCTTGAATATCAAGCGGCAACCAATTCGAGTGCCGGTTTACGTGCTAGTCGCAACGGTGGTCCAGACCCGCGCCAACAAGGGCTCTTAGCCTATGAGACTATGGGCAGCGTTGCACGAGTGGTTCCAACTATTGTGTTTCATGGCACGAGGGACTATGCCATCAACATCATCAATGGCGATCAGACCGTGCAGCAATGGATGTATACCGATATGTTAGCTTCGCATGGCGAATACAATGCCGATTTTGCTGCCCCCACTACGACAACAAATGGGCAAGTGCCAGGTGGGCGCAGCTATGTGACCTACGGCTGGAATGACGCCAATAGTAATGAAATTCAGCAATATTGGAAAGTCAATGGCCTGGGCCATGCCTGGTCAGGCGGGAATCCTGCTGGCTCCTATACTGATCCCAAGGGCCCAAACGCTAGCCAGGCCATCTACAGCTTTTTTCTGCTGCATTCGCTCCCTACTGCCCAGTCGCAGGAGCACGAGCAGACAGCTTCTTTCTGGCAAAGTGTGCGCCACCTCGTTCAAGGTGCGTTCCATGTCAAAAAAGATGGATAAGAGCTTTTTCGTTTTACTGCTTCCCTTCCCGCAAAGCAATGACCTTTTCAGCATAGTCTATGAAATAATTGATGGATTGAGGGTCGCTCATCGCATCTACGCTAATGGCTTTCTCCACCGGAACACCCATGAATAGTTTCTTTACAGGTACCTCGAGTTTCTTGCCGCTCAACGTGCGAGGAACAGATGGAATGGCAATAACCTCATCAGGTACATGGTGTGGCGAAATGGCACTACGGAGCTTCTGTTTGATCTTCGTCTTGAGGGCATCATCGAGGGTCACACCCTCCCGCACCACGACAAAGAGGGGCATGTAATATTTACCACCAGGCAACTCGACGCCCACAATCAGGCTGTCCATGACCTCTGGTATGCCTTCTACGATGCGATAGATTTCGCTGCTACCCATGCGAATGCCCTGGCGATTAATGGTGGAGTCCGAGCGACCGTAAATGATCGCACTACCCCGCGACGTCACCGTAATCCAGTCACCATGCCGCCAAATGCCTGGATACATATCAAAGTAGCTTTCGTGGTAGCGTTTCCCTTCCGGATCGTTCCAGAAAAAGAGTGGCATTGAGGGCATCGGCTCGGTGACGACTAGTTCGCCCACCTCGTTGATGAGTGGCTTTCCCTGCTCATCATAGGCTTCAACTTTAGCTCCTAGCGAGCGGCATTGCAGTTCTCCCGCGTTGACCGGCAGCAGGACAGAGCCACTGACGAAGGCGGAGCAGACATCTGTGCCACCACTGACGGAGGCCAGCCAGATATCGCTTTTGACGTGTTCGTAGATCCACTGGAACCCTTCTGGTGGAAGTGGTGAGCCAGTCGACCCAATACCACGCAGTTTGCTCAGGTCGAATGTTTTGCCCGGCTCTAGTTCAGCCTTCATACAAGAGCCGATGTAACCAGCACTGGTGCCGAAAAATGTCATCCCTGTCTGCTCGGCAAACTGCCAGAGCGCATTCATATCGGGATAGGCAGGGCTACCGTCGTACATAAGCACCGTCGTTCCCGCCAATAAGCCACCAATGAGCAAGTTCCACATCATCCAACCCGTGGTGGTGTACCAGAAGAACTTATCCTCTGGCTTCATGTTCAATTCTATAATCAAGCTTTTAAGGTGTTCCAGCAGGATGCCGCCATGCCCCTGCACAATAGCCTTGGGCAAGCCAGTGGTGCCGGAGGAATACAGTACCCAGAGGGGTTGATCAAAGGGTACTTGCTCGAAAATCAGTGGGGATGCTGCGCTAAGCATCTCCTGCCACGCTACTGCTTTGGAAAGTCCGCTCTCTTCAAGCGCTGCATCTTTGAACAAATAGGGCACCAGCACCGTCTTTGTCAGCGTTGGTAGTGCCTGTTGTAGTTCAGCCAGCATCGGTCGTCGATCAAACGTTTTGCCACCGTACTGGTAGCCATCGACTGCAAAGAGCACCTTTGGCTCAATCTGTTTGAAGCGATCAATTACGCTGTTCGTGCCAAAGTCCGGCGAACAACTCGACCAGATGGCACCCATACTGGCGCAGGCGAGAAAGGCCATCAGCGTCTCCGGCATATTGGGCATATAGGCTACTACTCTATCCCCACGCTCTACGCCTAACGCGCGCAAGGAATGTGCTATTGCCCCGACCTTCTGCTGCAACTCTTGCCAGGAAATTTCTATCATTGGTTGCCGTTCGGAGCGGAAGATTAACGCGGGACGATCGGTGTTGGCATTCCTAAAGACGTGCTCGGCATAGTTAAGCTTCGCACCTGGAAACCAGCTCGCACCAGGCATCTTTCTTTCAACCAATGTAGTCGTAGGTTGCTCTGATGCCTGGATATGAAAAAATTCCCACAGTGAAGCCCAGAAATCTTCCAGCTTATTGACCGACCACTCCCACAACTCATCACGGGTGTGGAAGCTCAAACCTTTTTCGCGTTCCAACCACTGCATATATTTCGTTATATTCGCTTGCTGCTTTAGCTCTTCTCCTGGCTCCCAAAGAGGCGTCTCATGTTCAAATGAACTGACCATCCTGGCTTTCTCCTTTATTTAGCATCAGAGTATGATAAGATTTCTTTCGTTTCATACTAAGTGTATGACTGAGAGCAGCAGAACGTCAATCTTTCGCTATGACTCCTCCTGCTGTTTTGTTTCGGGCCGTTTCGGTGCCTGGACTGTCGCCAGCAATTGTTTGACACGATTGCGCGTCTCCTCAAGCGTCACCCCTGCTGCTTGTAAGACCTGGCTGGCAATCCCCTCTTCTTGCCGCAGCAGGCCCAGCAGCATGTGCTCCGTTCCAATATAATGATGTTCGAGTGCTCTTGCCTCCTGTACCGCCAGTTCAATACTCTCCTTTCCTTGCGAGGTCATCCCGATCTGTCCATATTCAACTGGCTGATCCTCCGCTGGGTGCAGTGCTGCAATTTGTTTCCTCACCTCGTCTGCTGGTATCTGTAGCAGGCCATCCAACGCCTTGGCTGCTATTCCCTCCCCCTCGCTCATGATCGCTAGCAATACATGTTCTGGTCCGACACCACTATGATGATACAGGCGCGCTTCCTCACTTGCCAGCGTTAACACTTTACGCGCTCGCTCAGTGAACTTCGCAAACGGATTGTTAGGACTCGCATTTACTACAACCCGTTGACTCTCAACATAGCTCTCGACATACGCGAGCGTAAAACGATATTCGCCAGCAATGCGATATGCGACTAATTCGCCTCGCGTAACCAGTCGCCTGACGGTCACGGGATCGATCCGCAGCAATTCCGCGACCTCTTCTGTCGTCAATAAACGTTCCATAGCTATCTCCTAGATACTATATAATATTTTAACGTAACTACATACACTATAAGATATTTTGGCATAATATGCAACCACTAGGCGCGAAGTTACAGACGTTTGGAGGGAAGACTGCCCGTGAGAGGACGGAAGTGGTGTCCTGGGTGTCATTCTGAGCGCAGCGAAGAATCTCTCGTGGCGCGCAGAGATTCTTCGCTGCGCTCAGAATGACAAGGCTGCGCTCAGAATGACAAGGCTGCGCTCAGGATGACAAGGCTTTCTTGTATGAGCCATAGTATCTCATTGTAAGCCCGCCAAGCGTATGGTATTATTAACTTGACACCATCCTCTGCCATGCTGATTAAGAACGCAAGGAGGGGCGTCACCACTTGAGACGATACAGATGGACAGGAGATGTGGGCAAGCATATTACCCTCCAGAATGGAGAGCACGATGGTCGAACACATTGAAGACGATATCGCCTATTATTACGATTCCCACCCCACCGAAGAAGATCTGATGGGGGAACCCTCCTTTCACGCAGCCCTCGTTCACTACCTCATGGATGTGCTCACCTGGCTCTTTCGAGGGCAGGTCTGTGCCATCTACGAGAACCTCAACTTCTACCAAACCTCCAATCCGGCGGAGTATCCACTCGCGCCCGATATCGCGGTGCTTAAAGAGGCCGACTTCCACCATTTGAGGAGCTGGAAAGTAGGCAAGAGTGGGTCGGCACCCCAGGTGGTTTTCGAGATTGCCTCGGAGGAAACCTGGAAGAACGACCTCGATGAGAAGCCGCTGAAGTATGCACAGATGGGGGTGGCAGAGTACTTTGCTTACGATCCCAATGAGCCGCCACTGCGGCGAAGCGGAGCACAACGCCTTTATGGGTGGCACTTGATGAGGAACGCTGGCAAGCCGTAGATGCAAGCCTTGCCGGTAGATTCACAAGGACGTGTGTGGAGTCCGCACCTGGAGAGTTTTTTGGTGCCGGAGGGCGAGTTGCTGCGACTTTATGACCGCCAGGGGCACCTCCGTCTCACCAAGGCAGAGGAAGAGGCCAAAGCCAGGAGAGCAGAGACGAGAAGGGCAGATGCACTTGCTCAGAAACTGCGCTCACTGGGGATAGACCCTGATGCTCTATGACCTTCTTACGCTCGTTGATCCTCTCCTGCGACTAGACCGGCTGCATTTTTCCAGGAGAGCATCTCGTGGCCATGTGCTTCATCTTTAAAACGGTAATCGTGCTTGCGGATCAATTCGGCGAGCTGGGCGTCTAACCGTTGCAAGCAAAGCAGTTGAGCTTGTTGTAGTAATGGGAGCCATGTGGTAGGTAAACCGAGCGGTTTGAGTTCACTGACCAGTTGGAAGTGGGACAGGCATAGGCCGGATGAAGCGGAGAATTTGGTGTAAAAGGTCGGCTCTGCCAGGGCTTCACGCAAAGAAGAGACGAGCCGGGACTCGAACTTTGCTTGCTGTTGGCACGCGGGACAGAGGGTCGGCTCTGCTTTAGCCTCAAACCAATGGCGCTTCCGGGTGCCGTTGTCGTGTTCTATCTGTTCCATCGCATCTGAAAGGACATCGCGGTAGGCCTGGGCCAGAGATATGACGGCTCCCAAGTCCACCAGTTGCCATGTGTGTTGATGGCAAAAGCCTTTGGAGTGTCGCAAATCTTCGCGTATCGAAACATCGGTGAACAGTTCGTCTTTCCAGGTTTCCAGGTAGCGGTGCATGCTTTCCCCTGCCAGGCGACAAAGGATACAACCTTCCTGGCTACATGCCGTGCTTAATCTTTGGAAGTCATGTGAGCTTTGCATAACTGCAACCTTTACCCTTCTCAAACGTCTATGTAGTACGATAGCTGTTTTAAGAAAAAATACCACTGGGCTGATTATTCACGTTATTTATGAATACTTTTACTGATTATTATGCCATATTGGGTATTGACCCACAGGCCTCTGCCAGTAGCATCAAAGCCGCTTTTAAGAAACTTGCTTTGCAGTATCACCCCGATGTTTATAAAGGGGAGGATGTGCAAGAGCGTATGCGTGCTTTGTTGCAGGCATATCAAACTTTAAACGATCCAGCAGAGCGAAAAGTTTACGACGCTCGACGCTCGGAGCATGTTTTAGGAGCTTCATCGCCGCGAGGCTATGTCGCCAGTGATATGTTTAGGGGCGGCACGCAGAAATTGCATACGGCCGCGGAAGTGTCACCAGGCGCGCGGCGTGATCGGCAACGCCACTATAGCTTTCCTGATATTACTGACGGCTCTAATGACCCTAATGAATCCCCTCTGCACTTAGAGCTGGGCGATTTGACGTATGATCTCACCGCTAATGAGGTACGAACCTTGCAGCTAGAAGGTATGTTGCGGGGCATTGATCGTGAGATTGCTGGCTTAGCCCAGGCGTCACCTGTCGCACGGGATACCTATCCACTACACTGCCATCGCTGCCATCACCGTTGGACTATCGCCTCTTTGCGGGGACGGACACCGACGACGATCTGCCCCTCGTGTAATGCGAAAGATTGGGCGGAATATCTCTTACTACGCTGTACCCATTGTCATGCGGTTTTTGAAAGCGAGCAGATTCGCTATGAAGTGGGTGCCTACAATTACGGAGATGGCAACGAGACGCTGTGTCCGCCATATGAACTGTTCCCGTTGTGTCCATATTGCGGAGCCTCGGGTTGGTGCCCAGCAGAAGATGCACGGGTAACAACGCTTCGGGTAGCCGCCACACGCCGGGAAGCTCTTTTGCGCATGGTATGGATGAGTATCGCGGTTGTGGTTTTCATTGTGCTGGCTATTGTGGCATTGAATGTCTTGCGCTAACGAACAGATAAAGTAAAGAGGCCGGGAACGTCTTTGTTCCTGGCCTCTTTGTATGCTTGGAAGCATATTGTTCGCTAGTTGCTCACTTTTTGAACAAGACTGCTGCTTCCCTGATAGAGCACGTCTACTTTGATCGATTGGTTGTTGCTGATGGATTGAGCGTTGTTGTTGAAGTCGCCCAGGTCTGCACTGGAACTAATAGTGAAGGTCAAACTCTGGTTGCCCACTTTCAGGTGAAGCACATTGTCGTTTCCCACTGCGCTGGTGCTTAAGCCTTTATATGTGATCAGGTTTTGATCTTGTAGATTGCCACTATCTGTGGCACTCAGCTTGGTTGCCATGAAGCTGCCATCGGTATTTGTCGAGGCTTCGACCTTAATCAACTGGCCCACAGTTGGTAGCGAACCATTGAAATCGCCGAGGTCGGTCTGACCATTCACAATGCTCATGGACAAGTTCTGGCCGTTGGGCATAGCTACGACTAGCGCACTGTTCGACACCGATTGCACTTTGCCGATGAATGTAATAGAGCCAGGCTCAGGGGTATTGGTATCCGGCGTGCCATCATTGGTGGTCGCGGTAACAATACCCTGGGTAACGGTCTGAGTAGTGTTATCGTTGATTGGAGTGGTGCCAGTAGTGATGGTGTACGAACCATCGCTGTTCTGCGTAGCAGTAATCGTGTAAACGTGTCCAACTTGGGACTGAATAGCTGACAACTGAGTAGCGTTTAACCCTTTAATCGTCAGTGTTTGGCCCTGAACGCTCAGCGTAACGGTATCATTTACCGTATCTACTGACTGGACTGTGCCAGTGATGGAAACGCTGTTGCTGGAGCCAGTGGTGCCGGGTACACCCGCGCATGCTGAAATTATGAATATCAATACAAGCCCCGCAATACAAGTGAGAATGCCGCGCAAAAGAGTGTGTTGTTTCATAGTCGTCTCTCCCGAATTTTTTGCTGTGTTGTCTATAAGATGTTTATCTTCTTTAATTACGACTATACCCATTTTTTTTGGTACACGCTATGCTATAGAGCACAGTATTCTTGTGAAATGGGCCATAAAAAATAGCCCAACAAACGCGTGGGCATCGGTTTCGGCTCTCCATGTTTTAGGGGGATTGGCGAGGACGGGCCGATAAATCGGCGGTGGCGGCGATAAATCGCGCCCTACGTTTCCCCCGCAAGGATGCAGAGCCTTATATGATCAGCAAACAACGATGCTTCAGCGGATGAATCACTCTAGTGGCGAATCAATCAAAGAGGAGTAAGCAGAAATGAATAGCTTTATTACATCTAGTACTTATCCATTAACATCGGCTTATACAGCATCTCAATCGATAAGCGGTACAGCAATGTCTTATGTTTCAATGCACAGGCCATCTTCCTCCTGGAGAAAATTTATTCATGTATCAGCGCAACAACCAGTGTCTGAATCTTCCGTGACGTTTATTCCGGCGGAGAAAACTACAACTGAAGGGCCAACTGTTCTAAAACCAGCATCATTGCCAGAGGATTATGATGCACAGGTAGATGAATTCCTGCGTTTTATTGACTCTCTGGAGCCCCAGACAGAGGTGACAAACGATATAGTAGCTGAATAGTGATAACCATCTGCTCAAATATAGAGCGATGTATTAAGTGGTAGTTGGCATGGAAAGTTTGTTTGTAGATACCTCTGGCTGGATTGAAATATTCGGCAAAAATGAACCTCTCCACGCCAAGGCAACAGAAATATTTACTCGTGCCCTAAAAGTACGCCGACCAATTGTAACGACAAACTATATTATCAATGAATATTTAGGTACAGATGGCAAACGTTGTCGTTTGAGTCGTGAGGACTTGCTCAATGTCGTTGACCGCATATCACGTTCTCCTGATATAGAGGTTGTGCATATTGGTGAGAAAAGCCATTCTGTAGCTCTCCTTCTTCTTCGTAATAGACTAGATAAGGAGGGGAGCCTAGTTGATGCAACAAGTTTTAACCTAATGAACGAACGTGGTATACGAGAGGCACTTACCACTGATCATCATTTTGAACAAGCAAATTTCATCAAACTGCTTTGATTCACTATGTCTTGGACAAGATGAATCTCCACGAGCAGGATTAACCTCAGAGCAACAAATTGATGAATGGCAGAGCGACTAAGAAGCTGAGTGGGTCTTTCATCGAGATTCTATCGTTATCAATAAAGAAAACCCCATATGGTATAATTCCCACATTACTCATCCTCTCATTCCATACATTCACCAATCCCCATAAGAACTACTCCTAAGCACATCAAAGCAACTTAAGACCCACTACTGATAGCAGACTTGGTTCTCCGTCAAGTTAAGTGAAAGCTCTACCATATGTTGAGAATGGTTATTCATGAACTGGCTTGATCAGTGCCTCAGTATACATCAATGTTTCTCTGACTGCTTTAGATTCACTTAACTTGACGGAGAACCCAGACTTGACAGCGTTGGTAAATTCTTAATGGATGCTCAAGACTGCCGAACCTTCACGAATATGCTTGACCTGCACTTGCAAACGCACATCCCACAGTACTTTCAGCCCTGATTGTGGTACGGGCATACCATTACGAGTTATAATACTAGCAGGTGAAAAGACACCTAAGCAAGGCTGAAATCATAAGAAGAAAGGAAAGTGGATACGATGACACAGCACGAAGAAAAGGAACCACACATCCTCCAGATTATGCCTGCTCAACCGGGATGGGAAGCAGCTTGGGGCAGTATAGAAGAGCCAGCACAAGGCGAACCAGGGTACTTCACGGAACCGGTGGTCTGTTGGGCATTAGTTGAGGCGAGTGACGGTCGTAGGTTTGTGACCGCCATGGCACCAGACTTGGAAAGCAGCGAGTTAAAAATGATGCTCGAAACTGATGACTTCTTGGGGTATGCCAACCCAGGTTTTACACCCAACTGGATGAAGCTTGCTTCGAAAAAACGCACAGAGAGAAAATCGCGCAAAGCTTAAGGCAGTCGGGTACAGAGAAGGCGGGTATCCAATGCGGATATCCGCTTTATTTAGAAAAAAGCGAAACTCAAATAGATTTTTCACCTCGTCAACTACAATCATTTAAACATATCGTCTATCTTCTCAACCGCCTCTTGCTGCATAGAAGGCCGCACATGAGAGTACACATCCATCGTCATTGCGATTGAGCTGTGCCCTAGACGTTCCTGCACCACTTTTGGGTGTACACCAGCCACTAATAAGATCGTCGCAGTAATGTGCCGTAAATCGTGAAAGCGCATGTACGGAAGGTTAGCATCTCAGATGCCGCGCCCTTCCCCACGGGCGACCACAAGGGTCCCCACCCTACCCAACACCTCTCCCGCCCCTACGAGAGAGAGGCCGCCTCTCCCTGCTTCCCGTAACTTGCCTCCTATGGCATTTCAGCCCCAAACCCCATATGGTATAATTCCCACATCGATGAACTGAGCGTACATCTATGAGGATTATGCATGATGACTGGAATACAACTACGTGGTATTTATCCCCCGTTGCCCACCTTCTTTGATGCGCAAGAGGAGCTTGACATCCCGACCTATCAGCGGCACATCGCACGGTTGAAGGCGCGGGGTATCAGCGGCTTTGTCGTGATGGGGACGAATGGCGAGGCGGTCCATCTTACGAGTGACGAACGCGCACGCGTGATTGAAGCGGCACGCGAGGCGGCTGGCCCAAAGGCATTGCTTATCGCTGGCTGCGGAGAGCAATCGACACGCGCTACTATTCGCAATTGCGAGCAAGCGGCTCGCTCTGGAGCGGATGTCGTGCTTGTTCTACCTCCCTTCTATTATAAAGGGCGTATGGATGCGCGTGCCTTGCTCGCACACTATCGAGCGATTGCCGACGCGAGTTCTTTGCCACTAGTGATCTACAATATGCCAGCCAGTGCTGCTGGCCTTGACCTTGATGCCGCCACAATCTGTACCCTCGCGGAACATCCCAACATTATCGGCGTGAAGGATAGCGCGGGCAACATGGCGAAACTGCAGCAGATCGTTGAGACAGTGGGAATAAGGGATCAGCGACTGTTTAGCGTCTTTGCCGGAAGCGCGGGCTATTTGCTTCCCGCGTTGATGGTAGGAGCTGTAGGAGCCGTTGCCGCACTGGCAAATGTATTTCCATACGAGGTCTGTCGCGTACAGCAGTTGTTTACCGAGGGGCAGTGGGCGGAGGCGCGAGCATTGCAGGAGGTGCTAGTGCCAGCAAATACTGCCGTCACGGCGACCTATAGCGTGCCGGGGTTGAAGGCCGCGCTCGAACTCACTGCTGGCTATGGTGGACGCCCTCGTTCACCGCTGCTGCCATTGACTCAGCAAGAACGCACCCGTCTTACCGAGATTCTCCAATCTGTGGTGCAGTCTGAAGAGGGGTGACCCATGACATTAGACATTGAAATGTATCGCCGCACCGTTTATGTGCCTTTAGGCCACGTCGGCAAAAAGATACGCCGTATCAGCGCGATTGATATTCATCCCGAAGGGGCCACGCAGACGCTGGTTTTTGTGCATGGCTATGGCGGGAATGCCGCACAGTGGCTCTACCAGTTGCGTTACTTTGGGCAAACGGTGCGTGTGGTGGCTCCTGATCTGCGTGGACATGGCCTCAGCGACGATCCTGAAGCACAGCCGTATACGATGGATGGTCTGGTGGATGACCTGGAAATGGTTTTGTCGAAGTTAGCTGTCCAGAAACCTTTCGCGCTCATTGCCCACTCTTTTGGTGGCGCTATCGCCACCGAATATACACTGCGTAATTCTGATGATATCAGCAAGTTGGTATTAATCGGTGTGCCCACGCGCTTTATTGTACGTCCTGTGCTGCGCCGACTGATGAACGTCCCCGATCCCATCTTCAGCCGCACAGCGAAAATGGTAGGGGTCGCTCTCTATGCACCACAGCGCACTTTAAAAGGACTCCATGATCGGGTAATGTCGCTGTGGCGTGGTGGCGAACGCATGCAACAATTGCATACACAGACGCTAGTGGTACTAGGTCAGCGTGATACGGTCTTTTTGCGCGAACACTATGAAGACGTACAGCGTAGCATTCCCAATGCACACCAGGTCGTTATCCCTGTTTCCTCACACCTGGTGCAACTGGAGCGTCCTGATGCCGTCAATCGCGCCATTCGTCGTTTTGTCGAACCGAAGTCAGACGCGAAACTTGATAAGGTACCCGGCGTCACGCGGAGTAGTGCGCTGGCAACCCGCCTGTCCGAGATGCCCTGGCTGCAGCATTATGACAGCGATGTACCGGAACAGTTGCCCATGCCAAAGCAGCTTTTACACGAGATGTTTAGCAACGCGGCGCGTGATTTTCCTGGGCGAGCCGCTATTATTTTCTTTGGGCAGAAGATGAGTTATCGTGAGCTAGATGCGCAAAGCAATCGCTGTGCGCGTGCTTTCCAGGAACTGAATATTCATGTTGGCGATAGGGTCGCTATTTTATTGCCGAATATTCCGCAATGTGTGATAGCCTTTTTTGGGGTGCTGAAAGCAGGTGCTATTGTCGTGATTGGCAGCCCACTCTCCAATGAAGATGAGATTGCCTATCAACTGCGCGATTCGGAAGCCAAAGTATTGCTGACGCTTACTTCGTATCGCGGCATGGTCGAGCGTGTGTGTGCTGGCAGTAGCATCAAGCAGGTTATCTATACCGATGTGCGCGAATACCTGCCCATGCCACAGCGCGTCTTGATTGCCAGTCTTGTGGAGGGTAGCGAGCCACACAGTCAGGGTAGTACGGGTAATATGACTGGCATGGCTGATGTGGATACCGCCTCTGAGGAAGCACATAAAGCTGAGGCCAAACAGAACGGGCATAAAGAGGAGGAACAGCCACAAGGCACGAAGGAAGCAGCAGTATTGCTGCCAAAAACACCCTATCGCGAAATTTCTTTCCAACAACTCCTGCGTAAACAGGAGACAGGGCCGTTAGATAGCGGCACTACTACAACGGACCTGGCTCTACTGCAATACACCTCTGGCACGACCGATGTACCCAAAGGCGTCATGCTCTCGCATGGCAACCTCATGACAAATGTGGTGCAGACGCGACATTGGATGCCCGATGCGCAACGTGGGCGCGAGGTAATCTTAGCGGTTTTGCCCCTTTCGCACTCGTATGGCATTACCGATTGTATGAACCTGTCGATGGCAATCGCCGCATCACTCATTCTATTACCGACCAGGCGTACCGAACAGATTCTCGATGCTATCAAGGAACACCACCCCACTATCTTCCCTGGTGTTCCTGCCCTCTATCTAGCTATCGCGAATTTCCCCAGGGTGCGCTCGTACGGTGTCTCGGCTATTCGCACCTGTATTAGCGGTTCGGCCTCGCTGCCCGTTGAGGTGCAAGAGGCGTTTGAAAAGCTCACGCGTGGTCGTCTGGTAGAAGGCTATGGCCTAACCGAAGCATCTCCCGTAACACACTCGAACCCATTGAAAGGTGAACGGCGCGTAGGGAGTATTGGCATTCCCTTGCCTGGGACAAATGCTCGCATTATCGATCTCAAAACGGGCGCACCTTTGCCACCTGATGAGGTGGGTGAACTTATTATTCAAGGTCCACAGGTGATGCAGGGCTATTGGAAGAAGCCAGAAGATACTGTGCAGGTTTTGCAAGATGGCTGGTTGCATACGGGTGATCTGGCACGTATGGACGAAGATGGCTTCTTTACGATTGTTGATCGCAAGAAAGACTTAATCTTCACGGGTGCTTACAATGTCTATCCACGCGATGTAGAAGAGGTGCTCTATGAGCATCCCAAAGTGTTAGAGGCTGCGGTAGTCAGTACGACGGCACAAAAGAATGGCGTAAATTCGCCGTTTATCAAAGCCGTTGTCGTGCTCAAACGCGGTGAGAAAGCTACTGCTGATGAGCTGCTGGCTCTCTGTCGCGAACGATTAGATGCCTATAAAGTACCGGAGCAGATAGAGTTTCGCGCGGAACTGCCCAAAAATATTGTGGGCAAAGTGTTGAGGCGATTATTGATTGAGGCATGAGTAGAACACAGGTCGATCCAGTTTTCTACCAGGGCGACCGCAAGGGTGCGCCCCTACTATCTGAGAACCGGCGTCTGAGGCCCCGCCACATAGTGGCGGTCTAATGGTGTATAGTAGGGGCGCACCCTTGCGGTCGCCCTGGAAACCGCGCTCTTGTGCTTTGTTGTTCTTACAACCCGAAAATCATGAGATTGCTGTAGACGACTTCGGTTGACGCGGTGTTCGATTCAGCCGTGAGGCCGATTAAACCAGTGCTATAGGTGCTATCTGTGATGGTGTTGATGAGCTGCTTATTCACATACAGTCCGATGGAATTGCCCTTGACAACGACCCCCACGGTATTCTTCTGATTGAGTCCAGTGTTGAAGCCGGTGGTGGTACCATGATCGAGTGAACGCGCGTTTGTCCCTGTGTTATCAACATAGAGGAAGAGGGAATACGATCCACTCTGATCCAAACGCAGGTAGTACAGCTTATTATTGACACTATCTGCGCGGAAAAGTAATCCCCCTCTATCACCGGAAGTGATGGTCATATCTACCTGGAAGGTGTAGTCGCTAAAGTGCGACTGGTTCGCGAAACAGGTATTGAAGAACCCGGCTTGTGTCTCCTTGGCGTGATAGGCTTGACCGGTGAATTGACACGACCCACCCGTTTGATTCGTGAAGACGTCCCATTTCATGCCTTTGCTGTTATCGCTCAGTGGGTCGTTGAGGAGCACTTTGTTGCTAAAAGGGTAGGTTGTGACCACGGCGGTGGCGGTGGCGGCTATCGAGGTCGCCGTAATGTGGGCCTGAGCCGTGATAGTAGCATTGCTCTGGGCGGTAGCCGTGGCTTGAACAGCGAGCTGATGCTGTCCATTCGAAATAACGACGCCAATAACACTGACAAGAATAATGACGACGACAAGGGCAAGGATACCGATGATGAGACCTGTTCTCCCGCGTTTTTTAGGTGCTGGTGGTGTATATTGTGGTGGCAATGGTGGGATGTATGGCTGTGGCGGTGGTGGTGCGTTGTAGTTGCCTGATGGCGGCATAGAAGGGGGACCATATGGATTAGGTGCCTGTGGAGGTACTCCATAAGGGTTAGGTGGAGTCTCATATGGATTAGCCGCTGGCTGTGATCCATAAGGAGGGGTACCATATGCTGTCGACGGCGCAGGGGAATTGCCATAAGGGCTTGCCGCCACAGTTTTGTCATATTGTGGTGAACCACCAGAGCCATTGGTAATATTATATGGTGTAGGCGAACCACACCGGGGACAAACTACTGCTCCTGGTGGCAAGTTAATTCCACAGTTTCTACACGTCATAATGCTTATTTTCTCCTGTTACGAAATGAAGGAAGAATACACATACTCAGTATACTACAGTATGGTCTATCACAAAAGCCATCTATGTCAGTCACCTTCCGGCAGAAGCACGGGGGCTTGTGTCTGAACTCCACCGCAACTCAGCATACCTTTGCAGGCGGGCTGCTTTGGCTTCATCGCTCGACACATCAGGGCTGACTGACAAGCAGCCCGTACTCATCCAGTCTTGCCGGATGAGCAACGTTCGTAACGCGATGTTTCTCGCACCGACGAGGTCGGCATGAAGAGTATACTGGCACACCTGACAGACAAACAGCAAACCCTTACCAGGACGATTGTCCCGACTGGTATGCCCGCATTTGGGGCATGCCTGGCTGGTATAGTGGGCGTCCACTTTCACCGCCATACTCTCATGTAACGTTGCTTTATACGCAATCATGGCATGCAGTTCAGCAAACGCCCACTTCGATTGACGAGCGTTCGCCTTGCGTTGTTTCTTGGTTACCTTCTTGCCCCGTTTGCGTTCACGGATGTCTGTCAGGTTTTCCAGTCCGATGATGGCATGCGGGTGCCGTTCCACCATGCGTGTACTCACGACATGATTGGCGTCTTGCTTCAACCGTCTCTCTCGTTGGCTCAAGCGCACCAAACGGCGCGTCGCGGCACGAGTGCCTTTTTTCTGAAGACGCTTTCTCAGACGTGCGTAGTGGTTGGAGCTGGAAACCACGGATTTCCCAGAATGGAACGTGGCTTCTCCTTTCATGCTACTGCTGACGGCGAGGTACCGTATTCCCACATCGACCCCAACCACACTGGTATGGGTTTGGGGAGAGGGATCGGCTCCTTCAATCTCAAGGGACACGAGCAGGTAGAATTGCTTGCGGGGTTGGTCATACCAGAGTTTCGCCGCTCCAATGCCTGCCCCTTGTTGAAGAAGAGCTACGTGCTTGCTATAGCCCGTATAGGGGACAATGACACGCCCTTCCAAGCTCAGGATGCTCACCTGCTGCTCTTTCTTGAAGCCGTAGTCATGGCCCACTTGATAGGTCAGCGTGGGCGAGACATAAGTGGGAGCCTTATCAAGTCCTTTATAGCGTTTCTTGGTCAACCCTGCTTTGCGTGCAGAGGCATTCTGCTTGACCTTTGTCCACAAGGCTTTATAGGTTGCGCCGACTTGACGAGGAACGCTACAGGCCATTTGAGCAGGAAGCTTGAAACGCGTGCGTATCTCGTGATACGTTCCCGTCTGCAAACCCACTTTGTTGCTCATCTTGCCATGCGCGTAAGCATACTGACTAACATAATTCAAGGCATCCCGATAGGCCAACTGCGTGGCCCGCAAAGCCTTGAACTGTTCAGGAGTGGTCTGCAATTTGAGTTTTGCCGTAAGCGTTGTTTTCATCCATCTATTCTCGCATGTTTTCACCAAAAAAGTCAGGAAAAAACTGATGAAAGAGCGTACCCCACCCATCACGCCCCATATGGGAGGGCCATTCATCCCCCGCATGAATGACGGGGGCTTCCTGGCCCGTTTATTCTAACAAAAATGTCAAGAATCTCTCACGTAATTACGTACGAAGAGCCCTGAACTATCGCATCAATTTTGCTAAGCTACGATTATTGCAGGGAAGCATAATATGGGCGATTGCTATCGATAAAGGCTACAGGGGATTGTCCCTGCCAATGGAAGCTGGACGATGTGACGGTAAAATTGGTCGAACTAGCAAGCGCGGCATCGCTACAGTCAGATTGTGTACACCAGTAAATTTCCACTGCTCCCTGCGTTGCGCTGTCGTAAGTAAACTTAAAGAAGGCGTCAGTAAAAGTGGGATCATTGATATTTAGTATTGTGCTGGTATGGATCAAACTATTGTTACCGTACCACTTGGCCTCGGCGTAGCCAGTCTGTCCATTCATGTTAAGATTAACGGTGGCATAAATTGTTTGTTGGGCGGTAAAGGTCGTGGTCAGTTTGGTCGGTAAAGCCGTTTTCTGGTCAATAGCGCTGGCGGTCTGGATATTCGAGATGATTCCTGCAGCCGTGGGATCGATGGCTTGCCCTGACGGTGGGGTGCCTTGTCCCGAAGTGCTTGTTGTATCTGCAGTGGGATTGCTGTTCGCGGTACCAGACACCGCGGTTACGGTAGCTGTGACATTGTTAATGCCCTGTTTCGCGCCCAGATAGGCCAGCACAGAAACGCCAACGCAGGCGAGCAAGACGACAAGGAGTACAATCCCGACGATAAGTCCAACTCTGCTGCGGCGTTTAGGCGGTGGAGCTCCATAGCTATAGCCACCGGGGCCAACTTGCGGCGGCGGGGCATAGCCACCTTGTTGCATAGGAGGAGCCCCATATTGTGGTGGAACCTGATATGGTGGAGGTGGCGCATTGTAAGAATTGGCGAGGTTTGGATCATATGGGTTCGGACCAGATGCAGGTGGAGTCCCATAGGCGGGTGTCCCATAACCAGTTGGAGGCATTGCTCCAGCCGGGGGTATGGCTACAGTCGGATCGATCGGCGATGACGAAACATAGTATGGCTGTGGTGCAATTACCGTTGGCGCGATCTGTGGTGTATCAGCAGACCCCGCAGCATTGTATGGGGTAGGTAATCCACAGAGCGGACATGACACAGCACCTGAAGGAAGATTCGCACCACAATTGGTACATTGCATCTAATTACTCCTGATGGGTTGATACAATTCGCTTGACTACTGCAAGAAAAGCGCATAGCTGAATAAGATACTTATAATATCATGCTTCAGCTTCCCTGCCAAGATGTATCCAGGCATGAAAACATCAAGCTTTCACTGTGAAAGTGACATGCTGTGCTAGGATTTTATCGCTACAGGTGATCGTACTGGCCCAGTAGATATCAACATATGCGGCTCCCGTGCCTCCATAGACGGCGAAAGAGTAGCCTGCCTTTGCCATCTCAGTGACTGTAAAAGGGTATTGTGTAATATTATGGCTGTTCAAGTACCAGTACAAGCAGACCGCTCCACTTTTCCCATTGGGATGAATAGCAAAGGTGACATAAATCTTTTTGTTCTCTTGGAAAGTGGTCGTTGTTTGTAGTGGCTGGGCAGTGTTGATATTGACCGCACTGGTCATCTGAGCATTATCAATATAGGATTGTCCGGGCAATGTGCTGGCGATGGGAGTTGGACTTACTACTGGCGTTTTGGCGGTCGTAGGTGATGGAATAACGCTTTGTGTTGACTGTGTTGTGCTTAGAGAGGCCGAGGTTGCATCGGTTTGTGGCAAGCTCAGCGCCATGACATAGACAATAGCCAACATTAAACCACCTGTAATGACGAAGAGCGTGGCAACGAAAAAGCCGAAGTTGCTCGTGCGTGGTTTAAGCGGTCGTACTGGTGGCGTGGCAGGGGGATAGAGTCCCTCTGCTTGGTGAGAAAGAGCCATATACGCGTTGCTACTCGTCTGCACTTTACCTGGTTGAGGTGTTGGAATGGGTGTTGGAGGAGGAGTAGATTGCCAGGCTTGTCCCGACTGCGGGAAAGGCATTTGCTCGTATTGCGGATTCGAATTCCACATTGGAGATGATGGTGGTTGCACCTGGGTCAGTGTGCTCTCCTGATAAAAGCTAACTGGTTGAGCTTGTCCCTGCGGTGAATGAGGCGATCCTACCTGCCCAACTTGTCCACCTTGCCCGTTCCACCCCTGGCTATCGAACGGCTGGGATGTTCGTGGTAAACTAGACTTTGACCCTACTTGCGTCGTCGTATGACAACGAGGGCAAATGATTGGCGTATTATTTGGCGATAGTGGTAATCCACAATTCGTACATTTCATGGCTCGGTCCTAACGCTCGTCCTCTCTTGTTAGTGCAAAGGAGGCACTCGCTATCCCCTTTGAAGACATTTTCAAAGGTCATCACTGTTCACAACGTATGACCTTGCCTAAAGTAAAGCAGAACGCCCTAAATTGGCTAGTGCGGCACTCAGTTGTCTTTTGGTCGGGTGTATGAAAAAGTTGTAGGCAAGCAAGCAAAAAGGTGGTATCCTCATCTGTAAGTAAAAAGTCCAAAACAGAGAGGATCCCTACCAATGGAAACGAACGAAAAGCTGAAAATAGCCCTACTGCAAGAGACGGAACAA